>JAZSLS010000035.1:0-49068 GCA_045535465.1 Eubacteriales bacterium
GGGTCTTTGCCATAGACTTCCTGATGGCGAAGCTCAAGACGGCGGGCGCCGCTGAACATTACATATACGATGCCTATGTATCCGAGTGATGCTATAACCCATTGCCCGGCTGTGCAGCAGGCACCGATGCAGATAACAAAACTGCCGGTCCACATAAGCACCTCGCCGAAATAGTTGGGGCAGCGCACTATGCGGTAGAGCCCTGTGCTGACAAAACGGCCGGCGTCCTGTTTCTTGGCGGCGCTCTTTTGTGCATCGGCAATCATTTCAATGATTACTCCAATGGCGGCAATGGATGCGCCTATCCATGCCCACGCCTCATTTACAGGTGCTCCGTGCCCGAGGTTGTAGAGGTAGAATGTCGCGGGGCTTATCTGCCCAATGTAAAGCAGTGCGCACGATATCCATATCATAAACATCGCAAACAGAGGCTTGCGTTTGGTATTGTCGGGTTGGTAGAGTATCTTTTTGTATGAAGCCGATCTGCGCTCGCGTATTAGCAGATAGCCCGCTAAACGTATGCCATAGACAAACAGCACGCCACACAATATTGCGACAGGAAGGGTTATCTCGTCAGCAAATATTATGGCTGTTGCTACTGCAAGCGCTGATATCGAAAGACCGTAGCCGATGCTGAAGAAGTAGATGAAGTATATCCACCCTAATGCTGATACAAGGAATGATATTCCTAAAAGAATGTAAAGGTAGTCCATAGCTTGTTATATTTTGGTTGGTAATACCGTCGGTACAAGTATAGTAAAAATTATAACAAGATTGAGTGGTTTTTGTTGTTTTTTTGATGCTTTGCCGGAAAACTCTTTTTGAAGAATGAAATGTCCCCTTTTTGCGGTTCCTTTGCAAGAAATTAGGAAACGCTGTCGCGTTTTTCTTGTTTTGCTCTCTACCCAGTCCGTGAGCAAGCTCCCGGCTTCTTTTAGGGAGGAATTGACTTCGCTTCACTTTGTTTCGCTTGTCGATCCCTTTTTGTGGTTCCTTTGCAAGAAACAAGAACGCTGTCGCGTTTTTATCTAATTTTATTTTATATTTCGTCGGCAAGCAAGCTTTCCACTCATATAAAATAAAATTAGGAAACAATTCATTGTTTCCTAATTTCTTGCGGAGAGAGAGGCTCTAAGACGAAAAATACCATAGAATACAATAGAATAACAAAACGGCAATTTACGCGCCTTTTGCCGGATATTTGGATATTGTAGACTATCATAGACTGCCATATAATACCTGCCTATTCGGGTTTCTTTTTGGGTTCCCGCTATTTGGAAGGTTCAAAATTATCAAATTTCCCCATTTCTTCTACCTTCAACTTGTCTACTATTTTAATATAGGGTTTCATAGCCTTGTAGTCACTATGCCCCGTCCACTTCATTACGACCTCAGCAGGAACCCCAAGGCGCAGGGCATTAACAACGAAGGTACGACGGGCGCAGTGGGTAGTAATAACGGCGTACTTCGGTAAAACTTCTTCGTACCGCTGGCTTCCCTTGAAATATACGATTCTTTGCGGGGTGTCTAAGCCGGCTATTTCCGCCATTACTTTAAGTTGTTCGTTCATTTTGGCGTTACTAATAACCGGCAGGGCCTTATCGTTTGGCAGTTCTATATGGCTATACCTTTTGAGGATTGCCCGGCTATACTTGTTAAGTTCAATAATAAGCCCGTCTACGGTTTTTTGCGTTACCACCTTTATATAGTTTTCCCGAATATCAGACCGGCGGAGCTTAGCAACGTCCGAATAGCGAAGACCGGTAAAGCAGCAGAAGCAAAAGACATCGCGTACAGCCGAAAGCGCGGTACGCTTGGCCGGAAATTCAAAGTTAAACAGGCTAATAAGTTCTTCCCATTCTAAGTATATTATTTCCTTAGCGTTCCCGTCCACGCCTTTAAGCCTTGGCTTAAAGTTTTCGTAATCGGTAGAAGGGTTATACCCTTTATTCCACGCCCAGCGCAGGAACCAGCGAAAGAAGGAAAGATACTTAGATATAGTGGTATTACGTAGGCCTTCTTCCTGCAAGCTTATAACGAAACCTTGTAAAGCTTCTGTATTCAACCCTTCAAAACTTAGGGCCTTGCTATACTTTTGTAGATGTTCGCGCAGGCTATTAAACTTCGTATAGGTAGCTTTGCTCCAAGCGTTCTGCCTACCCATTGTTTCCATAAATTCAGAATAGGCCCTGTAAAAGGAAAGGCCGGATTCTTCCGGCTGGGGTTCGGGCTTACGTTTCCCGGTAGCTTCTTCGTAGGCCGCCTTCAATTCTTCGGGAGTTGGGGCGCGGTGTTCCAAAAGTTCAAAGCGGGTAAAAATTTCGTTTATTCGTTCTTCCGTTTTCAGTATTTCCCTGTTTATTTCGCCGGCGGATTGCCCGAAGCGGTTGCGGGTGTTTACCGTTACCCTTTCTTCGGCGGCCTTCCACTTCGCCGGCTCTATACTATACCCTAAGCGGAGTTCTACGCGGTTCCCACCATACGAAACCCTTACACGAATAGGCAGGGTTTCGCAAAGAACCCCGTTTACTTTCTTGGGGAATAGCGAAAACTTTATAGCTTTTTTCATTTCGTAAACATTTTGCCGCGACCTGTAAGCAACCAATTAGCGGAAACGGAATACCGCATAGCAAGATAATACAGGGCTTCTATATGGATTGACTTGTAGCGCGAAGTATTAACAGGGCTTGGAGTAACGCCATAAGTAAAACGAGCTTCGCGGTACCTTGGAGAATTAAGGCCCGATTCCTTGCAGAAGCTATCCAGCGACGCAAGGCGACCCAGCGCAACAAGCGTATCTATTGCGACAAAGAACCGGCGGTTTACGCCGTCTTCTATTGGTGTTACTACCTTAGGCTTCTTCGGCGCGCGCATATTCGGAAAGCATTAGTTCGTATTCGGCCTTTGGAACTTCGGCGGTTTCCTCCCCAGAGATAAAGGCAGCTTCTAACGCATTAAAGACGGGTTCCGGCATATAAGGAAAATAGGCCGGGTTATTATAGTATTTCGCTACTTCTATAACGGTATTCATACGGAAGTTATTTTTAGTAAATATTCGATTTGTGCCACTTTTGTAGCGCGGACGTATATTTTATTGTTTTGAAAATTTGCGCTTAAATTTGGGGCATTTGTGCGCGTTTTCGGAACGAGTACACTCAAAACGCACTGCATTGCATTATTTTGCGCTAAGCTTTTCTATAACGGATATAAGCCTATTTATTTGTTCGTCCTTTTCCTTTAACATAGCTTGGTAGCCCTTTTGCAATTCCAGCAAGGTAGCCATATCGTTATGGCTAACGTTGTTTCCGTTACCGGCTACGGTGGTGTTGTTATCGCCCCTTACGTTGCCTAAGTTGCTCCTTAACAGCATTTCACCCTCTCCGGTCATAAGCCAAATAGGGTTAAGTTCCGGGAAGTTTTCGGTTATTGCCTTCAACTTGTCGGGTTGTACCGACTTACGTATAGAGTTCACAAAGGAAGTAGAAGTACCTATACGCCTACAAAATTCGCGGTCACTAATTCGCAAAGTTTTTATAAACTCTTTAAGTCTTTGTTTTACACCGATTTCCATTGTTTTTTAATTAGGAGCGCAAAAAAAAATTCGCAAAAATCTGCTGCAAATACTTGCATATTACACTGCTTTGCTATACATTTGCACTCGGTTACTAATACGGTTGCAAAATTAACGCAAAAAATTGCTTTACGCAAATTTGTAGGATAGCAAAAAGTACCTATATGGACAAAAATAACAAACTTATGTATAGTACAACATTCATAAACCAAAACTACCGTATCAAAGTATACGGGGTAGACGTTGAAGGAAAGCGCATTAACAAGCTGGTCGGAGTAAGCGGACTTATAGAGCTTGTAGGTATTGAGTTCTTAAATAAGTTCATTACCCGCGCGATAAAAAACATAAACGCGGATAGCACACGCTGCCGCCTTCGTAGAGGATTGCAAGTTACACTATATAACAAATAAGTACATTATGGCTATCAATTACAGGAAACTAAAAGCTCAAGTAGGGCCGTTCACGGACGAAAACGGAAAGAAAGGCTTTCTATTCAGCGTAACCGAAGAACAAAAGGCCCGTGGTCTTTATTGTATTTTCCAAGCAGGAGTATCTAAGCGCAGCTTCTTACGCACCTTGCTATGGTTCACACAGGAAGAAGAAGAACTTACCCGCGACTACGTAATAGGCTAACGGGTAAGGGCATTTATTTAATATTAACGTCTTATAATAATACGATATGGGCGAAACGACAATTTACAAAGAAGGATTTAACGCCGGCTACATGCAGCTTCGGCAGATGGACGTACGGCAGGCGACAAAAGACCTGTGGGCGGCCCTTGGGATTAACAACCGTAATACTTTTTCTTTCTACCGCCACGGCAAAAGGGAGCCTTCGGCCAGCCAAGCCGTAGCGATAGAACTGACATTTAGGAAGTACGGGGTAACTACTAACATTTGGGGGAAATAGGACTATGAAGGCAAACGCAACACTTACGCCCCGCGAAGCCGAAGTCGCCGAATTGTTGGCTTGGGGTGCTGCCAAGAAGGAAGTAGCGGATAAACTAAACATTTCCACCCGTACGGTAGAGAACACAGCCCGCAACATATACGGCAAAATTGGTATTCAGAAGGCTACGGAATTGTGCGTATGGTGGTTTTGTACCCGTTGCGGCGTTTCCTTCGACCTATCCCCTATTAAGCGCAGCATTATAGCTGTGTTCCTACTTGTTATTTTCCTTCCCTACGAATTTACCCAGCAGGATAAAGACATATTCCGCGTAGGCAGAAGCAGGACACGCACCGAAGCAAGGGCCGCGCGCGGACGCAGAAGGAGCGAAGACGACGGCCCTACGATTGAGTTTTAACAAATAACACCCGATAGACTATGAGCATAGAGAACATAACAAAGGAAATTAGGGGGGGCGTAATTGGCCTTCTTGTAATGGTAGGTTTAATTCTAATTGCCAGCGAACCTGTAGAACAGGAAGCGTGGTGCCGGGTATTCCTTACCAGCAAATTAGCGGGTTTTGGCCTTTGGGGTATTTGCGCGCTTCTTTACAAACGTTGGGAAAGTAAGGGTTTACTTCCGGAAGAATTTACCGAAGACGAATAATGGCAGCAATAGACGAAAATAAACGGGTAATAGACTTAACGGTAGCGGAGTTCCGCCAGCTGTTACAGGAAACGCGGGACGTAAGCCCGCCGCCCGTTGTAGTAGATACGACCAAAAGGCGAAGCCCGTACGTTTACGGCATTTCCGGAATAGCGCAGCTATTTGGGTGCAGTATGACGCAGGCCAACCGGATAAAGAGAAGCGGGAAGATTGACGCAGCAATAACCCAAGTAGGAAGAATGATTATAACTGACGCGGAAAAGGCCTTAGCATTAGCAGGCAAGAAAGATAAACGGACATTCAAAAAATAAAGAATATGAACAAAGTAGAACTATTAAGATTGACGCTTAAAAACTTCAAAGGTTTGAAGGAATTAGCGGTAGACTTCGGAAACGTCACGACCATTTCCGGAGAAAACGGAACCGGAAAAACTACGGTATTCGACGCTTTTACTTGGTGCCTGTTCGGTAAGGACAGCGCAGGCAGAACAGACAGCGGACGCGGAAGCTTTACGATTAAAACCGTAGACGCGACAGGCAGGCCGATAGAGAAGCTGGAACACACCGTTACGGCGGTTCTTTCCCTTAACGGTAGCGAAGTGGAACTTACCCGTTCCCTCGTTGAAGATTGGGTAAAGCCGCGCGGAAAGGCGGAAGTAGAGCTGAAAGGCAATACTACACACTACTATGTAAACGGCGTAGAGGTAAAGGCAGGGCAATACCAAGCCAAAGTAACGGAGCTTATAGACGAACAGCTATTTAAGCTTATTACCAGCCCGGCGTACTTCCCTTCTTTGGATTGGCAGGCCCAGCGAAATATACTTATGACGATAGCCGGCGGTGTAACCTTCGAGGAAGTGGCAGCGGGCCGCGAAGACTTCATAGCCATCGTAGCGAAGCTTTCCGGAAAGGATATGGCCGCCTACAAAGCGGAAATAGCATACCGCAAGGGCGTGGTTAAGAAGGAACAGGACAAATGCCCCGTAGAGATTAACGCTATAACTTCCGTAACGCCACAGGCTCCGGACTATGCAGCCTTAGAAACGGAAAAGGCGACGCTTTCCGCTAAGTTGGAAGACGTAGAAAAGCAGATTATAGACATCG
Organism: Eubacteriales bacterium; assembly: GCA_045535465.1. Taxonomy (GTDB): domain Bacteria; phylum Bacillota; class Clostridia; order Oscillospirales; family CAG-382; genus SIG636. The sequence goes on from JAZSLS010000035.1 coordinate 6,230, forward strand.
CCGAAACCACCCGCAAGAACTACCTGCAGGCGCAGGAAAGACAGCGCAAAATAAACGAGCTGAAAACCCAGCAGAACGAAGTAGTATTCGCCGCAAGGCAGAAGAAGCAAAGTCAAGGCTACGAAGCCAACGCACACCGTAACGAGCTTATAGTAAAACTTTCAGCCAAGCAGCGCGAATCGGATAACTACGACACAATAGAAGCCCGCGAGAAGGCCGACCTTGAACGTAGGATAAAAGAGAATAACGAGAAGATAGCCGGACTGCAGCAGCAGAGAACCGCCAAGCTTACCGAATGGGAGAATAAGAACGCGGAAGAATACCGCGCAAGCAGCGAAGGCCTTATTTGCCCGATTTATAGAACGCTTTGTAGCGACGCTTCGGTGTTGAAGACTGACGCGGAAGCCAAGACTAAGGCTAAGGCAGCCTTTGAACAGGCGAAGGAAGCAGAACTGACCCGCATTACCAGCGAAGGCCAGGCCATTAACGCCCAAATAAAGGACGCGGAGAAGTACGGCGCAGAGCTTACCCAGCAGCTGACCCAGCACAACGACACGGCTAAGCAGAAGAAACAGGAATACGCCAACGAGATAGCGAAGCTTAGCGCAGAACTTGAAAGAACGCCGGAGGTTATTATCAGCACCGACGTAAACCCTGCAGACCTTCCGGAGTGGCAGGCATTAGAAGCCCAAATAACGGCTATTCCAGCACCGACGGAAGATGGCACAGCCGCGAATACTTCCGAGCTTATAGCCAAGAAAAACGACCTTAATACGCAGATTAACTCCATAAACGCCAAGCTTAACCTTCGCGTAGTCATTGAGAATAACGAAAAGAAGGTAGCAGAGATTAAGGCAAGGGAAAGGGAATTAGCCCAGCAGCTGGCCGACTTGGAGAAGGAAGAATTTACCGCCGACGCACTTAACAAGGCGCGAATGGACGAAGTGGAACGCCGCGTAAACGGACTTTTCCAAAACGTACGCTTCCGTATGTATGAACGCCAGCTTAACGGTGGCGAAGTTCCTACTTGCGTAGCCTCGGTAAACGGCGTAAAGTATTCAGACCTTAATACGGCAGGAAAGATAAACGCGGGGCTTGACATTATTAACACCCTTGGCCTATACCACGGCATAAGCGCGCCGGTATTCATTGACAACTCGGAAAGCGTAAACAACCTATTCCCTATTACTTCTCAGCTTATAAAGCTTAGGGTAAGCACCGACAAAGAACTCAGTATTAACCAACTTTAATAATTCAAATTATGACACAGGACAACAAAAAGCGCGGCTTCGCCGAAGAAGTAGCAGCCGTATCGCAGGAGCTTATGCAGCAAACCGAGGACAACAAAAAGAACGCCTTTATTCTTATCGGTTCTGAAAGATTGGGGGGGGTAGATAAAGAAGAAGGGGACGCTAAGGCGGTTATAGCAATAGGCGGAAACCACGGGCAGCTGGTAAACGTTTTAGCCGAATTTATAAACAACCCGCAGACCGCAGACCTTGCCGCCGAAGCCTACAAGGTTGCGATGCTTAAAAAGATATTTAGGAAGTAACATTAAACAACATCACTATGGCAGAAGAAACAAGTTTGTCAATAATTGACAACGCAAAGCAAAAGTTCGAGCTTGCCTGCAAAGACGCGGCCAGCTTGCAGATAGTAAACAACTTCGGCGCAGCGTTTACAGCAGTAAACGTTATAGCCCTTCTACGCGAAGCACTTAGCGACGAAGTTATGAACAAAGTCTTTATGCCCCTTATGAACACTAAGGTCGGCTTCTTGACGGACAGGACAGGAAGACCGGACAAAAGGGGTAACGTAAAACCGCCTTATGGCGTAGCAATAGTAAGGGACGCTATTATAGACGCGGTAAGTATTGGCCTTCTTCCAACCGGCAACCAATTCAATATCATAGCGGAACGTATGTACCCGACTAAGGAAGGCTATACCGCCCTTCTTCGCAAGCTTGGCGTTAAATACTTTATAGACGTTTCCCACGACAGGAGCCAAAACCCCGGTTTCGCTGAAATTCCGTGTAAGGTAAGCTACGAATATAACGGCGAAAGAAACAGCTTTACCGTAGTAGCTACCGTTAAAAAGGACGATTACAGCAGCCACGACCAAATGCGCGGCAAGGCGGAACGCAGGGCTAAGAAAGCCCTATACGAATATATTACCGGTTGTGATTTCGGGGACGCAGACGACCAAAGCGGCGCACCTATGTACGCGGAAGTCGAAGTAGAAGACGCGGTAGCCGTAGAGGTTAAGGACAAAGCCAACAAGGGAGAAACTATGAGCTTCGGAGAGGGCGACTCGGTACCGACAGCTGAACCAGCAGGAACAGGAAAAGCACCAAGAAGGCCAGATTTTTAAGCTATGGAACTGAAAGTATTAGGCAGTAGCAGCTGCGGGAATTGCTACGTTCTTGAAAACGACACCGAAGCCCTCATACTTGAAGCCGGCGTTAAGTTCGCCGAAGTTAAAAGGGCCTTAGACTACAATATAACCAAGGTAGTAGGCTGTCTAATTACGCACGAACACGGCGACCATAGCGCGTATATTAACGACGTTCTTAACGCTACTATTCCCGTATTCGCTTCGGCTGGTACCATAGAGAACACCCAAATAGAAGCAAGGCATAAGCCGCAGGTTTGCACAGCCGGAAAACTTCTAAGGCTCGGCGGTTTCCGAATTATTCCCTTCGGGACTAAGCACGACTCCGCCGAACCCTTGGGGTTCTTCATTAACCACGAAGAAACGGGAAACATTCTATTCGCTACCGACACTTACTATCTGCCTTGCACCTTTGAAGGCCTTAGTAATATTTTGGTAGAATGTAATTACCGCTTAGACATATTGGACGCGAATATAGCAGCCGGCAAAATTCCGGCTGTTGTAAGGGACAGAACAATAAAGTCGCATTTCAGCTATGCCCATTGTTTAGAAGCGTTACAGGCTAACGACTTGCGGAAGGTAAATAATATAGTTCTTATACACCTTTCGGCAGGGAACAGCAACGCGGAAGAATTTAGGGCAGGAATTAAGGCAGAAACCGGAAAGAACGTCCATATCGCCGAAGCGGGCTTAGTTATTAACTTCAACAAAACACCATTTTAGTATGCTAAAAGGTTTCGACGTACATACTGCCCCACTAACGGATATAGAACGGTATAGGCTGGTTCCAGCGTTAGTAAACATTCTTAAAACCGCCAAAGGCAAAAGAAGGGCCGTTACTAATAACGATATAGCGACCATATTAAAGGACGATGGTAGACGGCCAAGTAGCGCAAGGATAAGGAAGCTTATAAACTACATCAGAAACAACGACCTTATAATAGGCCTAATAGCTACTTCCAATGGCTACTATATAGCCAGCTGCGAAGAAGAACTTATAGAGTACGAAGACAGCCTAAGAGGACGCGAAGAAGCCATAAAAGCTGTAAGGTTGAGTATAGCGCGCCAGCGGCGCAAGCTTTACGAAGGGCTAAGACAAGAACAAACATTATTCAATAACACCAATAACGATTAAGAAAATGAAAAAGGAATTTTTTATGAATTACGCGGAGGGACAGCAGACCCCTACGTACAAGTTCGAGAACGAAGAAAAGGCGAAGGCGGAAGCCGAAAGATTGGCAGAAAAGCTGGGGGTTCCCGTAACCACCCTTAAAGCCGTAGATGTTACCCAGCCTAAGGACATTACCCAGCGTGTTAAGACCTACGCAGACGCTTGCGCTGTTCTTGGAGTAGAGCCGGTAAACGACGAAGAATTAGCGAAGCTTGGCTTTACCAAGGACGAAATAGCCTACCGCAAGTTAAAGACCATAGCCGAAGCCCTTAACGAAGGCTGGGTAGCGGACTTTTCAGACAGCAGTACGTACAAGTATTGGCCGTGGTTCATTTATTCCGGCGCGTCTGCCGGCCTTTCGTTCGCGTATGCGTATAACACGGCTTCGTATACGCATGCGGCTATCGGCTCTCGGCTTTGCTATAAAACACGTAAACTCGCCGCGTTCGCGGGTTCGCAGTTCATAGATTTGTATAACGACTTCCTTCTAAGAAAATAGAACTATGGCGGCACAGGTACAAACAAGAAAAAACGAAGTACGCTTTACTACTTCCTGCTTGGAAGAGATGTACGGTAAATTTTTGGCGAAAAACGTAGTAAGGACTTGGAAGGAAGACTTTATAGACCAAAGTACGGGCGAAGTTATAAGTATTGACCGAAACGAAATTCTTTTTGAAAAGGGCGTACGAATTGACGACGACGTGCTAAGCCGTATAAACTTTTGCCTTCAATGCCAAGACATAACAGCGGTAGAGGTCAGCAACCAACGCCGATTAGCGCAGCCTATTAAGCGTACGGGCTTATGGCCGTACAAGGTAAACGCAGCAATAAGCGGCAAGAATTACGCCTTTATTTTGCAGGCGCAGGACGTAACAAAGGCAATAGCGGTAGCTACGGACTATATAGAGCTTAACTATACTTCCGGCTTCGCTATTACCGGCGCAGAGGCCTTGCAGTCGTTTATAATTTTGAACGACAGGTACAAGCCCGCGCCGCAGGAGCTGGAAGGAGAACAGGAAGACAACAACGGCGAAGAACAGCGCGACGATACCCGCTACTATAAAATTGAAGCGTTAGTTTCCATTGAGGACAACGCCAGCGAAAACGAGAACGACAACGGGGAATATAGCTACGATTTCCTTGTCAAGACCAAGGACGTAGATACGGCAAAGGTCGTAATTACAGCTTGGATAAACAACAAGTTCAAGGAACAGGCAGAAGAAGGTAAGTACGCCCGCCTTTCCATTATTTCGGCTTCTCCGTTTTCTTGCAATTCGATTATAGAAAAGGACTTCTGCTTAGCGTACAAGGAAGAAGAATATACGGAATAACAACAACCCGGCTCCGCCTTCGGGCGGGGCCATTAAAAAGCAAAGGATATGGCGAAAAGGTTTATAGATACCGACTTATTTAAGAAACGCTTTGTAAGAAACCTTCCGGGGCCTTATAAATTGCTTTGGGTTTACCTTTTTTGCGAATGCAGTAACGCTGGTATTTGGGAAGTAGACTTAGAGATAGCCGGGCTATATTGCGGGCAGTCCTTCAAAATGGAAGACTTACGCAAAACCTTGGGCGATAGGCTTTACTTCTTCGACGGCGATAGTAAGGCCTTCATTCCGGACTTTATAGAATTTCAGTACGGAAAAGGGCTTAACAGGCAGAACCCCGCGCACCGTTCCGTAATAGACCGCTTGGAGTATTACAACCTTATGGGGGTTCTTGAAGGCGGCTTTACCGCGCCGGAAATCCCTGCTGCAGCAGTAGCAGAACCGGAGCCAGCAGAACAGGAAGTACGGCCAGCAAGAAAGAAAACGAGAACGGCGAAAAAGTTTATACCCCCAACCCTTGAAGAAGTGGCGGCTTATTGCGAGGAACGCGGGAACGACGTAAACCCGCAAAGCTGGTTAGATTTTTATACTTCCAACGGCTGGAAGGTAGGAAAAAACCCTATGAAAGATTGGAAGGCCGCGGTTAGAACTTGGGAACGAAACGGAATAACTAATAGTTTGAGGAATGGCAGACAACAGCAAGGAAACAACGCGGGTGGATATGACCCGCTTCCGGGAGCTTCTAAAAAGGGCGGCTTTTCCGGAACGCTTTAAGATAGACCGGTATATAGAAGACGTACCGGCTATGCTAAGGGAAAGCTACATATTCGAAGTAGAACGCAGGTACAAACACTTCGTAGACGACGCGGAAACGGCCAAGCATATAGAACAGGCAGCCAAGTGGCTGGTAGGAAACCACAAGTTCGGGCTACTTCTATACGGCAAGGTTGGCAACGGCAAAACAACGCTTTCCCGCGCTATCGGCAGGCTTATAGGGCTTCTATACGAAAGCTACTCATACCACGAAAGAAAGAATGTAAGACACGTTACAGCCTTGGAGCTTGCCAGCATAGCGAAGGAAAATCCAAACACCTTCAACGACATCAAGACCCGCGAATTATTGGTAATTGACGACGTAGGTGTAGAACCTTCCGTAATTAAGGTTTGGGGCAACGAAATAAGCCCGTTTGTGGAAGTAATATACCACCGTTATGACCGGCAGCTATTCACGATTATAACAAGCAATTTAGACGACGAAGAACTATTTAGGCGTTACGGCCCGCGTGTAGCGGACAGATTCGCGGAAATGTTCGATAGGATAGCATTTGAAAATAATAGTTATAGAACAAAGTAACTTATGGGCAAAGTGTATATTTCGGGCCAAATAAGCGGCCTACCGATAGAAGAAGTAAAAGAGAAATTCAGCAGCGTAGAAGCGCAGCTTATAGCGCAGGGGTACGAAGTAGTAAACCCACTTAAAAACGGATTGCCTTGGAACGCGCCGTGGGAACTACACATAGCTATGGATATTGTACTACTTATGGGGTGCGATACTATTTACCTTCTTACGGGTTGGGACAATTCACGCGGGGCAACGCTTGAAAAGAACTTTGCCGAATTGACAAAGAAGAAGATAATTTACGAAGCTGCCCCAGCATACTCGGAGATAAAGCAGGCTATTACGGAAGTTATGGGCGTTTCCTTCGCAGATATTACCGGAAGCTGTAAAGAATTACAACTCGTTTACGCGCGTAAGATTTTCACGCAGCTAACAAGGGAAGCGGGACTTACCGTACAAGCAATAGGCAAGCTTATCCAGCGGAGCCACGCAACCGTAATTTATTATTTAAGGACATACGAAAACGACTACAACTATACGCCGGAATTTCGGAGTATAGCCAACAAGGTCAAGGACTACCTAAAAAAGCTTAATACGCCGAATAGCGTCTTATAGTAATACAAAAGATATGAAAAAGAAGATAGCGGCGGCTTTACGCAAGATAGCCAGCTGGCTAAGCCCTGTTCCTAATTCTTTTATACAGGGAATAGAAATAGACCATATACGACTGCTTCCGGAAAAATACGACATAGAAAAGCTGGGGGTAGCATACGAATACAACGAAATAGAGTTACATCAACGCTCTCTATTGATTTCCTACGGGCATAAAACGAAAGAATACTTTATAGAACGCGACCAGCGCAGAATAGAAGAAAGCATATTTAAGGCTATCCGAGAAAAAGGGCTTATTCAGCTATACAGGAGATATGACGAAGATACCAGAACAGAGGTAATAAGCGGGGAATTATTAGTAGGAGTAAAGAAAGTTTAGCTATGACTATACAGGAATTAGAAGCGCGCCAAAAATGGACGCTAAACCAAAAAATAGACCACGCCGTAGGAACGGTAGAAGCCTTCATAGCGAAGACCGGGAAAACCCCTTACGTTTCCTTTTCGGGCGGGAAAGACTCTACCGTATTGCTTGACCTTGTAAGGCGTTTTGTAGACAAGGATATAAAGGCGGTTTTCTGCAATACCGGGAACGAATACCCCGAAATAGTACGCTTTGTAAGGAGTACGGAGAACGTAACTATAATTCGTCCCGAAATAACATTTAAGCAGGTTATTAGCCGGTACGGCTTCCCGCTAATATCAAAGGAACAGGCGCACGGAATACGCCAAGCGAAGACTACTAAAAGCGAAAAGCTACTTTCTATCCGACTTCACGGAAGCGACCCGAAGAAAGGTTATAGAAGCGGTAAGATAGCAGACCGCTGGCAGTTCCTTATAAAAGAGCGTTTCGACGTTTCAGAGCAATGCTGCGAATACCTAAAAAAACGACCATTCGCAAGGTATAGTAGGGAAACCGGCGAAGTTCCGATATTAGGAGTAATGGCCGGCGAAAGCGATTTAAGGAAGCAGCAATATATACGCCGGGGGGGGTGTAATTCCTTCCAAAATTCACATATAGCGAGCTACCCTATAAGCATTTGGACTGATGCGGATATTTGGGAATACTTACGGAAGTACAACGTTCCATATTGCGAACTATACGACAAAGGCCACACGCGAACCGGCTGTATGTTTTGCGGCTTCGGGGCGCACTTGGAGAAAGTATCGCGCTTTGAATTATTGTACGACCTACACCCAAGGGCCTATAACATATTTATGGACTACGAAAATAACGGGTGTACATACCGCGAAGCTTTGCGGAAAATTGGGGTTCTGCTTCCCGACGAGTGCAGACAATTAAATTTATTCGATAACCAATAAAAATAACAAGTTATGTTACAAATTGAGATTATAGGCAACTTAGGACAGGATGCCGAAATTAAGGAGTTTAACGGGCAACGGTTTATATCGTTCAGCGTAGCTCATACCGAAAGCTATACCGACGCGCACGGAGAAAGGCAGAAGCGTACCGTTTGGGTTAGCTGCCTTAAATACGGAGAAAGCGGCGTTATTAACTATCTCAAGAAGGGAACTTCGGTATTTGTTCGCGGCGACCTTTCCGTAAAGATGTTCAGCGCAAACGGGACTTTACAGGCCGGTATAAATTGTAGGGTTATGGACTTGCAACTACTTGGCAGAAACAAGCAGGAACAGGGACAAACAAGCGCAGCCCCAGCACCGCCTGCCCCATCATACCAGCAGCCAACCGAAGAAGGCGACGACTTACCATTTTAGCAGAATAACCAATTAAATAATAAGACTTATGGAATATAAAATTTTTAGAAGTTCAGACACTAATGTCGCAAAATTCGTATTTGAGAAAAAAGAAACCGACACGGTTAAAGGGATAGCAGTAGAAGCCGTATTATACCGCTATAACTCCTTTAAGGAACGTACGGTAATTTGTTGTTCCACCCAATGCGGCTGCCCGGTAGGTTGTGCTTTTTGTGGTACGGGTAAGTTCTTCGTACGGAACTTAACCAGCGACGAAATAGTAGAACAGGTAGAAGTCGCGTTACATACAATAGACTGCCCTACGGACGAAATAGCAAAGTTTCAAATTATGTTTATGAGTATGGGCGAACCATTCCTTAACTATACAAATTTGGAAGGTGCTATTATAACACTTGCGGAGAAATACCCTAACGCGCAGTTATTAGTAAGCACTTCGGCCCCTAAGAGCATTACCGCAAACTTCGGAAGATTTATTAACCTCAGTAAAAAATACAAAAAGGTAGGTATTCAATTTTCAGTACACGAAAGTAGCGACGGTAGAAGGGCAAAACTTATACCTACCCCTACTTCCTTGCTTTCGGAAATTGGAATATTGGGGGAAGAATGGGCAGCCCAAACAGGAAGAAGGCCTTTCTTTAACTATTGTGTTCACGAAGGGAATAACAAGCAGGAAGATATAGAATGTTTGCTTAAAAGCTTTAACCCGTACGTATGGGAATGTACGTTATCGGTTATTTGCGAGAAGGACAACACCGTAAAGAATGCCATAGAAGAAAAGTTAGACATTATTAAGGACTTTTCAAAGAGAATGGCTGCGGCTGGTTTTTCGCTTCGAGTATTCAACCCAGCGGGGCAAGACGACATCGGCGGCGGTTGCGGCCAACTTTGGTACTTCCAAGATTGGCTAAACAAGCAACGAAAGAAATAACCTCAAAATAAGAATTATGCACCACTTAGAAAACGAAGAACACAAGTACCAAACACCGCCGGCGATTTGCGATTATATGGTAAGTCTTATTCCGGCAGGAGCTAAGACCGTTTTAGAGCCTACGCCGGGCGTCGGAAACTTGGTAAGGGCGTTAGAGTCTTCCGGTAAATACGAAATTACCGCGCCGGAAGACTACTTCAAGCTTGCAAAAAACACCCGCTACGATTGTATTGTTATGAACCCACCTTTTAGCAGTAAATACGCCTTCGGAGTTCCCGAAGGGTTGGAAGAAAAAGGTATGAAGTTAGGCTATAAAATTCTTAGAGAGTGTATGGAGCTTAGCGACCACGTAATAGCCCTTATGCCGTGGTTTACTATAAGCGACAGCGACGTAAGGCTCCGAGAATTGACAGCCTACGGGCTTAGGAGCATTACAGCCCTACCGCGTAAGACTTTTAATTATATACGAATACAAACTATGGTATTAGAGCTTGAAAAGGGCTATTCGGGCGAAACCACATTTAAGACAATAAAATTATGAGCAAGATAGCAAAACCTACTACGGTAGTAGTAATTCTCAGTAAGGACACCTTTGAGAACGGAAAGAAGATTAACAAGCCTTCCGACTTTGCGGGGAAGGTAAAGACAGGGCGGAAACTTCATACCATACGCGGGAACTTCGAGTATTGGGACAAAAAGATAGTCAAGATGAAGGAAAGCGGCGGCGTATTGAGCGTAAGGCAGTGGAGCGCGGCCCCATATAGAAGCCCGCAGGAAGTTATAATAGAGGTTACAGCCGACAAAGTAGGAGTACAAAAACTTGAACTTACGCAGCGTGGCCAATATATAAACCATACAACCGAGTCCGGGGAAAGTATAGACAGCTTGGTAATGTATGAATACTACGCACAGGTAGACGGGCTTCCGGTTTCGTTATTTGAGCTTGCCAAAAACGACGGCTTAACCGAAAACGAGTTTGTGGCGTGGTTTGCCCCGGTATTTACGGCGGCGCGGGCCAAATATAAGGATTTGGCTGAAATTTCCTCAAGCGTAACTATTGACTTTGCCGTAATACACTTTACGCCCGCAAGATATGCGATAAATAGAGAATAGCCCCTAATTCGCCGCGTGTCGCGTTTGTTTGCTTCGGGCGGTATAAAGATACCTTACAAGGCTTAACGGCGGCGTGTGGCGATTTTTTGTAAAAATAACTCAAATAATAAAGCTATGAAAGTAAAGGAAACAATTAACGACGTTAAATTTAACGAGTATTTAGGCTACGAAATTGAAGCCTACACAAAATTAAGGCCAGCACCTCAGAAGGGCTATAAGTGGAGAAGAGCCCCTTACGACGCTTTGAACGACGCTGGCCTGTTCACGGTAGAAAACATTAAGGCAGAGTTCGAGAAAGTAGCCAACCACGAAAGCAAGTTACCGAAGGCCCAGCGCGACGCAGTGGTAAACATTGTTTTGAAGGCAGCCAGCTCGGTAGTAACATACAGGAAGCAGCTGGAAGGAAAAGCCGCCGCAGAGAAAGCGGCCAATATCGAACAAAAGACGGAACAGGAACCTGCAAAGGAAGCGGAACCCGAAAAGAAAGTTTCCAATGAATAGTAAAGAGTTCTACGAGAAGGTTGTAAAAATGAGAGCGGCGCAAAAGAACTACTTTAAGACACGTTCTACCACTTATCTAAAAGAAAGCAAGAAGCTGGAAAAGGAGATAGACGCGGAAATAGAACGGGTTACTAAGATACAGGAAGACAGGCGTAGCCCGAAGTTATTTTAACCGAAAAATTATCAAGAAAAGTGCTTATTTATACTGATTTTGGCAAAATAGACAGCCATAAAGCTGCTTATTTGGACGATTTTAGCAAAATAAGCACTTCTTAACAAACTTAATAGTATGGCTTCAATAGTTTTTACCATAAAGGTACGCCGCCCAAAGATAAGCCGGGAAATTAGGAAGGCGTTAAAGCAAGGCGCGGGGTATAGAATAGAGTTTACCCGCAAGCGCACAAAGACCGGCGAAGTATTAACCCCTAAAATTGTAATAGACTATGCCGCGACACATTGAAAGCGCGATACAAAAAAGCTGCGTTACGTGGTTCCGGCTGCAGTACCCAAGTATAGGCCTTCTATTGTTTGCCGTTCCAAACGGCGGCGCGCGAAACGCAAGGGAAGCAGCTATTATGAAGGGCGAAGGAGTAACGGCGGGCGTTTCAGACCTTATTCTACTTTACGGCTCCGGGGACTATAACGCTCTTTGTATTGAGTTCAAAACCCCAAGCAAAAGCAGCAAACAAACCCCGCTACAAAAAGAATGGCAAGCCCTTGCCGAGCAATACGGAAGCAAGTACGTCGTTTGCCGTTCCTTCGAGGACTTCCAGCAGGAAGTACAAAAGTATTTATTTACGGATACCGTAAAGGTAGGACGTTTATAGGAAAGAAAAGTTATGAAAAGAAACAAGCACAAAAGGCCGGAACTTGTAGTAGAACTTCCGGAAGACTTCAAAAAGCCTTGAAGCTTTACGATGATAACGAATTAAGCTACGTCAAGGTAATCAGCGCAAAGCCCGGCGAAACAAACGGGGTTAGTTTATAACTTTTTGAATACTTGCATTTGTTTGAGCGTATTATAATAATACGCTTTTTCTATTTTTGCTTACCGCTAATGTTGGCGGCCTAATAAGCAAAGATATGAAAGACAAGATTTTAAGAGCCTTGCAGACATTCAAAGGTTTTCTTTTGGCTTCGGATAAGTGGCTACACCTTGCCGCAGGCTTCGTAATTGCCTATTTCGCGGGCTTCCTTAGCCCTGTTTTAGGCTTTATTCTTGGTGTTCTTTTAGGCGCAGGAAAGGAAATATACGACCTTGTAACCAAGCGCGGACACGCAGAAGTATGGGACTTCTTCTTTACCGTCGTAGGCGTACTTTCGGGCCTTTTCTTCCTTTGGATTGCCCGCCTATTGTTCCACGTTATAAGCTAAGCTATGGCAAAGAACAGGGTAATAGAAACCAAAATAGACGCGCTAATCCCGGACGACAAGAACTTAAACCAACATACGGAATTTGGTACTTCGCTTCTTGAAAAGAGTGTAGAAAGGTTCGGGCTTGGCCGTTCTATTTTGTTGGATAAAAACAACCGAATAATAGCAGGAAACGGCATTACGGAAACAGCCGGCTCCAAGGGATTGGAAGACGTTATTATCGTTGAAACCACCGGCGACAAGTTGGTGGCGGTAAAGCGTACGGACATAGACCTCGATAGTAGAGAGGGCCGGGAACTTGCCTTAGCGGATAACGCTACGGCAAACGCTAACCTTTCTTGGGACGTAAAGAATATGGCCGAAGTAACGACGGAATACTCAATAGACCCACAGGAATGGGGTGTTTCGGAATTTGCACCACCAGCGGAACCGGAAAAGGAGCTTAAAGAAGACGACTTCACGCCGCCGGACACAGCCAGCATAAAGACCAGCATAAAACGGGGGGACTTATTCGAAATACGCAAGGGGGGTATTTGCCACCGCCTACTCTGCGGCGATTCCGCCGACATAGCCGACGTAGAGCGACTTATGGCCGGAAAGGAAGCCGACCTTATTGTAACCGACCCGCCCTATAACGTAGACTACGCCAGCAAGAACGAAATGCTTAACGCAGCCGACAAAGGAAATAGAGTACAAACGGACATAGTAAACGACGCTATGGATGACGACCACTTTAAGGCCTTCCTTGAAACTATATATTCCAACTACGCTGCAGTCAGCAGGAAAGGCGCGGCTATTTACGTATTCCACGCTTCGCGCGAAGCGGTAAACTTCATTAACGGGCTAAGGCTTGCCGGTTTTGCTTACAAGCAGCAGCTTATATGGGTAAAGAATAACATCGTAATAGGAAGACAAGACTACCAATGGCAGCACGAACCTATAATTTACGGTTGGAAAGAAGGTGGCCCTCACTACTTCGTGGCAGAAAGGAACAACCGCACCGTAATAGAAGATAAGATAGACCTTGACGCTATGAGCAAGAAGGAGCTATTAGAGTTTGCCAAGGAAATGCTTAACGACGCGGAACACCCTACCACGGTTATACACGAAGACAAGCCCTTAGTAAACGCGGAACACCCTACTATGAAGCCCGTAAAGCTTTGCGGAAGGTTCATAAAGAACAGCAGCCGCGCTGGGGAATTAGTAGTAGACTTCTTCTTAGGTTCCGGTTCTACGCTTATTGCTTCCCACCAATTAGACCGCAACTGCTACGGAATTGAGATAAGCCCGGAGTATTGCCAAGTCATATTAGACAGAATAAAGCTATTCGACAAAGAAGTAGAAATTACAAAACTATAACGGTATGCCAAAATTAAAACAATACCCGGAAGAAAGATACCACGGCGTGTGCGCCTTCCTTTGCCCGGCTTGCAAGAAAGAACACTTTATACACGTAAAGAACCCCGGCTATTCTACACCGGTTTGGGAATTTAACGGAAACTTTAATAACCCCACTATAACGCCTTCGGTAAAGGTTGAAACGCCATACAAAGACAAAGTAAGCATTTGCCACAGCTTTATAAAGAACGGGAAAATAGAGTTTTGCGGAGATTGCACGCACGAATTACGCGGTCAAACCGTAGAGCTTCCCGAAATAGAATAACTGATTATGCCAGCAGGAAGGAAACCAAAATACAACGATAAAATAGTAGAGCGTATATGCAAACTTATTGAATCCGACACTTATACGGTGGCGGAAATTTGCCGTATGGTAAAAATACATAGGGCTACTTACTTCGAGTGGCTGAACACAAAACCCGAATTTGCCGACGCTATTAAAAAGGCGGAAGAAGCGCGTACTGCTTTCTTTGTAGCAGAAGCGAAGAAAAGTCTACTCAAAAAGATACAGGGCTATACCGTACAGGAACAACACAAAACAATGGTAGGAACGGGCCGCTACGACGCAAACGGCAAAGAGATAGCCAAGGTAAAGGAGCAACGGACGGTAGATAAACATTTTCAGCCGGACACGGCGGCAATAATTTTCACGCTTTGCAACTGCGAACCGGAAAAATGGAAGAATAGGCAAGCTACGGAGCTTACAGGAAAGGACGGGGCGGACTTATTCGCCAAGCTTTCGGAAGAAGAATTAGACGCTAAGATAGCGGAACTTGAAAGGAAGTTACAACAATGACACGCAAGGAGAAGGTAGAGTATATAAGCGTTCTTAAAGAAAGGTTAGTAAGGCAGGCCCGTACTGACCTTCTACGCTTTACGGGCTATACTATGCCTACCTTCGACCCCGCGCCATTTCATAAACGTTACTATTCCGTTCTTGGGGACTTTGCCGAAAAGCGAATAAAAAAGCTTATGGTATTTATGCCGCCCCAGCACGGTAAGTCCGAGGGTTCAACCCGAAGGCTCCCGTCTTTCATTCTTGGCAGACGGCCCGATACAAGGCTGGCGGTAGTTTCCTATTCAGCCCCGAAAGCCCGTAAGTTTAACAGGGAAATACAGCGAATAATAGACAGCCCCGAATACGCCGAGATATTCCCGGACACCCGCCTAAATAGCAAGAATATAGCAACCGTAGCCGGCAGCTGGCTAAGGAACGCGGACGAATGCGAGATAGTAGGACATAGGGGCGGCTTCAAGACGGTAGGCGTAGGCGGCCCACTAACGGGCGAACCGGTAGACGTTCTTATTATGGACGACATCTACAAGGACGCTAAAACGGCGTGGTCGCCGGTTGTTCGCGCAGCTATTGAAGATTGGTACGACACGGTAGCAGAAACCCGACTACACAACGACAGCCAGCAGCTAATAGTATTTACCCGCTGGCACGAACAGGACTTAGCGGGCCGATTGTTGGAGCAACAAGGTATATACGACCCCAAAAGCAACCCCGACGGGTGGGTAGTAGTTATTTACCCAGCTATACAGGATTCCGAGCCTTCCGAATACGACCCGCGCGAGATAGGCGAAGCACTATGGCCGGAACGCCACAATTTAGCCAAACTTGAAAGCATACGCAGCAGGAATCCGCACGTATTCGCCAGCCTATACCAGCAGAAGCCTAAGCCGTTGGAAGGCCTCATGTATGAAAACGAGTTTAAGGAATACGAAATACTACCGGCAACCAAGCGGCGCGTGGTAAAGAACTATACCGATACGGCGGACGAAGGTACGGACTTCTTATGCTCTATTACATACTTGGAAACCGAAATAGGTAACTTCATTTTGGACGTACTCTATACGCAAAAGCCTATGGAATACACCGAGGTAAAGACGGCGGAAATACTTACCAAACACGCCGTAGAAGTAGCCAACGTAGAGAGTAACAACGGCGGGCGCGGCTTTGCCCGAAACGTAGAGAAGCAAGCCCGGATAATGGGTAACGGGAAGACCCGCGTAAAGTGGTTCCACCAAAGCGAAAACAAAGCGGTGCGAATATTCACCCACAGCGCGGAAGTACAAAACCTTACCTACTTCCCGAAGAATTGGGATAAGATGTGGCCGGACTTTTATAACGCTATTACCCGCTATATGAAGGTAGGAAACAACGCACACGACGACGCGCCGGACGCATTGACCGGAACAATAGAGTTTAGGCCGAAGGAAGGTAAGAAGTCAGCCGCCGGCTATTTCTAAGACAATAACTAAAAAACAACAATTATGACTATTGAAGAATTAAACCAGCTATTAGCAGCAGAGGACAGCTCCGCAGCGATTAACGAGCTTAAAAACGGGCGTACCACTTCCACACCGGAAGCGGAACAATACCTTAAAGAGCTTAACCCAGCAACCCACGACGTTATGGACGCAGCCAAGCGTAAAGACAAGTGGGTAAAGGTAGACGTTAGCGACGAAACCGACGTAACGGAAGAAGACGAAACCAAGACCAAGAAGATAGTAACCGGGAAGGACGGCGAACAACAACACCTGCGTATAGAGCGAGTGGCCCGCGTAGCCTTGGCTATTCAGAAACTTATCGTTAAGCGCGCGGTAGCCTTCACTTTCGGAAACCCTGTAACCCTTAACGCGGAACCGGAAGAAGGAACCAAGGAGTCCGAAGTATTAAGGGCAGTACAGCGCGTCCTCTTTGAAACCAAAAGCCGCACTATTAACCGCAAAATAGCGCGTTCTATTTTCAGCAGCACCGAAGCGGCGGAACTATGGTACCCGGTAGAAGTTCCTACGACAAAGTACGGCTTCAAATCAAAGTTTAAGCTTAGGGTAGCAGTATTCAGCCCGTTAAATGGCGATAAACTTTACCCATATTTTGACGAAACGGGCGATATGCTGGCCTTTTCCCGCGAATACGTTATTAAGGACAACAAGGGAAAGACTACTACTTACTTCGAAACCTATACCGATACGGACATCAGGAAGTGGGAGCAAACCACAGCGGGCTGGGTTATGTTGGACGGCTACCCGAAGCAGAACCAAATAGGCAAGATTCCGGTAATTTACGGAAGCCAGCCAGCAGTAGAGTGGGCCGACGTTCAGAACCTTATAGACCGCTTGGAAAAGCTACTTTCCAACTTCGCAGATACCAACGACTACCACGCAAGCCCGAAGATTGTAACAAAGGGCGATATTTTGGGCTGGGCCAAGAAGGGAGAAGCCGGAGCCGTTATCGAAATGGACGAAAACGGAAGCGCGGAATACTTGTCTTGGGCGCAGGCACCGGAAAGCGTTAAGCTTGAAATAGAAACCCTTTTACGCTTCATTTACACCATTACGCAAACGCCGGATATTTCATTTGAAAGCGTTAAAGGTATTAGCGCAGTTTCCGGCGTAGCGTTGAAGTTATTATTTATGGACGCGCACCTAAAAGTGCAGGACAAAATGGAAATTTTCGACGACTACCTACAACGCCGATTAGCCATTATACAAGCCTTCTTAAAGCAGATGAACGCAGGGGCCAAGGACTTCGTGGCGGCTTGCGATAGCCTTATTATTGAACCGGAAATAGTGCCGTTTATGATTGAGGACGAAGCCGGCAAGGTAAACCTTATTCTTGCTGCAGCAGGACAAAAAGCAATTATAAGCAGGAAGACTGCCGTACAGACTTTGGGCTGGGTAAAGGATAGCGACGCAGAGATAGAGCAGATAGAAGCGGAAGAAAGCGCAGTAAGCTACGCCGACTTATTGGGGCAGGAACCAACGAACTAACGCTATGGGGATAATTGCAAACTTCGATATAGACGAACTATTTAAGGGGGTTTACGAAGCGGTAGAAGCTATTACGGACGCAGTTACGCAGTCCATAATAGCAGCTTGTATGCAGACGGTAGCGAAGGCCCGCACCCTTAGAACCTATACGGATAGAACAACCCTGTTAAGGTCTTCTATTGGGTTTGTTGTTTACGACCACGGGCAGAAGGTAGTAGACAACTTTCAAGGGGCGGGCGGAGCTTCCGCAGCCGAAGGAGTAAACAAGGGCAAGCAGGTGGCAGAAGCCGCAGCCAAGGAACACCCCGCCGCTATTGTAGCGGTAGTAGTAGCGGGCGCAGATTACGCTCTATACGTAGAAAGCAAGGGCTACGACGTTGTAACCGGCCCCTGCACCGAACTAAATAACCTATTAGAACAATACCTTAGGGAAGCGGTAGCTTCTTTTCAGTAATGAGTAAGAGGACGGAACTAATACAATACTTAGCCAACATAGAACGGAAGCTAAGCAGCATATACGGCAGCACCTACCGTGCTGTCCTTGAAGTTGCGGACGTACGCAAGTCAATAGAAGCCGGGGTAAACTTTACTTGGGAAGGGAACCCAGCGGCAGAAAAGAAGCTTACCCAGCTTCTTAACGACCTAAGCAGCAAAGCGGCCCTTCTTATAGGCAACGGAGTACAGCAGGGCTATAAACGCGGTGAGGAACACGGAACGCAGGCGGTAGTAGAACGGCTTGGCAAAGGGAAGGCACAAAAGGAAGCGGTAAGAGAGATATGCCAGCAGGCGACCAAGGAGCGAAGGGAGCAGGGAATGACCGCCCACGCATACGCAACAGCGGAGCGCGGCGGGCTTACCCTTTCTTCCCGCGTTTGGAACCTAACCGGCAATGCAAAGAAGGAGCTGGAAATAATAATACAAAACGGCATATTAGAGGGTAAAAGCGCAAACGAGATAGCCAGCAGTATAAAGGGCTACCTTAACAACCCTAACGCCCTGTTCCGGCGCGTACGCAACAAGAAAACGGGGAACTTTGAACTTAGCGAAGCAGCTAAAAAGTACAACCCCGGCCAAGGCGTATATAGGTCGGCATACAAGAACGCCCTGCGCTTGGTACGGACGGAAATGACTAACGCATACAGGCGCGCGGAGTGGGAAAGTTACCAAAATAACCCGCTTGTAACGAGTTACGAAATTAGGCTAAGTTCCAACCATACTACTACAACCACCAGCGGCAAAGTAGTACGCCTTGTTGATATTTGCGACAAGCTGGCCGGCGTTTACCCTAAGACGTTCCGGTGGGAAGGTTGGCATCCTAATTGCCGTTGCGTTATGGTTCCTATTGTTGTAACACCTAAGGACTTCGGGGAATACTTGAAAGCCCGCAGGAAGTCGCGGCAGTTGGAGTGGAAGCCGAAGACAAGCCAACAGGTAACGGACATTCCGCCGCAGCTTACCGGGTGGATTGAGCAAAACCGCCGGCGTATGTTAGCCGCACCTAAGAAGCCTTCGTTTATAGAGGATAACAAGGGCGGTATTCAGCTGGCACAGCAGCAGGAGAAAAAAAAGTTACAATTATTTAGCGGAACGCTCCAGCAGTTCGCCGCCGAGATATTGAAGACAGGGCGAAGTATAGGCAAGGTTTCGCAGGTCGGCAGGATAGACGACGCTATTAAGGCCAATATGGTAGCGAAGGGGCTAACCATTGAAACGGAAACTATTATAGTCCTTGATAAGACTGTAATAAAGTACATAGACCACCCGAAGGCGGCCAAGGGCGCAGTAGTACCGGCAGAAAGGTACGGGCTAATAGAACAGGCTATTAAAAACCCTTTGCACATTTACGAAGACCTCAATAGCAAAGAACTTGTTTACGTATATACCCACCCATACGAAGAAGGCAAGCTTATAAAGGTTGTAGTACAACCAAACTACAAGTATAAGGGAGCTACGGCCAACGTAGCGAAGTCTTGGGGCGTTGTAGAAGAAGGACAAATGAACCATTCTTACTACCGTAAAATAAAATAGGGAAGCTTTACCGGCTCCCCTATTTTATTAAACCGAGCAAGGCAGGCGACGACCCTGCAATATGTCATCCTAAAAGGAAGACCCCGCTACCACTTTGCGACCATCAAGCCCGGTTATTTGCCACAAAAGTAATAATTCTTTTTTAAGTAACAAAAATTCTGCCTAAAAAGTTGCTCTATACCAATAATTTATGCTTAGCTAAACTTAATTTTCCCGAATTTGCGTTTTGTGCCTTCCTTTGGCGCAGCTGGTATAATTATACCACCAAGAAGGAGAAAACGCGCGGGTCGGGCTAATTTTGCCCTTTTTGTAGTTTTGATAGGCGAAGCTTGTAACTTTTGACATCATACGGGACAAAACAATAGAATCCGTTAGGGCCTAAAACCTTTTCCTCGGCAACGGCGGCGGCGCGTATTGTTTCGGTAAGTTCCGGATATTCCCTTAATGCAGCTTCGGCGCGCTTTTCGTTTTCAGCAGCAAATACGGATATAGCCTTAGTAATAACCCTTACTTCTTCTTCCGGCTTGCGGTTACGGCGGTAAAGAACCATAAGCCGAGTATATGCGTGGGTGGCAGGGTACCCAAGGGCTATAACAGCTTCGTATATTGCTACGGCTTCTTCCGTATTGCCTGCCTTTTCCGCTGCTATTCCTTTCCCGTTAAGGTATGCCGTTCTTTGTAGGTTGTATTCATTCCGGGCGGCGTTCCGGAAGTTTAACCGGGCTTCCTCGGCTTCTTCTTTTGTAAATTCTATATAGTTCCTTCCTTCGCGTTTATTACGGATATATAAGCTGGAGTATTTAACGGAATTTGGGAACGCGGTAGACATAACCGAAGGGGCAAACATCCACAGGGGAAGGCGTACCTTCTTCCGGAATAGGTTACTAATTCCCATAGCTTTACTTGTTTTTTATAGTTATAAACGAAGGGCGCGCTTCCCACTTGATTAGCGGGCTGGTAAAGACAGGAACAACGGTAAGGGTATATTCGCCCGGTTCCCCAGCAGTATAGCGGTAGGCAAAAGGGTAATTATTTGTTTCGCAGAGAAAGGCTCCGTTCAGATAGTAAGCAACCTCGGAAATATAGGCTTTGTTTTCTTCGTTACAACAAGGATAGAGGTGCAGGTCATACAGGTTCCCGGAAGTAAGAACTTCCAACGCTTCGGGGTCGCCGGCCCTTGTTTCCGTTTCAGTAAAGAACCCATACAGCGGCTCAGTAATAACGACTTTTTCCGGTTCTTGGCTTGATTGACCGCAGGAGCATAACAGGCAGACCCCTAAAAGCCCCAATAAGTAAGACTTCATACCGTACACTTTTACGCCCCAAGAACCCGAACAGGCATTAGCAAATAAATAAGCGCGGGTCTTAAAGGTTTAAGTATTTGAGGTATCGCCAAACACCTAACGAAATTAAACCAAACCCACGCTTAACCGGTATATCGGGAAAAGGATATACGATTAGCCTGCGGACGGTTTCTTTTTCGTTATTTGTAAAATTGGCGATTTTCAAATACAAAAAACCTATTCGCTTCTTCTTTAATAGCCGGTTTTCTCCCCAGCTTCGTCCGCAAAGTTAGCAAAACATTTGCAGCCTGCAAACGCGAAAACCAAAAAAAGGAACCACGTAGGGGCTACGAAGCCCCTACGAAGCCCCTACGAAGGGGTACATACCCCCTAAATTCAGTACAAAAACCGGGGAAGGCCAAAGTTTCGCGCAGAAATTTCCTAAATTATTGATAATCATTGCAAATAAATTATAAGCAAGGGGCTTGTAAGCTCCTTTATAGCCCCTTATAAGCCCCTTAAAAGGGGCTATACTTTTATTCAAAACTATAAATTATTAAGTCTTTTAATATCAATAATTTAATGGAACGCAAACAAGGGGCTACGAAGCCCCTACGAAGGGGCTATAATAGCCCCTATGTATATGGATATGGATAAATATATGGATAAAGAAAGGGGGTGTAGGGGGAAAACAAAGCTTGTCGCTTCTTCCGGAAACGCCGTTCTCATTCCCGACACTTCACAATATACAAGGCTCGGAAAAGCCGGTTATTCAGCTTATGCGATAAAGGCGAAACAAAGGAAGAAACGATACCGCCCCGCTTTGCCCCTTGTTGTTTGATTTGTGCCACTTTTACCACCTTGCTGGTATAAGTGTTCAAAAAGGGGTAGAAACGCGCTAATTTGGGCTTATTTCACCTTGCGCTTTACACTGCGTTGCAGTAGTACCCCGCAGTAGGATTGTAGAAAACAAAATAATAACTTCGGCTTCTTGCTTTGCTTGCGTATTATTATAATACGTTACTTTTGCTTCGTTCAATAAAACCAAAAGAAAATGAATTTGTACGAAATGATTTTAGGACTACTTGTGGCTCAGTTCCAAGGCGTCCGCAAAGACGGGCTTAACCAGCTGGCGCGTTCTATTGCGCTTACGGTTGATACCGAAGAAAAAGCAAAAGAGGTCGTAGGGAAGCTTACCGCCGACCAAGTTAAACAATTCGTTACGGATTGGCGAAAAGACGCAGACGCGGAAATTACCAAGGCTAACCAAACTTACGAAGCCGGCCTTAAAGAGAAGTACGACTTTGTAACCAAAGGCGGAACCCCACCCAAGCCGCAGGAACAGCCCGGAAATCTTACCGAGGAAGCCGTGCAGAAAATTGTAGCGGAAGCCGTAAAGCAGGCAACCGAAGGCCTTACCGCGCAAGTTGCAACTATGCAGGGCAACGCTCTGACCGCCACCCGAAGGGAAGAACTTGTTAAGGCATTGGGCGACAACGTACCTACAAGCTACAAGAACGCTGTTCTTGCCGGCTTTGAGGGCCGCACATTCGCAGACGACAACGCCTTTACCGAGTACTTGAACAAAACCAAGGAGAACGTAGCAGCCTTTACGCAGGAGCTGGCAGACAGGGGCCTAAGCCTTCACGAAAAGCCGGTACTTGGAACCGTGAACAAGGACGGCGTAAGCAGCGGCGTAGAAAGCTACATCAAGGACAAAGCCGACGAAGCAAAAGGCGGCGGGATGTCCGGAAAGGAAGTTTAACAACTAACACGATTACGCTATGGGTATTCAGATTCAGAGAAAAAAGGATAAGCGCGTAGTAAAGGCGTTTACCCACACGCTTGCGGATATTCCGGGCGGCGTTACCGTTTCGGCGGCAGACTTGACACAGGCCGTGCTGCACGAAGGAACACCTATCGGAAAGGACGCTAACGGGCTTTACCACGTTGTAAAGGTGGCGGTAGTAGCAGCACAGGCGGCAGACAACGCAACCACTTACACAGTGAAGAAGGGGCACAACTTCAAGGCGGGGGACGTAATTTTCTTCACGAAAGGCGGCAAGGCCTATACAATTTCAGCGATTGCGACTAACTCCAGCGACGCGACCTGCGACGACATTACCGTAGGTACCACACTTGGCGCGGCAGCAGTTGGCACAGAGGTTTATCAGTCGGCAGCTAACGGAGCTACCGCCGGAGCGTTCAAATACGAGCCGCTTGCGCTTGTAGGCGAAAGCTACGACGTAGCCGACCTTGCTAACCACCTTGTAAACGCTTGGACTATCGGGCAGATTAAGGAAGCCAATATACCCCCTGTTGGCTCCGCAGTTAAGCAGGCCCTTAAAGGTATTAACTTCATTTAATCAGTAGGAGGACGAAGCTATGTTAAGAAGCTTAATGGTTGGCATTACCGAGAGGGATATGCAGGCCGTAATGAATACTTACGACCTTAAAAACTACTACTACCCTACGCTATTCCCGTTGAAGGAGAACTACACGCTTACGTGGAAGGCTCTCGAAGCGCAGGTAGGGTTGAAAATTGCCGGCGACCTTGTAGCTCGCGGCGCAACACTTGACGCGAAGACCCGCGACGCTATCGCGCGTATTCAAGGTGACATTCCTAAGATTGCTATTAAGCGCATTAAGGACGAAAACGAGCTGAACGAATACGACATTATGGTCGCTATGACTTCGGCGAACCCCGACCTTCGCGCGCTTGTAGAAGCTTGGGCGGAAGACACTAAGTACTGCTGGGACGGCGTAGCTAACCGCTTGGAGTGGATAGCCCTGCAGTCAATTTCGCGCGGTAAGATTGTTCTTACCAACGACAACAACAACAGCGTAATAACCGAATACGATGTAGACTACCAAATCGACGCTTCGCAGAAGTTCGGCTACGACGCTAAGTCCGGAAGTTGGGTTACTTCTACTTCGGCTAAGCCTATTTCGGTAGACTTTAAGAAGATTGTAGCGGCAGCGAAGAAGAAGGGTATTTCCCTTAAATACGCCTTTATGAATGTAGATACCTTCGCCGCTTTCGCCGCTACCGAGGAAGTAGTGAAGCTTTGCGCTTCCTTCGCCGCTAACGCCTTGGGTATTTCGCAGACACCAAGCCTGCAGCAGGTAAACGCGACCCTTGCGGGCCTTGCATACTTGCGCGGTTTGCAGATTGTCGTAATTGACCAAGACATTACTATCGAAAAGGCGGACGGTTCACGCTTGACCGGCAACCCTTTCGCCGACAACGTAGTGATGTTTAGCGAAACCAAGGTATTAGGTAATACCTATTGGAAGAAGCCGGCGGATATGAATATTAAGGGTTCGGTAGCCCTTAAAGCGTTGAACGGCCATACTTGCGTAAAGAAGTATTCAACCGAGGAACCGCTGCAGGAAGTTACCGTAGGATTGGCTAACGCCTTCCCTGCTTGGCTTTCTTCTTCGCGCTCTTTCTTGCTTGACGTAGCACACACAAGCTGGCAGGACTAACCTAAGCGGGGGAGCCTTTCGGGGCTTCCCCATTAACACCCTCATCCAATGACCTATAAAGAATACATAACGAAGACCGTAGCGAAATTCCAAGTAGGAGCCGACGACGTGGAACTAATACTTTGCAACCAAAGTACACTAATTCCCGACCCGGAAGCACAGGTAGACGCTAAGATAGCGAAGACCGCCTTATGTAAGGAAATAGCTACCCTTATACCGCTTGCCAACATTTCGGAAGGTGGGTATTCTATTAGTTGGAATTGGGACGCTCTTAAACTTTGGTATAACGCGACTTGCGCGGAATTGGGACTACCCAACGCCACCAAGCCGAAAATTCGCAACAAAAGTAACGTATGGTAACGACTACCCACCAATACTACCAATACCTGTACGCTTTGAGTAACGGCGAAGCCACCCAAACCGCTAACGGCTCTTGGGAAAGCAACGGCGGAACTTGGGAGCTTAAAGCGGCTTGCAGGGAAGAAACCAACGGGAAGGGTACGGCGATACAGACTACCGACGGGCGAACCTTGGTATTTTCCTCACTTATACAGCTTCCGAAGGGAACGCCCAGAATAGACGAAGGAACCGAGGTAATAGTGACGAAGGAAGAAGTAGACGTTACCCAGCTTGCGAACAAAGACTTTATAGCAGCGTCCAAGGCTTCGGGCTTAGTTGTAGCTTCCGGAACTTGCGAGAAATACGACGCGGGCCGGTTGCATTGTAGAATGTGGATATAATAGTTATGCAGAGTATAGAAACCGACGATATTCTATTTACCGTTCTTAACGGTTCCGCAGCCTTGAAAGCAGAGCTTAAAGGCGGAATATACACTATGGGGGAACGCCCCGACGGTTCCACGGCGGAAGATATTGTAGTCAATAACTTGAACCTTACCCACGAAATACCCCAAAGCGGGACTTCAAACGTAAATATACACGTTCCCGACGAAAAGGTAAAGATAGGCGGCAAAGAGCAATACAAGACCGCAAGGGAAAGGCTACGACTTCTTACCGGGCTGGTGTTAGCAGCTTTGAAGGCGGCCAACATTGAGGGTCTAACCTTTTGGGTTTCTAACGAAACGACTATTAGGGAAGAAGCTATAAAGCAGAGCTACAACAATTTGCGCGTAGAATGGAATATACAAAGAACTAATTAACACGTAAGAAAATGGGAAAAGCAATTTATACCCTTGGACTTTCCAAGATTGAGGTGGGAGCAATAGCCGCAGACGGCGGAATGGGCGAAAGCCTTGAACAGCTTGGCTATACCTACCAAGACACCTGCAAAATGACGCAGGAAGACCCGGAAACTACCGACCATTACGCGGAAGAGGTAGACGACCCGGTAGTAAGCATCAGCCGCGGCGGAAAGACAAACTTTGCCTTTTCGATTATGAACCCTTCCGTAACGGTACTTGCCGACCTTTTGGGCGGAACAGCCGACGAAAGCAACGGCAAGTGGGAAGCACCGGACAAAATTCCGGTAGTGGAAAAGTCGGTACGAATTACACCGGAACAGGGCCTTAAATTCGAGATTCCGCGAATGAAGCTCGTAAGCAAGATTAACGGAGATTTCAGCAAGAAGGGAATACTTCTTATTGAGGTAGCGGGAACCGTTATGCAGCCTACGAAGACCGGAGTAAAGAAAATGACGGCTACCCTTTTGACACCTGCGGCCCCTACACAGGAGTAACAAAAGGGCTACTAAGACTAACCCGAAAGCCCTCTAAACTTAGAGGGCTTTCTTAATTATTGAGAATATGAGCGAAGAAAAAAGGGAACCAACCCTTACCGAAATAGAAGCTAACGAACTAAACCTGCTAATAAAGCGCGGGGTTAAGTTCGATATAACCTACAAGGTTCGTAAGAGAAAACCCGGAATAAAGGGCTTCTTCCAGCGCAAGGTAAAAGAAACCATTACGGAAGCCTTCGAGATACAGGAACCTACGCTTTCAGTTCTTGACAGGCTTAGCGAACTATGGCTACAAATAGCCATAGACGAAGATAGCCTTAAAGCAGGCGGAACTAATACGCTTATCGAAGCCAAGAACATAGCGCACGAACATAACCGCAGGGCTGCCCGAATAGTAGCTATTGCCGTACTTGGCGAAGATTACCACGTTACCGAAGTGTTAGCCAGCGGAAGGAAGAAGACATACAACGACGACAAGGAATTAGACCGCCTTACGGAGTTGTTCCACCGTACTATAAAACCTTCAAAGTTGGAAGGAATAGCCAATACCGTAACAGCTATGGCCAACTTAGGGGATTTTATAGGCTCTATGCGATTGATGACCGGCGCAAGGACGACACAACCGAGAAAGAAGGGCATAGAGTAACCGGACTAAATAGTCCTTTTGGCCGCCGGGGGTCTATTTGCGCCCACCTCGGCTGGACTTGGGACTACTTACACCACGGCGTAGCTTGGGCTATTGTTCAGCGTTTGCTGATTGACGCGCCGAACATAGCGACGGAAGGCGAAGGCGGAGAAGACGCAACGGAAGTAGCAATAACGCAGGAAAACGCCGCGACACTATTACAACAAATTAACGATTTATCACGATGAAAGGCGGTTCTATTGAGTTCGATATAATAGCGAACAACGGACAAATAAATAGTTCCCTAAAAGAAACGGAACGACGAATTACCGGCTTTTCTAAGACTACGGTAGCAGCGGGCGATAAGATTAACGAAATGTTCGACGTAACCCGCGAGAACATAGTAATACAAAAGCAGGTTATAAAAGACCTTGAAGCGCAGTACAAAAAACTTAAAGCGGAAATTTCCAAGGTTGCACCCGGAAAAGGGCAGGCGGAACTGATACGCGAAGCGAATGCGATTAAGGCGGAATTAGACGGAGAGCGTGCAGCACTTACCCAGCTGGAAGTAGAGGTAAAGAAGACCGAAACGGCACACGTAAACCTAAGAACACAGGTAAGGAACGCCGTACAGCAGTTGGCAGAAATGGAACAGGCAGGCCTGCGAGGAACGCAGGCTTATAGGGAACTACAAGAGGAGTGCGGAAGGCTTACGGACGCTATGGGCGACGCGCAGCAGCAAGCGAAGATATTAGCCCACGATAACGCAGGCTTACAGGGCGTAATATCAGCAGTAAGCGGCGTAACGGGCGTTTTTAGCGCAGCGCAGGGCGTTATAGGACTATTTGCTGGGGAAAACGAAAACCTTGTTAAGATTCAGACCCGAATACAAAGCCTTATGGCTATTACTATGGGGCTTCAACAGGCGGCGAACACCTTAAACAAGGATTCTTACTTCTCCCTTGTAACGCTTACCAAAGCAAAGCAAGCCTTTTCTGCGGTTACGTTATTCGCTGGCAAAGCCCTTGTTAAATTTGGCGTTTCTGCTAACGTAGCCCGCGTAGCAGCTACGGCCCTTACAGCAACGCTAACCCTTGGCCTATCCTTGGCTATTACAGCAGCTGTGGCGGGTATAAACAAACTTATAAAACGAAACGAAGAATTAAAGAAAAAGCAGGAAGAAGCACGGAAAGGTGCTGAGGATTGGGGAAACTCCATTAGCCAAAGTGCCGCCCCCGTTCTTGCTACATATATGAAGCTTCGGACAGCTTGGAAGGACTTAGGCGACGACGTTAAAGGGCGTAGCGAATTTATTAAGACGCATCAAAACGCCTTCGACGAATTGGGGGTTTCCTTGCAGAATATAGCGGACGCAGATAAACTATTTATAGAGCAAACCGATAGTTTTGTAGCAGCGGTTATGAAACGCGCTACGGCTTCGGCATACGAAAGCCGTATGCAAAATAAAATATCGGAGCGCATAGCACTTGAATCAACGGCCAAGTATAATATGGGGCATACGGTTGTTTCAAATGGCGACGGCGCGAAGGGAAATAACATTTTCGGTTATTGGCAATTTACGCAGGCGGATATAGAAAAAGCATTTGCTACAAAAGAAAGCTTACAAAAATTCTATAAAGACTACTTGCAATTCACGAAGGAAGTAAACGGAGAACAAGTACCATACGGAAATAAGAGCAAAAATGCGTGGTTAGGAACGGCTGGCAACCTCGTAGAATTTACGGTAGGTAATGAAAATTCAATAGAACAGGCGCAGCAGTTAAGGGCCAACGTATTAAGGATTTTACAGCTATACGAAGACGCACGGAGCGACGCAGAAGCAGCAGCAAAAGCACAGGCAGAAGCGGAGTCTTTAATGGGTAAACTTGCCGGCGGGGGAAAGAAAGGTAGCAGTAGCGGAACCACGACAAACGACGACCCCTTTACGGAACAACTTAACCAGCGAAAGAAGGCCTACGAACTATACTTTAAGTGGGTAAATTCCAAAGACGAAATACTCCAGCAGGCGGCAAAAACCGAGTTTGCCGGCATACTTGCGGAAGGTAGTAACTACTTGGATTACCTTAACAAGCAGCGCGCGGCCCTTCTTGCGGCTATTGGGGAAGGAACCGGAACCAAGGAACAGCAAGAAAACCTGCGTAAGCTTAACAACGCGATAGCGGACGAAACGAAGGCTACCGTATTGGCAGATTTTGACGCTGCGCTGCAGGAGCAACTAAACGGCGCAAATTCCATTTTTGAGAAGCTGGCCCTGTTGGAAGAAAAGCGTAAGGAGCTTAGCGGCGACGGTTCCGACCTTGACAACGGCAAGAAGGACATAGTAGACAAAGCAGAACAGGACATAGCGGCAGAAGCCCAGCAACAGACGCAGCAGCTACTGAACGAATACGCCGGCTACCTTTCCGAGAAAATAGAGTTTGAAGCGACATACGCTGAGAAAAGTCGCCTTCTTAACAAAGCAATAGCAGAAGCTAAAACCGAAGACGAAAGGATGATAGCAGAAGCAGCTCTCGCAGCCCTTAACAAGAAGCGCGACGAATACAGCGTAACGCCGGAACAAACGAACTACGAAGAACTTAAAAAGCAATACAAGTCCTACCAGCAGGAAATAGCTGACATTACGGCGGAGTACGACGAAAAAATAGCCTTAGCTAAAAAGAACAATAACGCTGAGCTTGTAGCGGAGCTGGAGAAAGAGAAGAACAAAGCCCTAAGTTCGGCAGCGTTACAGCAGTTGCAGGACAGCGGAGCGTGGTCGCAGTTGTTCGGGAATCTTGACGACCTTACATCTAAGCAGATTACCGACCTTATAGCTAAGATAGAAGCGCAGCGGGCGCAGTTGGGCGTAGAACTTAACCCCGAAGACCTGCAAGCGGTTTTAGACAAGCTTAAAGCCGCTAAGGACGAAGTAGAAACCCGCAACCCGTTTAAGGCCCTTTCCCTTGCCTTGAAGGACTACAAGAAAGACGCAAGCAAAGCCAACCTTTCGGAAGTGTTCGGTTCCCTTGCTTCTTCTATTGACTTGGTAAAGGGGACATTCGACGCAGTTACGCAGGGCTTGGCAAGTATGGGACTTGCCGGCGACGAAGTAACGCAAGACCTTTTAGGCGATATAGGCAATATGGTAGGCGCAGCCGGCCAGCTTGCCACCGGTATAGCCACCGGAAACCCGCTAAGTATCATACAGGGAAGTATAGGTCTTATTACTTCGGCGTTTGAGGTATTTAACGTAAAAGACCGCAAGGCAGAACGCGCGACAAAGAAACACGCAGAAGCCGTAAAAACGCTGGAAAAGGAATACAAAGCCCTTGAACACGCAGTAGACAAGGCATTAGGCGAAAGCGTTTACGAAAACCAAAAGGCCCTAATTTCCAATATGCGCCAGCAGCAGCTCCACCTGCAGGAGATGTGGAAGGCAGAGGAAGGAAAAAAGAAGACGGATAGCGACAAGGTAGAGGAATACAAGGAGCAATATGCGGAACTTGGCAGGCAGATAGAAGACACCATAGCGGAGATAGCGCAGAGCATTACGCAGACTTCCGCGAAGGACTTAGCCAGCCAGCTGTCGGACGCGATAGCCGAAACTTTTACGGACGGCTTCAATAGCGCGAAGGTAAACCAAGCAATAGAGAAGGTAGTCCAGCAAGTTATGCAGAACGCCGTAAAGAACGCCTTAAAGCTTCAATTCTTAGAAGGCCCGCTACAAGCGGCAATAGCCCAGCTTCAAAAAGATATGGGCTTTGACGCAGAAGGAAACGGAAGCTTCGACGGCCTTACGGAAGCTGAACAAGACCGGTTCCGGAATAGGGTAAAAGAGATAGCCGCCAGCTATACCGAAGCCTTGAAGATGTACGAAGACTTGTTTAAGGAGTTGGGCGACGAAGCCGGCGACCCTACCAGCACTATGGCAGGAGCTATAAAGGGAGCTTCGCAGGAAAGTATAGACCTTTTGGCGGGGCAGACAAACGCCGTCAGAGTAAACCAAGTTGTAGAAATAGACATATTACGTCAGCAGCTTATACGCTTGGCAAGTATTGACAACAAAATAGGCGTTTCTAACCAGCTTTTAGGGCAGATTTACGACGAAGTAAAGGGTTACAGCGCGTCCGACCCATTGAGGGCGCAAGGAATAACACAATAACGTATGGAATTAAATAAAGAATTAGCATTAGAAGCCAAACGTAACGGCATTTGTACGGAATGGTTTAACAGGTTGCAGAAAACAACCGATAAGGGCGAACTTGTTAAAATGTACCTTGAAGGCATAGACTTCTGCCTAAGCAACGACTACCCCAGCCGGGCGTACATTAAGGAACATTTCGTAGGCTTCTGCGAAAAATACGGGGTATTCTTGGATGAAGCGATAGATACCGAGAACTTCCGCCACGTTGTAGCCTTGGGTACTTCTTCCGGAACCACCCGCTACATGGGCTTTGAAGTGGGGCAAGTTTTCGCTAAGCACGACAGCAGCGTAGAAATAGAAGCTTCCGGTAATTCCTTCGTTATGGTGGACGTTTTCGACGACAGCAGCGTAAAGGTAAGGACTTTCGACAACGCGAAGGTGTGCGTAAATAGGTACGGCGGCCACGTAGAAGCCGAGAATACCGGTAATTCAGTAATTAAGGTTATCAACAAAAAGAAAAGTAATTATTAGTTATGGCAAACGAAAATAACATAGTTCTAAACCTTCCCTTTGACGAAAGCGCAGGTTCAAAAAAAGCTTATGATTACAGCGGCAACAGGTACGACGGCAATGTAGTAAACGCGGAGTTCGTAAGCGGAAAGCAGGGAAACTGCATTAAGTTCGACGGGCAAGGCTATTGCGAGATTGACGCGAATGTAGTACAGCTTGCCGGCGATTTTACGCTACTTGCTTGGCTCAAACGTTCAGACTATCCCGACGGCTTTACAGGTAAGCGTATAGGCTTCTTCGTACGTTGGGAAGCTATTAACGGCTATTCGGAAGAATGGTTTGATATTAACGCGGATAGTTGGGGCTATTGGGCCGTAGTAAAGCGAAACTACACTATCTACATCTACTTAGATACCCAGCTAATTAAAGAGATAGAACTGCCGGCGCAGCCTACCGGCTTCGCCTTCCTGCAAGACATTTACGGAACCAAATACGGCTACGGCCTTGTAGACGACGTTAAGCTGTATAACGTAGCTTTCACGAAGGAGCAAATAGCCGAAAGTATTAGTTCCGTTTCCCAACTTGCGTACAGCATAGACGGGGTGGACTTCAAAGAATGGGATATTTACGTAAGCGAAAGTTCCGGCCTTCTTGACAAGCCGAAATTAAAGGCCCCGCTTACGGTAGAGTGGGACGACTACCACGGCGAAATAGTAGACCTTAAAAACAAGAGGTACCAGCCGCGCGAAATAACGCTTAAATGCTTTATGTACGCTACCGGTAAAATTAACTTCGTTACCAAACTTAATAAGTTCTTGGAAGTATTCGACAAAGACGGAACCCAAAGGCTTATGGTAGATATACACCCGACTAAGCCGCTTGTTTACGAAGTCTATTTACCGGACGGAATAGCAGTTACTAAGCGTTGGAACGACGACGTTATGGTAGGAACCTTTACCTTGAAGCTTAGGGAACCCGACCCTGTTAAGCGAGTGGTAAGACACCAGCGAATAAGTGAAGGAACAAAGACCCTTTCTATAACGCTTACCAGCAGCAAGGCGGTATCTATATTTTGGGGCGACGGGACGGTAACGGAAGACGTTTTCGGAACCGAAGTAAACGTTTCGCACACCTACGATAATAACGGCATCTATTACGCTATTGTAGCCGGTGTTATTGAGAAAATAGAAGACTTCACTACTAACGGAATTATCGTATGGAACAAATTGTAGTTATACACCCCGACGGAACAACCCTACCCCTTATTACAAGGGGTAAGGCTTCCGGCGTTACCAAGGCAGAGCAAAAGGTCGCCCTTCTTGGGGAAGATATTGTAACCCTTTCGGTAAAGAGTACCGCAAGGCTTGACTTCTATATAGGAGATAGAATAGACGTGTTCGGGAAGGTTTACACGCTTAACCAGCCCGCCGTATTGAAGAAGACCGGTACCCGAAGGCTTGAATATACGCTTACCTTTGAAGGCGTACAATACGAACTAATAGACGCTCAATGGCTGCTGCCGGACGATACGGTATTAGACAGCTTCACGGGCAACGTAGAAGACTTCCTTAGGCTTTTGGTAGATAACGCTAACCGCGTATTTCCGGGCCGTTGGGCCGTTGGAGCATTCCCAGCAGATACGGAGTATAAAACCCTTACCTTTTCCGGTAAGAATTGCTTAGAGGTTCTGCAGTCCCTTTGCGGGGAATATAATACAGAATTTGAGATTTCGCAGACTAACGGGGTTCGTACCGTAAACCTTAAAACAGCCGGCGTAAACTTCCCTTATACCTTCCGGCACGGCAGAACCGGGGGCCTTTACGAACTTTCCCGCCAAAATATAAACTCTAAGAACGTAGTTACCCGCCTTTACGTTTACGGCGGAAGCAACAACTTAGGAAGTAGTTATAGGCATAGTAAGTTATGCCTTCCGGGAAAGAATAAGAACGCTTCATACATTGAAAACGCCGCGGCTGTGGCCGCCTTCGGTTTGAAGGAGAATATAAAAACCTTTGAAAAGATTTTCCCAAACCGTTACGGGCAGGTAACAGCAGCTGGAAGTAAGTATTTCGGCTTCATAGACGGAACTATGAACTTCGACCTTAATGAGAAGGAAACCGACGGGGTTACGACAAAGTGGCTTATTAACGGCGTTACCGCAAAAATTAAGATGACTTCGGGAAACCTTGCCGGCTACGAGTTTGACCTGCACAAGTACGACCCGGCGACAAAGGAAATACAGGTAGTCCCGTTCACGGACGAAAACGGTATGAAGTTCCCCAGCGAAACAAGCGCGGCCTTTCAGTTCGGCGTAGGCGATACGTACTTTTTTACCGACATAAACCTGCCCGACAGCTATAAGACGGATTCCGAAGCCCAGCTTTTAGAAGAAGGAACAGATTACTATAATCAGTATTGCCAGCCCCAAGTGCAATACGCTTTAAGTATCGCGGAAAACTTCATAGCGCAGTTTGCCGGACAGCTTACCGTAGCCAACCTTTTCGCGGTTGGCGACTACATACCGGTAGAAGACGAAGATATAGGCGTAAACAAGGCCGTACGAATTACAGGGTTTACCCGCGACCTTCTGCACCCGTACAAGTATTCTATAACCTTGGGCGATTCCGTACAAATGACGACAATAACCCGCATTATTTCGGACTTGCAGAAGGTAGACAACATTATCAAGATTAACGACCTTGCAGACCCGGCAAAAGCCCGCCGTAATTGGCGCGCAGCACAGGAAGTGCTGGCAAATATATTCGACCCGGACGGCCACTACTATACGGACAAAATAAAGCCGCTTTCCATTGAAACGCGGATGTTAGCCGTAGGCGCGCGTTCCCAGCAGTTTGTACTGCAGAACGCCCGATTTGAACCTAATTACGAAGGGAACGCCAATGTAGTAAAATTTTTCGGTGGTTCGCTTGTTCATTACACGATAATAGAAAATGCCGTAAAAAGTTGGGAGCTTGCAAGTACCACTATTTCGGGCCTTGTCTCTGCTACTTCCTACTACATTTACGCCCGTTGCGAGAAGGCAGGTACCGCCGGAAGCATTATGATAGACACCACGCAAAGGACGGTAGACAGCGACGCTGCCTACTACTATTTCCTTATTGGAAGCCTTAGCAGCGTTATAACCGACACGGGCGGAACCAACCCCGCGCGCCTTATTTCGCTTACGTATGGTTCTACCACCATTAACGGACGCTTCGTCAATACCGGCCGAATACAAAGCAGCGGCGGCGGCGTTACCTACTTCGACCTTGATAAAGGGGAAATAGGCGGCGTAATAAAGTTCGTGAGCGCAGACGGCAGCACCAAGAATGTGGCCGACCTTGACAGCGCAGCGCAGGAAACGAAGGACTATATAAACAACACCCTACCGGGCGTATTGCAGGAGATACAGGCGCAGCTGGACGGGCAAATAGAACAATTTTTTGAAACATACGACCCAACCATCAGCAACGCCCCCGCGTCTTCGTGGACTTCTACTACCGACAAGGAAAACCACTTAGGCGACCTGTTCTATAATACTTCTTCCGGAAAGGTATTTAGGTGGGTAAAGGAAGGAAGCGCGTACAAGTGGCAGGAGTTACAGGACAGCGAAGTAGCGCAGGCCTTAGCCTTAGCAAACGACGCGCTGGAACTTGCAAAGGATAAGCGAAGGATATTTACCACAACACCTACCACCCCTTACGAAGTAGGCGATTTATGGGTACAAGGCGGAAGCGGGGATATTATGCGATGTAAGACCGCCCGCGCTTCGGGTAACTATTCTTCCGCAGATTGGGAGAAAGCCAGCAAGTACACCGATAACACCGCGCTAACGGAGTTTATAAACGGGAGCTTTGCCACAACCGTAACCGACCTTACCAACCAATTAGATGGCAAGATAGAAAGCTGGTTTCAGACCACCGACCCTGCTACGAATTGGACTACTACCACGGAAAAGAAAAAACATACGGGGGATATGTGGTATAATTCTTCCACCAACAAGCTAAAACGTTATACGGGTTCAAATTGGGCGGATATTACCGACCAAACCGCGCTGGACGCATACGCTGCAGCAGAGAAAGCGCAGGACACAGCCGACGGCAAGCGTAGGGTATTCGTTGCTCAGCCTTCCCCGCCTTATGACGTAGGCGACCTTTGGCTAACAGGCGAAGCCAGCGACGGAACCTTAAAGCGTTGTATTACCGCGAGGGCTTCCGGTTCCTATATTGCTAACGATTGGGCGGAAGCGGTATGCTACGACAACACACAAACCACCATAGACGGCGGTATAGTTACTTCCGGAACCGTACAGCTTGCCGGCACTAATGGAGCTATTAAGGCAGGTATTACCGGCGACGGAACCGAAGAAACAAGCGTAAGAATATGGGCCGGAGCTACGAAGAATAACAGGGGTACCGCACCTTACCGCGTACAGCAGAACGGCGAATTTTGGGCGACAAAAGCACATATTACCGGCGAAATAAACGCTACTTCGGGAGTTTTCCGCGACGTACAGATAAACGGCTCCACTCGTAGCCCTTTCGAGTATGTCGGCGATAGTTTTGATACGGAAACTACCGACAACGTAGTAATGATTAGTTCCGGCGGCGGTTGGATTGACGCTTTTAGCCTTCCTTGGACGGCAAAGCAGTCCGGAAGAAAAATGACGATAGTAAATTATAAGTGGGGTTCTTCCATAGCATACGGAACAGCAGAGATAAACGCGCCTTCCGGTAAATACTTCTACGAAAACGGTATAGCAAAGGGTTCTCTTTCGCTTTCACGCGAGTGCGTAGAACTATTGGGCTACGGAGATAGCGGAACCTTCTACGGCTGGATTGTTCTTAAAAGGTTAAACCTTATGACTACTTACCGCTACGGAAGGCAGCTTAACGTATTGGCTATGGGTAAAGTTACCGGAACTTCCAGCGGAGCAAGTATCTCGTATAAGACATTCGACGGAACAACGCTTAGCGTAAGACGTACGGGAACGGGAAAATACGTTATTACTATGCCGTCTTCGTGGTTTTCTTCCGCAAGCCACGTATTTTGTACGGCTACCGGCGAAGGTTGCGTAGTAGATAGTTCGTCAGCTTGGGCGAAGGCTACCATTCTCGAAAAGACGACGACTACAATAACAATAGGAGTTAGCGACGACGCGTCGGCAAACGACGGTAGCTTTAATTTCCT
Source organism: Eubacteriales bacterium (assembly GCA_045535465.1). Lineage (GTDB taxonomy): Bacteria > Bacillota > Clostridia > Oscillospirales > CAG-382 > SIG636. The sequence goes on from JAZSLS010000035.1 coordinate 42,863, forward strand.
AATTATGAATTTGAACGATTGGTATTAGGAAGATTTTATTTTGTTTTCAACAGCGTATTATAGTAATACTCTAATTCAATAATTTTGTAGCACTTAAAAAACGTAATAGCTATGAGTAAAACAAGAGGGGGCGAAGCAGTATCCGCCCAAATTGGAAAAATCGGAGCCGTAACAGGCTTAGCAAACGGGAACTTCAAGCTTGAAGGCGTCCCTTTCAACATTAAGAACGACGGCCAGACCGCCGTAGAACTTGAAGTAAACCTTTGGGGTATGGAACCCGGCGAGTTTGTAAAGACCCGCTTTGAGGTTGGGTGGAACCCCGAAATTATACGAGAAATCAAACAAACAAGTATTAACGCTACCCTTATTTGGGGGTATTAAAAAGAAGACTAACTATGGGTTTAATTATTGGCGTAGGCAATTCTAAGCCTACATTCCCTTACGACTACTTCTACGGTATTCAGTGGGACTCAACCGTAGCAGATTCCGCCTGTACAAGACTTGGAAGGCCGGAACTACACGTTAGCCTGCCTATTCAGAGCCGTATGCGCCGCTGTTTGCTTAACGATGAAGGGCAGGTCGTTACATACCTTCACGCTAACGACAGCACCAAGACCGATACAGGCGGAGCCGCAGACCTTACCGGAGCTTCCGGACAGGTAATGGTGGAAATTCCGGCCCACTACCGCAAGTTTGAGGTAGAAGGTACCATATTCCGCTGCCTTCTTTCGGAATACGCCCTACCGGGCTTTCATTTCGTACCGCTTTCCTACCGTTCTGCATACGAAGCAAGCTTAGACCGAACCAACAATAAGCTGGCTTCGGTAGTAAACACTACGGCGCAGTACAGGGGCGGCGGTAATAATTCCGATTGGGACGGAACCTACCGCAGTCTTTTAGGCCGTCCAGCTACCGCAATTTCGCTTACTAACTTCCGCACATACGCGCGCAACAGGGGCGAAGCAGGACTTAACGGCGCGGGCTGGAATTGCGACGTTTACGAAATTCAGAAGGCCTGCTATTGGCTTTACGCGGTTGAGTACGCGAACCTTAACTGCCAGCTTGCCTATAACGCGGAGCCTACAAGCGAAGGCTACAAACAAGGCGGCTTAGGCAACGGCGTAACAGGTATTTCGGATTGGAGCGGATATAACGGCTACTATCCGTTTGTGCCTTGCGGAGTTACCAACAGCTTAGGAAACAAGACGGGCGTAGTAATATATAACGCATTGAACGAAGACGGCTCTACAAGATACGCCGCGCCGGTTCCTTCCTACCGAGGACTTGAAAACCCCTTCGGCCATATTTGGAGCTGGACAGACGGCTGCAAGTGTAACATTCAGACCGCAGAACAGGGCGGCGTAAGCGAATTTTTTGTTTGTACCGACCCTGCGAAGTTCCATAGCAGCAGCTACGACGGCTATGAGAAGCGCGGCGAACTTCCAAGAAGCGAAGGCTACGTTAAGGCTATGCTTGTAGGCGAATACGGCGAAAATATGCCGCAGGCGGTAGGGGCTTCTTCTTCTACCTACTTCGCGGACTACTTCTATACCGCACCTTCGAGCAATAACGGACAAAGGGGCGTTTTGTTCGGCGGTTCTGCGCATAACGGCGCGCTTGCCGGCCTTTCGTTCGCGTTTACGAATTACTCGGCTTCGCGTACGTATGCGTATTTCGGCTCTCGGCTTTGCTTTATACCCGCGGCGGCATAACACGAAAACACGAAAACGAAAGTAAGAAGGAGTATTTAACTACGGCGGGCCGCAGATTCCGGGCCTAACAGGTTCCCGGCCCGCCGTTTCAATTTTTACGGAAATGGAGAACAACAACAAACAGGACGACGGAAGCCTCGCCTTCCTTGGGATTGAGCCGGACGCGAATAACAAACATTTCAACTGCCCGGAAACAAACCAACAAAAACTAATTAACCTCAGCTTTTGGGTAGTCGATTATTTGGACGACGTTAAGACGAAGTTCGGAAATAATAGGTTCTTGGTAAAAATTAAATTCAACCGGGAAGACCCCGAAAACGAAGCGCGCAAGTTCTTTACAAATTCGCAGGAAATAAAGTACATACTTGCAAAGATTAAGGAGCTTAACGCCTTCCCAAGAAAGGTAACTATGCGCGCTTCGGGTACAAGGTACTACTTCGAGTAAGAAAAATAGGGGTTGTTTACCCTTGGGGCGTTTTGTTCGGCGGTAATGCGAATAACAGCGCGAATGCCGGCCTTTCGTACGCGAATACGAATAACACGGCTTCGAATACGAATGCGAATATCGGCTCTCAGCTATGCAGGAAATTTATAGGGGTAAAGACCTTGCCACTTGGCAAAAAATAACACGTTTAACAAGGGTATTAGTAGGAATACCGAAAGTTCCCTTAAAAACCAGCAAAGAAACGCAGTGAAAAGAATAGGGAACCTATACGACAGGATATGCGACCTTGCAAACTTGCAGCTTGCGGACGAAAAAGCCCGCAAGGGAAAACTTCGTACCTACGGAGTCCGCGAACACGACAAGAACAGGGAAGCAAACCTATTGAAGCTGCGCGAAGACTTGCTTAACGGTACCTACAAAACAAGTAAGTACGAGATATTTACTATTTACGAACCGAAGGAACGGGAAATATACCGTTTGCCGTATTACCCCGACAGGATATTACACCACGCTATAATGAACGTATTAGAGCCTATTTGGGTTTCGATATTCACGGCGGACACTTATAGCTGTATAAAGAATAGGGGTATTCACGCAGCCGCCAAGAAGGTAAAGAAGGCGTTAAATGACGACCCGGAAGGGACTAAGTACTGCCTTAAAATAGATATACGCAAATTCTACCCTACAATAGACCACGACATATTAAAGGAAGTGATACGTAGGAAAATAAAGGACGTACGACTATTAGCCCTTCTTGACGAAATTATAGATTCCGCCGACGGCGTACCTATTGGGAATTACCTAAGCCAATACTTTGCGAACCTCTACCTTTCCTACTTCGACCATTGGATAAAGGAAACGGCTAAGGTAAAGTATTACTTTCGATACGCGGACGACATAGTAATACTATCTTCCAGCAAGCAGGAACTACACGCCCTTCTAAGGGAGATACAGGCGTATATGAAGACTTTGAAGCTGGAAGTTAAAAGTAATTGGCAGGTATTCCCTACCGACGCGCGCGGTATTGACTTCGTAGGGTTTGTATTCTTCCATACGCATACACGGATGCGGAAAGGGATAAAGCAGACTTTCTGCCGCAAGTTAGCACGGATAAACAAGCGGAAGAAACCTTACGACCCTAAGGAGTTCAAGCAGGCCATTTGCCCGTGGTGGGGCTGGGCGAAGTTTTGCGATAGCAGAAATTTAATTAACAAACTTCAAAAGAAAAGTAAGTATGAAATCAAATTCAAACGTTAGACCCGATATTATTGTAGACTTGGGTAACGGAAGCTTCCATTACAACTACAACATCAAAGAAGTAGAGGTACCAGCTACCGAGGAAAGACCAGCAAGAACGGAATACAAATACGAAACCGTACAGGTTTGGGGGAACCCTACCTACGACAAGTGCGTAAAGGCCGTTCTGCGCGACAGGCGCGACGAAACGGAAGAATTTAGCCTTATCAATAAGTACAACGCCTTTACCCTTGGGCTTTCGTCCGACGAAGCAGACAAGGCAGAATACGAAGACTACCTTAGGGAAGTTCTCGACGTAAAGGCTATGGTAAAGGCCGACCTTGCCGCGGCAGGAGTATAAACCCTAAAACGGAAAGGCTATGGTAAACTTTTTAGAATTGATAGGCCCGCAACTTCTTATAGTAGCCTGCCTATACGCCCTTATTCTATTTGTTGTATTCCTTGACCTTTTGGCAGGAATACGCAAGGCGAAGCAAAGGGGAGAATATCGGTCTTCCTACGGCCTACGCAAAACGGTAGACAAGATTTGCCGGTACTATAATATGGTTCTTGTAATTACAGCCATTGACATAGTGCAGATGTTAGCCGTAGTGGAGCTTAACCCGCAGACCAGCCACATGCTACCGGTGTTGCCGTTCTTTACCTTCCTTGGGGCAATTTTCGTCGGCTTTATTGAGTTGAAAAGCATTTACGAAAAGAGCGAAGACAAGGAACAGGCGAAAATAAAGGACGCGGCTAAAATGTTGGCGCAGGTATTACAGCATAAGGACAAAAGCGAGTTAGTAGCCGGCTTCCTTGAATATATTAAGAAGGAAAAGAAGGAGGGCGGAAATGATACTTAAACTTAAACGCCGATTTTTCGGGGAAACCTACACTATTGGAACCCTATATATTGACGGGGAAAGGTTCTGCGACACTTTGGAAGACAGGAACCGCGACCTTGACCGAAGCGGTAAATTCGAGGGCGACGAAAAGAAGGTTTACAGCCAAACGGCTATACCCTTCGGAACCTACGACGTAGTGGTAAACTATTCGGCAAAGTTCAAACGTAAACTACCAAGGCTTATTAACGTTCCACACTTTGAAGGAATTTTAATACACCGCGGAAACACCTCCAAAGATTCGGCGGGGTGCATTTTAGTAGGCGAAAATAAGGTAAAGGGGAAGGTTATAAATTCAACTTCTTACGAAGTGGAGCTTACCAAACGCCTAACAGCTGCACAAAACCGGAAAGAAAAAATTATAATTGAAGTAGTATGAAACGAAAATTTCTATTCTTAGTAATTCTTGCCTTTTTGCTTTTCGGCCTAACCGGTTGCGGTTCTTTGCGTAAGGCGCAAAAGGTAGAAACCAGCAGGCAGGAAACAACGCAAGTAGAGAAACGGCGAACCCAAAAGGCAGCAGCCACCGAGAACACAGCGGAAGCACAGGTAACAGACGCTACCAGCATTATTGACGCTATAATGAGTTCAGCGACGGAAATAACATATACAAAGGTGGAGTATTTTCCGCCCTTGGAACTTCCCGACCTTCCGCAAAGACAGGATACGGAAGCCGCTGCAGCAGAAGTGCCGGAAAAGACACAGGTCAGAAAACCGGAAGCCAGCCAAGCGAAGCCGCCCGACGCGCCCCAAGGAGCTATTAAAAGTATAGAAACCTACGCGATTAAGCACGGAGAAACGGCGAAGGCCATAAAGAAGGATTCCACCCATATAGACACCAAGAAGGAAGGAACCACGAAAGCCGAAACCGAAGTACAGGAAGAAGTGACTACCGAAACCGAAGTACAGGAAGATGTCAGCACGGAACCGGCGAAAGACCCTTACCGCTGGCGTTATATTCTTGGAATTGTAATTATACTTGCCGTTGTGCTTATAGGCGCGTACTTCGTTCTACGGAAAAGTAAGATTTTGGGCGGGATTCTTGCCACGATAAGGAAGATTTTTTAGCACGAAAAAACCCGAAAAGGCCCTAAATTGGGTTCCTTTTCGGGTTTCCTTTTGCTAAATCATTGAAAATCAATGTTTATCGCGGAGAGGGAGGGATTCGAACCCCCGGTACCTCTCAGTACGTCGGTTTTCAAGACCGGTGCAATCGACCACTCTGCCACCTCTCCAAGGTCTTTTTTAATGCGGGAATGTGGTCTTTCCCGTTTGATGGTGCAAAGGTATATCAAAAAATTGTCTTGCGCAAGAAAATCGAATAAAAAAATATATGTAGGCTGATTTTTTGCATTTGCTTTGCCGAATGATAATAATTAATGTTATTTTTGTCTTTAATGCTGTATGAATATGTTTTATTCGGATTTCAATCAACTTTTAGTGCCGTTGCAGCAGGCGACTGCGTAAATTTGACCTTATAATGAAAATCGGTTTTGACGGAAAGCGCGCTGCGCAGAATTTTACAGGGCTCGGTAACTACAGCCGTTATGCGCTCGAAGCGCTTCAGCAATATTACCCCGGTGAGGAGTATCGTGTGTATATTCCAAAGGATGTTGACAATCCAAAGTTCAAGGCTATTCTTGAGGCTTCGAACGGCGCGATGACGAGAGTGCTTCCAGTCGGCAAGATGGCGCGCAAGTTCAAGTCGCTTTGGCGTGTGTGGGGCGTGACAAAAAACCTTGCAGCCGACGGAGTGCAGGTGTATCACGGACTCAGCAATGAATTGCCGCTTAATATACGTTCGGCTTCTCCGGCGGTGAAGAGTGTTGTCACGGTGCACGATATAATATTCAGGCGTCTGCCCGGGTGCTATCCGCCCATCGACCGCAAGATATATGATTACAAGTTCCG
>JAZSLS010000061.1:0-4188 GCA_045535465.1 Eubacteriales bacterium
ATGAGAGGTAAGATACTGAACGTAGAAAAAGCAAGACTTGATAAGATATATTCCTCCGTACAGATAGTGCCCATTATTATGGCGCTTGGTACCGGTATAGGTGACGAGTTTGTTATAAACAAGCTCCGTTACGGCAAGATAATTATGATGGCGGATGCAGACGTAGACGGTGCGCATATTAAAACACTGCTGCTTACCTTCTTCTACCGTCATATGAAGCCCCTTATAGAACAGGGTCATATTTATGCCGCAATGCCTCCTCTTTACAAGATAGAGAAGGGCAAGAAGGTACAGTATGCCTTTTCCGATGAGGAGAGGGACACTATTATTGCCGAAATGGGCGAGGGCGGCCCTAAGATAAAGACTCAGCGCTACAAGGGTCTTGGTGAAATGAACCCCGAACAGCTTTGGGAAACCACAATGGACCCCGAAACAAGAGTGCTTCGTAAGATAACCATAGAGGATGCGCTGGAAGCAGACGAGATATTCTCTATTCTTATGGGTGACAGCGTAGAGCCCAGACGTGAATTTATAGAAGCCAACGCAAAATACGTTGCTAACCTTGACGTATAGCCAAAGCATTATAACTCGAATCAGCTTTTTATGGTTGGATTTTTGCCGCTGCTGCGTCAAAATGCTCGTGAATACGAAGTATTCGCTATGCTTTTTCCTTGTATCAGCTGAAAATACGTCACATAAAAAGTCGAAGACCCAAAAGGGTTGAATTTCGAGAAAATTTTAATAGCTTAGGCGGTTTGAGGATGAAGCAATACTTTCGTATTGCGAAGACGAAAAATTGAAATTTGCCGAAAAGCCTTGCGGTTCTGCCCTTTTGGGCTGTTTTGAGTTGCAATGCTTTGGCTAAGGAGGCATTATGGATAATAACGAATATAAGAACCACGAGGGTCAGACTATATTACCAGTTGATATAAAAAAAGAGGTAAAAACCGCTTATATCGACTACGCTATGTCTGTTATAGTGGGCAGAGCACTGCCCGACGTAAGGGACGGTCTTAAGCCTGTTCACCGCCGCATACTTTTCTCTATGCACGAGGACAAGCTTACCTACGATAACGACTACCGTAAGTGCGCTACCACCGTTGGTGCGGTGCTTGGCAGATACCATCCCCACGGTGACGCAGCAGTTTACGACACTATGGTTCGTCTTGCCCAAAGCTTTTCTATGAGATATCCTCTTATCGACGGTCAGGGTAACTTTGGTACCATTGACGGCGATAAGGCAGCGGCTTACCGTTATACGGAAAGCCGTATGACAAAAATTTCCAACCTGCTATTACAGGATATCGATAAAAACGTAGTTGACTTTGTTCCTAACTTTGATAATACCAGAAAAGAGCCGGACGTGCTTCCTTGCCGTTTTCCAAACCTTTTGGTAAACGGTACTATCGGTATAGCCGTTGGTATGGCAACCAATATTCCGCCTCATAATATGGGTGAGGTGGTTGAAGCTCTTTATCATCTTATAGATAACCCCGACTGTACGGTGCCCGACCTTATGCAGTTTATAAAGGGGCCTGATTTCCCCACTGCAGGTACTATTTACGGTGTTTCCGGCGTGTACGAGGCGTATATGACGGGCAGAGGCAGAGTAAAGGTAAGAGCTGCCGCCCACTTTGAGGAAAAGAACGGCAGAACCAGCATTATAGTAACGGAGCTGCCTTATCAGGTAAACCGTGCTATGCTGCTTAAGAGTATTGCCGACCTGGTTAAAACCAAGCGCATTGAGGGTATTACCGATATCCGTAACGAGTCTGACCGTAAAAAGGGTATGCGCATAGTTATAGACCTTAAAAAGGACGCTAATGCGCAGGTAGTGCTTAACAACCTTTACAAAATGACTCAGATGCAGGATACCCTGCCTATCAATATGCTTGCCCTTGTTAACGGTGAGCCTAAGACTCTTAATCTTAAGGACGTGCTTAGCCATTATCTCCGCCATCAGGAGGAGGTTATTGTACGCCGTACAAGATTTGAATTAGCAAAGGCAGAGCGTGCAGCCCATATCTATGAAGGCTACAAGATAGCTCTTGACTATATTGACGAGATAATTAAGGTTATACGTTCCAGCACAAGTATTGCAGACGCTAAGGCAAATCTTATGGAACGCTTTGGCCTTTCCGACGTACAGGCACAGGCAATAGTTGAAATGCAGCTTGGCCGACTTTCCGGTATGGAAAGACAAAAGATAGAGGACACCTTGAATGCTCTTTATGCGGAAATAGCAGAGTACAAGGCTATACTTGCCGACGGAACCAAGGTTACCGCTATTATCAAAAACGACTTGGCAGACGTTGTTGCAAAATTTGGAGACGAAAGAAAAACACAGATAGAAACCGTTGATAACGAAATACTTGACGAGGACCTTATAGACCGTGTTAACAGCGTTGTTACCGTTACTCACGGCGGCTATATTAAGCGTTTGCCTGCGGATACCTATCAGGCACAGCGCCGTGGCGGTAAGGGTCTTACGGGTATGACCACTAAGGAAGAGGACTTTGTGGAGCAGGTTATCGTTTCCGACAGCCACGCATTCCTTCTTATGTTCTCCAACCTTGGTAAGGTTTACCGCAAAAAGTGCTACGAGATACCTGAGGCAAGCCGTACCGCAAAGGGTACCCACCTTGCCAACGTGCTGGAGCTGGCAGAGGGAGAGAAGATAACCTCTATTATACCTGTCGAAGCCTTTACCGAGGACAAGTATCTTATCCTTATAACCAAGCTTGGCGTTATTAAGCGTATTAACCTTATGGAATACCATACCAGAAGAAGCGGCGGTCTGTTTGCCGTTAATCTGGACGAGGGTGACGAGCTTTGGTTTGTACTCAAGACAGACGGTAACGACCAGATTATAGTTGCTACCCACGGCGGCAACGGTATCCGCTTTAAGGAAACCGATGCAAGAAGTATGGGCAGACAGGCAAGAGGCGTTAAGTGTATGACCCTTGAGGAGGGCGACTACATAGTGGGCGCTTCCGTTATTACCGAGGCAGGTATAGAAGCGGGTGCTAAGCTTATTACCGTCAGCGAACACGGCTACGGCAAACGCTGTGAGTTTAGCGAGTTTAAGGTACAGGCAAGAGGCGGCAAGGGTATTTGCTGTCACAAGCTTTCCGAAAAGACGGGCAGTCTTGCAGGGCTTGCAATAGTATATCCCGAGGATGACGTTATGCTTATTACCGACAGCGGCATTATTATCCGTTTCAAGGCGGAGGAGATACCCGTTTACGGCAGAGCGACAGGCGGTGTTATAGTAATGCGTACGGGTGAGGATGCCAAGATAATTGGCTTTGCCGCCGTTAAACCTGAGGAAGAGGAAGAAATAAGCGAGGAAGAAGCAACGGAAGAACCCGTAGCGGAGGAATAATATATGGCAATTAAAACCTTTATTTTTGAAAACATAAGCGATAAGGAAAAGCGTCACGCACAGGTGCAGTCTGCCCTTCGTGAGTATACGGGTATTGATAGCGCAGAGGTGCTTTACAACAACAAGGGTAAGCCTTACATCAAGGGTCTTCCCGAGGAAATGTATATAAGCGTAACCACGGCAGACGAGGTTATGGTGGTTGTTTTCTCCGACAAGCCCGTTGGCATAGACGGTGAGCGCCTTACCCGCTTTGAGCACGATGCAAGAGAGCAAAAGCCCGACTATATTGCACTGGCTGAGCGTTTCTTCACAGGTGAAGAGGCAGAGTACGTGCGTGAAGGCAGCGTAGAGGGAGAGCAGTTTGCTCAGGTTTGGGTGCGTAAGGAGGCTTACGTTAAGTACACAGGCAAGGGTATGATAGACTTTCTTAACTTTAGCGTTGTTGACGGCAGTAAGCTGCTTAATAAGGTAAACGGCGTGCCGATAAAGAAGCTTAACGTGGTTTTCCCCGGAAGTAATGACTACATCTTCGTAATCGCCGGCGAGAATTAGGGCGGGAACGGAAAAAAACGGACGGACCGCAAAAAAGAAAAAACCAAACGGTTAAAGATAGAAAAAGGAGCAATTTTGCTCCTTTTTCTTTCATCTTTTTTATTTTTTTGCTATGAACGAATGTCACCCTCGCAGTACTTAGTACAGCTATCGGGTGACATTCGTCCATTCCGCCTCGCTTTTATCCATTCCCTTAAGGCTTTATCTAAACGGCAATTAAAACGTGTAAAGGATTTGTTCGTAGGGGCGGT
>JAZSLS010000139.1:0-3855 GCA_045535465.1 Eubacteriales bacterium
AGGAGTTGAATACAAATTTTGTCTTCCTAAGACCGCTTGGCCTCCGACTTGGTTATGGCTGGCACGCACTTCGTCACACTTATGCACAGAGAACTTATGCCTTGCTTCGTGCTCGTGGCTATAGCGACAAGGCAGCGAGAAAAGAAGTATCCGAAAGACTGGGACATCACCGCATGGACATTACCAAAGTTTACGAAGAATAATCGATTGAAAGGATGGAACGCTTGCAGTAAAAAGACGCACCAAAATTCCTAAATATGAGTTAGAGTCGATTGCAAGATGTTTCCTGCCGGACATAATTGCTTTCTTTGAAAGTGAAGAAGGCAAGGCTGAATATGAAGAATGGTTAAAAGCGCAGGAGTGTGAAAAAGATGTAGACAATAACTCCAAGTAAAAGAACAAGGCAGGGAGCGTAAAAACTCTCTGCCTTATCTTTATGGCTTACTATTGAAATTAGGATACTCTATATGTAGCAAAAATCCGAACCCTTCACCGATAGGTACAAGGTTCGGATTATTTGCATTTGGTCGGAGTGACAGGATTCGAACCTGCGACTTCGACGTCCCGAACGTCGCGCTCTACCAAACTGAGCCACACCCCGTTTTATTCGTGCCTAGATATTATATCAAAACGCTATATATTTGTCAATACTTTTTGCCCACAGTGCATTTTTAAATACCCACAAATTTTAAATATGTCTTAAGTTTCTTTTAAGCAACTACGATTAAAATATAGCCAAGAACTCAAGTAAGGTTGCAGTTTTGCAATACTGATTGTTTTCGTATTATAATTCTCCTCAAATTTCGGCAATAGGTGCAGGTTATTCCTGCACCTATTGCTTTCGGCTTTAAAATGCAAAATTACCGTCTGTAAACACAGCAATCTCTTTTCCGTCTTCTGTTAGGCCAATGATGGAAAGATCCTTTGTACCCACCATAAAATCCTCGTGGGTAATGGAGAAATTAAGTCCTGCCTGTTCCAGCTCTTCCCTACTCATACGCTCTGCACCCTTTAGCGTGGGATAGGAATCTCCGAAAGCGAAATGACAAACGGCGTTTTCATCAAACAGCGTATTATAAAAAAGTATGCCCGTTTCATTGATTGGCGATGAATAAGGCACAAGAGCTACTTCGCCGAGGAAGGAAGCACCTTCGTCAACACTTATAGCGTTTTTAAGAACGTCAAGGCCGGAGCTTGCATACGCTTCAACGATTTTACCGTCTCTTAAAACAAATTTAATATTTTCAACAATGTTACCGTCAAGCACCAACGGGCGGGAAGCGAGTATAGTACCGTTTACACCGTCACGTTTTGGAGAAGTAAATATCTCCTCAGTGGGAATATTGGGAACAAAGCTTTGACCCGTTTCTGCTTTTTCGCTACCTGATTCCCAAATATGACCTTCAGGCAATTCTACGGTCAGGTCGGTACCGAGAGAGTTTTTATAACGAAGACATTTAAAGTTATACGAGTTAAGAATATCTTTTCTTTTTGTTAGCGTTTCCAAATGCTTATGCCAAAGCTGTACCGGGTCGTCCTTCTTATCAGCACGGGCAGTTTTTAAAATGGCATCCCAAAGCTTTTCGACAGCTTCTTCGTCGCTTACAGCGGGAAAAACCTTTTTTGCCCAAGATGCGACGGGAACGGATGCAACGCACCAGGGAAAAGCGTTTTTCATCTGCATATCTCGATACTCCGTAAGAGCTGCACCGGCATTTTTTTGAAAAGAAGCGATACGTTGCGGATCAACTCCCTTAAGGTTTTCGGGATCGGTGGCATAAATAGAAAGCTTTGCCGTACCTCTCTTTGCAAGGTCAGTATAATACATCTTTTGCCATTCGGGATAGGTTTCAAAAACAGACTTTTCCGCATTAAGGTACTTAAGCCTTGTGCAAAAGTCATCGTTCCAGTTCATTATAACTTCCCCACATCCTGCATTATATGCCGCCTCGGCACACATACGACCGAAATCGGCGCACTCAACCGGACAATTTATCATAAGCTTTTGCCCCTTGTTGGGATTTATACCAACTTCCACAAGAAGCTTTGCATATCTTTCAAGTTTTTCTTTAAGCATAGCTTTTCCTCCCATACATTATACACTAAAAATATACCCAAAATTAGCATTAATGTCAAGTTTTTATTGACCGCACTTAAATATTGTGATATTCTGTAAGTAAAGAAATGAGGTGTATATTATGTGGCTTACAAAAATTAATATCGCAGAACTTGATGATGATACTTTAACAAACTTTATATTCCCTATCGAAACCGCCCTAAAAATCCCCCATTGTCAGGCAGCTTTAGTGCTGGGGACAGACAAGCCGAACATTGACCGTACACCTGAAGCTGTTAAGCAGTACAAAAACGGTCTTTGCGACAAGCTTGTTTTTTCCGGTGGTGTTTATTGGGATACCGAATACGGCAGAGTTACAGAAGCTGAATATATGCGTCATTTTGCTTTAGAAAACGGCGTTAAAGACGAAGATATTATTCTTGACAACCTTGCCAGAACGACCATCGAAAACGTGCTGTGCGGCAATATTGCTATCCATAGAGCTTTTAATTATATATCCGAAGTAAAAAACCTGCTTCTCGTTACCTCATTATATCATATGCGCCGCAGTATGCTTATAGCAGAGGCGTTAACGCCAAAGCATATGAACGTTTTTGCCTGCCCCGCTTACGGTATTATAGACAGAAACGATTGGAAGAATACCGAGCTTGGACGCAGACGTGTTACTGCGGAAGCTGGATATATAAAAGCTATGGCTGTACACGGGTTGATTGAGGATATTAAGCTTTAAAAAATTTCCGAAAGCTGTTACATTATTGCTTACAACAAATCCGTCAAGAACAAATGAAAAAGGTGCTGTAAAAACTTTGTTTTTTACAGCGCCTTTATTATTAATGTTTAAAGCTTATCCACAGACTTAACGGTAAGAACGCCGCCATTTACCGTGAACTTGATTTCCATTCCGCCAAACATAAAGCCGTAAACTCTTTCGGGGTCATTTTGATAAGAGGGGCGCGGGTCGCCTGACAATATTTTTAAAAGCTGCTGCCTTTTGTCCTCTGCTACTTTTAAAAGCAACTTATCATCAAACTCTACCTGCAGCACCCTTGGCGGAAGTGTTTCCGTAAAGCCTGCCTTGGCATCGGGAACAGAATCGGCAAAAGAAAGATAAGGTTTGATATCGTATATGGGAGTACCGTTCATCAAATCAGCGCCGCTGACAACCAAAACGGGCCCTTTGACGGTTTTAGGCTGAAACTCCAAAAGCTTAACGCAAGACAGTCCTAAGGGGTTTGGCCTATACGGGGAACGTGTAGCAAAAACCCCTGTGCGTTTATTCCCTCCCAGCATAGGAGGACGCACAGTTGGTGACCAATCATCACGCACGGCCTCGGAAAATTGCCATATAAGCCACAAATGGGAAAAGCCGGTTATATCACGAAATGCTTCTTCTCGTCTATACTCAGGTTCAAAAACGATGTGAGAAACCATTTCAGAAAGCATACCGCTTTGTCTTGGTATTCCAAACTTTGTTGTAAAGTCGTTTTCTATATGAGCTATTACTTTTAAACTATGTTCCATAATAACCTCTGCAAAAAGAAGCGGTTAAAAACCGCTTCTTTTTTATCAATTTACTTTATGCCGGTGTTTGTCTTAAGCATAACGTCGTGATAGCCGCCTTCAACAATACTGGTGGCAGAAACGAGAGTTATGCGTGCATTTTTCTGAAGATCGGGAATGTTTATAACGCCGCAGTTACACATAGTGGAACGAACCTTATAAAGGCTTTTATTAACATTATCCTTCAAGCTGCCTGCATAGGTAACGTAGGAGTCAAC
>JAZSLS010000117.1:0-10383 GCA_045535465.1 Eubacteriales bacterium
ATGGAAATAGAAGCGGGCAAGGTTACAGTTAACGGCATCACCGCCAAGGTTGGTGACAGCGTTGTACCAAACCGTGACCGTGTTGTGTATGCGGGTAAAAGCGTGCTTTACAAGAGAAGGCTGCTTTACTATCTTGTTAATAAGCCTCAGGGCATAGTTACTACTATGAGCGACGAGTTTGGCAGACCTACCATACGCACACTTTTGCCTGATGGTGAGCGTGTTTATCCCGTGGGCAGGCTGGATAAGGACAGTGAGGGGCTTTTGATATGCACCAACGACGGCGAGCTGGCAAACAAGCTTATGCACCCTTCCTATCATCTAAGAAAGACCTACGTGGTAAACGTACGAGGTCTTATCGAGGGCAGCGCTCTTGACAAGATGCGTGCTATGCGTGAGCTGGAGGGTGAGAAGATTGCACCGGTGGAGGTCAGTCTTGTAAGCCGTAACGAAAACGTAAGCGTGCTTCGCTTTGTGCTAAGCGAGGGCAAAAACCGTCAGATACGCCGTATGTGTGAGGCTTGCGGGCTTTCCGTTATGCAGCTAAGGCGTATATCCATAGGGCCTCTTACCCTAAGCGGTATAGATATAGGCGCTTGCAGAAGAATGACGGATATAGAGCTTAAGGCGCTTAAGGCGGCGGTAGAAAAGAAGGGAGCCGGTAAAAAATGATTAAGGTAACTCCTGCATACGACGGCGAAGCCGTTAAGGCGCTGTGTGACCGTTTGGGTATCGCGGCGGAGACTAATTCGCTTTGCTATTTTATATACGTAGACGAGGTAATGGGCGGAATATGCCTGTTTAAGCTTATAAAGGGCGGCGGCCGAATAATGGCACTTAGAAACACGCCCGAGGTACCCGATAGGGATGCGCTTATAATTGCGGGCAGAGCCTGCCTTGATTTTATCGAGCGCAACGGCGGCTTTGACGCCTATTTTGAAGAAAACGATGCGCCTCTTGCAAAGGCATTGGGCTTTAAAGATAAGGAGGGTAAGTTGTATCTTGACCTGCACGGCTACTTTGGTACCTGCGGCGGATGCAATGCAAACAAATAGATGATAACTACCAAACAGCGTGCATACCTGCGCGGTCTTGCCAACAGTGTGGAAACGATAATGCAAATAGGCAAGGGCGGCATAACCGAAAACCTTGTTAAAACCGTAAGCGATGCTCTTGAGGCGAGGGAGATAGTTAAGCTTTCCGTGCTTGAAACTTCGCCCCTTACCCCAAAGGAGTGTATGGAGGGGCTTGTGCCCTTGCTTGGCTGCGAGGCGGTGCAGGTAATAGGCAGAAAGATAGTTCTTTACCGTGAAAGCAAGGAGAACAAGAAGATAATTCTTCCAAAATAAAAGCTATGAAAAAGATAATGGGACTTTACGGGGGTACCTTTGACCCGCCCCATCTTGCACATATAGAGGTGGCAAGGGCGTTTCTTTCGGCTTTTCCCGATGCAAGCCTTACTGTTATGCCTTGCCTGATACCGCCTCACAAAGCCCGTGTAACGGGTGGTGCAAGCGGAGAGCATAGGTTGAATATGGCATGTATTGCCTTCGGTGCCTTGCCCCGTACCACTGTTTCCGATTATGAGCTGAAAAAAGAAGGCGTAAGCTACACCTATCTCACAGTTGAACATTTTACAAAAACGGAGGATTGTACCGTGTGCCTTATTATGGGGCAGGACAACCTTGAGATAATGGAAAGCTGGAGAGAATACGAATATTTACTTAAAAACTGCGTTTTTGCCGTAGCGCTTAGAGGCGATGAGCCCATAAGCCCCACAGTGGACAGGCTACGCTTTAAATACGGTGCGGATATAAGGCTTTTGCGTATGGAAAAAAGCCCTCTTTCCTCAACGGACGTAAGAAGGCTGGTTTCCTTGGGATTGCCTTTATTCCGTGCTGTGACCGAGGAGGTTGCGGATTATATGGAAAATAACGGATTGTATTCGAATGTTGCGGTAAATATCCCATTAAAGGAGATTTACGAGTATATAAAGGGCTTGTCACCCAAAAGACTAAGCCATACCTACGGTGTGGAAAAGGCGGCTGTAATGCTTGCCAACAACCACTATCCCACTCTTGACAAGCGTCTTGTAAGTGCGGCGGCGCTTCTTCACGACTGCACCAAGGAGTGCGGCGCCGAGGAGCACGCAGAGATAGCCAAAGAACACGGTGTGGTATTTGACCCCATAACCGCCGTTACGGTTAAGCTACAGCACGCTGTAACAGGCGCAGCTATTGCCAAAGAAGTTTTTTTCCTGCCCGAAGCTGCAGAGGCAATACTTACCCATACAACTGCGGCGGCAGCTATGACACCTTTGCAAAAGATAATATATATGGCGGATTTTATTGAGGAAAACCGCAAGGACGAGCTTTGCCTTTCCGTAAAGGAATATTATTTTAAGGCTTTGTCCGAAGAAAAAGCAACTGCACTGGACAAAACCTTGCTTTTTGCAATAGAGGAAGGCGTTAAGGTGCTGGAGCAGGAATGTAAAACCGTTCATCCGCATACACTTGAAGCAAGAAAATACTTAAAGGAGTATCTTGCTGATGAAAGTGATGCCAGGGGGAATAAGCAATAAAAAGCGTGTATGGCTTATCTTAACGGTCTTTGCGCTGTTGATATCCTGCCTTAGCCTTGCCACCGTTGCTTACAGAAAAAGCAGGGAAACAGGCACGGGAGAGGGATATTTATACGAGGTTTACGGTGAAGCCACAGGTGAGCTTACCGATGCAAAAAACTGTTACAGCGTGCTTGTTTTGGGCAAGGATTATGACAGTAACCGCACCGATGCCATAATATGCGCTACCTTCCGTGAGGATGGCGGCGTATCCACCTTGCAAATACCAAGGGACACCTACGTTACCGACGGTGATTATAAGGGGCGTATAAACGGGCTTTTTCCTATGTATAAAGCTCAGGCAAAGTCAGGTGCTGACCCTATCGACAGCGCCGCAAGGACGATGATAAGCAAAATAGGTAAGGATTTTGGCATAGAGTGCGACAGCTACGTTTTTATGGACGTAAACGCTGTTGCGGCTATAACCGATGCCATAGGCGGTGTGGTGGTGGATATTCCTACAGATATTGACTACACCGATGCAGAAAGAGGGATGGATTTGCACCTTGAGGCGGGTGCGCAGAAGCTGGACGGCCGAACAGCATCCCAATTTGTAAGATATCGGCAGGGCTATCCGCAGGCGGATATAGGCAGAATAAACGCCCAAAAGCTGTATGCTTCTGCAGTGCTTTCCAAGCTTCAAAGTCTTTCCTCCGTTACGGCGGCGGTTAAGCTTATTGATACGGTGGCGGCGTACGTTAAAACAGATATGGATGCCGAAACCGTTGCTGCCCTTGCCGTAAAGCTTTGCACCGCAAAGCCCGACAGGGTGCGTATGTATACCGCACCGGGCGATGGTGTAAAAATAAACGGCGGAAGCTACTACGGTGTTTTTGGCGACGTGCTTTGCGAGGTGCTTGCCAAGGGCTTTGACTTGGAGTGTACTCCTGCCGAGCTGACTATACAAAGCTTTACTGCCGAAAACGGCGGTTACCGTGATACCGAGGGTATAAAGCTTTCCACGGTGCTGGAGCAGGGAATAGCTATTCCCGTGTATAAAGACGAAAATAATTAAGGTTCTTAAAGAAAGGACGGAAAAATATGACAGATAAAAATCAGGCTGCCGTTGCGGCAGAAATGGCAAAGATTGCCGAAAAAGCTCTTGAGGACAAAAAGGCTCTGGACGTTACGGTTCTTTCCGTAACCAAGCAGACTGTGCTTGCCGACTATTTTGTTATTGCAACAGGTACGGTAAACACCCACGTTAAAGCCCTGGCGGACGAGGTTGAGTTTAAGCTAAAGGAAGCGGGCTACGAGTGCGGCCACATAGAGGGTCACGGCGACTGGGTGCTTATGGACTATCACTCCGTTATCGTTCACGTTTTTACCAAGGCGGCAAGAGAGTTTTATAAGCTTGAAAAGCTTTGGGACGGCGCTGAAATAGCTACCGAAGACATCCACGATTAAATTACAGACCGAAAGGACATAAACAAAAAATGAAGTATTCACACAAGGCGATAGAAAAAAAGTGGCAGGACCGCTGGGATGCGGAAAAAGCCTTTGCCGCTGTTGACGATAAAACAAAGCGCAAATATTATGCGCTGGTAGAGTTCCCTTACCCTTCGGGCGCAGGTCTTCACGTTGGACACCCCCGTCCCTACACCGCTCTTGACATTGTTTCAAGAAAGCGCCGTATGGAAGGCTGGAACGTTTTGTTCCCTATGGGCTGGGACGCATTCGGTCTTCCCACCGAAAACTTTGCAATAAAGAACAAAATGCACCCCAGAACGGTTACCGAAAACAACGTTGCCCGTTTTAAGGGTCAGCTTAAGGCTCTTGGCCTTTCCTTTGATTGGGACAGAGAGATAAACACCACCGACGAAAGATACTACAAGTGGACTCAGTGGATATTCCTTCAGCTTTTTAAAAAGGGTCTTGCCTATAAAAAGGAAATGAACGTTAACTGGTGCACCTCCTGTAAGGTGGTACTTGCCAACGAGGAAGTAGTTGCAGGCAAGTGCGAGCGTTGCGGTGCAGACGTTGTACGCAAGGCTAAAAGCCAGTGGATGCTTAAGATAACCGAGTACGCTGACAGACTTGTTGACGACCTTGACACCGTTGACTACATTGAGCGTGTAAAGCTGGCTGAACGCAATTGGATAGGCCGTTCCTATGGCGCAGAGGTTAATTTTGAAACCTCTATGGGTGACAAGCTGATGGTGTTCACCACCAGACCTGACACCCTCTACGGCGCAACCTATATGGTTATCGCTCCCGTGCATCCTTATATAGAAAAGTGGAAGGAAAGCCTTAAGAATTACGACGAGATTATTGCTTACCGTGAAGCCGCCGCAAGAAAAAGCGATTTTGAGCGTACCGAAATGGCAAAGGATAAAACGGGCGTAAAGCTTGACGGCGTTACCGCTATCAATCCTCTTACCGGTAAGGAAATACCCATTTTCGTTTCCGACTACGTGCTTATTACCTACGGCACCGGCGCTATTATGGCAGTTCCCGCTCACGACACCCGTGACTGGGAGTTTGCAAAGGTATTTGGACTTCCTATTATTGAAGTAGTTGCAGGCGGCAACGTAGAAGAAGCGGCATTTACCGACGTTGAAACAGGCGTTATGGTTAACAGCGGCATTCTTAACGGTCTTGAGGTTAAGGACGCCAAGGTTAAAATTATAGAATACCTTGAGGAACAGGGCATAGGCACAAAGAAGGTTAACTACAAGCTTCGCGACTGGGTATTCTCCCGTCAGCGTTACTGGGGCGAGCCTATTCCGCTGGTATGGTGTGATTGCTGCGGTTGGCAGCCTATTCCCGAAGACCAGCTTCCCCTTACTCTTCCCGAGGTAGAAAGCTACGAGCCTACCGACAACGGCGAATCTCCTCTTGCTGCTATGACCGATTGGGTAAACACCACCTGTCCCAAGTGCGGTGGCGCCGCTAAGAGAGAGACCGACACTATGCCTCAGTGGGCAGGCTCTTCCTGGTACTTCCACAGATATTGCGACCCCAACAACGATGAAGCCTTTGCTTCCAAGGAAGCGCTTGAATACTGGATGCCCGTTGACTGGTACAACGGCGGTATGGAGCACGCAACCCTCCATCTGCTTTACTCTCGTTTCTGGGCTAAGGTGCTTTACGACCTTGGTTACATTTCCTGCCCCGAACCTTACCTTAAGCGTACCTCCCACGGTATGATACTTGGTGAGGACGGCGAAAAGATGTCCAAGTCCCGTGGCAACGTTATCAACCCTGACGACGTGGTTAACGAGTTCGGTGCAGACACTATGCGTCTTTACGAGATGTTTATAGGCGACTTTGAGAAGAGCGCACCCTGGTCTACCGACAGCGTTAAGGGCTGCCGCCGTTTCCTTGACCGTTTTGCGGCTCTTACCGATATGATTGTTAAGGAAAGCTCTGCCGACGTGGTTAAGAGCCTCCACAAGACCATAAAGAAGGTTACCTCCGATATCGAGGCTATGAAGTTTAACACCGCAATTGCGGCAATGATGAGCTTACTTAACGATATCTATAAGGCGGGCGGCGCAGATAAGGAAACTCTTAAGACCTTTACCTTGCTGCTTTCTCCCTTTGCGCCTCATATAGCAGAGGAATGCTTTGAGATACTTGGCGGCAAGGGTCTTGCTTCTCTTGCTCCTTGGCCTACCTACGACGAGGACAAGGTTAAGGAAGACAGCGTGGATATCCCCGTTTCCGTAATGGGTAAGTTTGTTGCCACCGTTACCGTTCCTGTAGATGCAGACGAGGAAGCGGTTTACGCCGCAGCCGTTGCTATGGAAAAGGTTGCACAAAGAATAGCCGGCAAGGAAGTATTTAAACGTATATACAAGGCAGGTAAAATGCTCAACCTTCTCTGTAAGTAAACGGTAAAAACGGTTTGGAGCGCACAGAAAAATAAAACGACAATTGATGGAAAATGGCTTTTCAAAAGCCATTTTCCTTTTTTTATTATATATTTCTGTGCTTTGAACGAACTTCACCTCGCAGTACTAAGTACAGCTTCGGTTCAGTTCGTCCAATCCAAACGGTTTTTACCGTTTAGGGGAGTGCGGTACCGCCCGATTTTTTGGGGGGTTAAAACCGATGCTTTAAAAAAGGACAAACCAAACATATACCGCCTACGGCACACATACAATTAAGCAAGAAACAAAAAGGGAAGTGTGACATTGAAAAAGGCGTTATCAAAAACCGCTATGGCGGCAGGGGTGCTTACCGTAATATCCTTTGCTCTTCGAGGGCTTGGGATGCTTTTCCGAGTGTATCTGTCGGGACGTATGGGCACTACGGGGCTTGGTTTGTATCAGCTTGTAATGTCCGTCTACTCCCTTTTCGGCGTATTTGCGACCTCGGGCTTTACCGTGGCGGTGTCACGCCTTGCAGCGGAAAAGCTGGAGGATACAGACCCGGTAAGAGCTAAAAAAGGCGCTGTTCGTGTCTTTGTGCTTTCATCTCTTATAGCACTTGGTATGGGTGTTGCCGCTGCCGCAGCGCTGTACTTTAGCGCTTCTCTTTTGGCTGATAAGGTTATAATGGACGGCAGAACAGTAGCGCCTCTTAAGATACTTGCCTTAAGTATGCCCTTTATGTCCCTTTCTGCCTGTCTTAAGGGATATTTTACGGCGGTAGGGCAAATATACAAGCCCTCGGCAGCTTCTCTTTTTGAGCAGTGTGCAAAGATAGCCATTATAGTCTATGCCTTTGAAACCTTTTGTCGCGGCGTAAGAAACCCTACTGCGCTATGCACCGTGGTAGTAGCAGGGCTTACTGTGGGCGAAGCTTTTTCATACGTCTTTCTTTTTGTGCTGTACTTTTTCTTTTCGGGCAGACCCAAGGAAAAGGCAAGCCTTGCCGAGCCGCCCCTTAAAACCGCAAAAGGAATAGCTGCCGTAAGCTTTCCCATAGCGGCGTCTTCCTACGTTACCACCTTGCTTCACAGCATAGAAAGCGTGCTTATCCCCATACAGTTTGTGCGCTACGGCGGCAACCGTGATAAGGCGCTGGCGGATTTCGGCATCATTCGAGGTATGAGCATCCCTATGCTGTTTTTCCCCTTTGCTTTTCTCGGCGCTTTGTTTTCTATTCAGATACCTGCCATTTCAAGGCTTAACACGGCGGAGGATAAAACCGAGCGCAACCGTCTTATAGGGCGCATTATGGATATAAGCGTGGTTTTTTCCGTTGTAAGCGGCACGCTGTTTTTTGCCTTTCCCACCGAGCTTAGTCTTGCCCTTTACGGTAGCGCCGAGGCGGCGCAGTCTACCCGTATACTTGCGTTGGTAACTCCTTTTATGTACGTGGAAACTGTATCGGATGCCTTGCTTAAGAGCATAGGAGAGGAGAACAAAACCCTTCTTTTTGGCTTGCTTAACTCCGCCTTTCGCATAACGGCAGTTCTAACGCTAATTCCTTTTAGCGGCGCTTACGGCTACCTGTGGCTTTTAGTGGCGTCAAACCTACTTTCCTTTTTCCTTTGCTACCGTCGCCTTAAAAAGGTTACGGGCTACAAGGTAAGGCTGTTTTATTCGATAATAGCGCCTCTTGTCTTTGTTTTAACGGGTTGCGCTTTGGCAGGTCCTATTTGCGTTTTTGCTATGAACCGAGTTGTTAAAGCGGTTTGTCTTCTTGGCGTGTCACTTGCCGTTTTTGCCGTGCTTTTTAAGTTTTTCAGGAGGAAAAGCTAATGCAAACTCTTTTTCCGTACCTGCCCCTTGCGGTGGCACGATTGCTTGTTGGTATACCCGACCCCGTTGCGGATAAGCTTACGGAAATAAGGCTAAGGCTGCACGGCCCGCTTTCGGTAACGTCGGGCGGCAAAAGCTACTTTGTTTCTGCGGGAGGCCGTCTTTGCGGCATATCGGATGCTTATATTTGTACCGATGACGACCTGTCTACCTGCCTGTCACTGCTGACAAAGGGCTCTCTTTACAGCTATGGTGATGCTATTGCCGGAGGCTATATTCCCTTTGCCGACGGCTGCAGGGCAGGCATAAGCGGTGACGTGCGTGTGTGCGAGGGGAAAAGCTGCGGAATGTTTCCCATAAGCGGCATCAACCTAAGAAGAAGCCGCTTTTTTCCCAAATACGGCGAAAAGGCGGTTCGCCATATAAGGGCAGAGGGCTTAAGGGGGGCTTTGGTCTACTCTCCGCCCTGTAAGGGCAAGACCAGCCTTCTTCGCAGTATAGCCTATCTTCTTTCCCAAAGCTACACCGTAGCCATAGCAGACGAAAGGGCAGAGCTTTTTGTGCCGCCTATGGCTTTAGGGCTTACCGACCGCATAACGGGCGTTAAAAAAAGCACCGCTATGCCTATGCTTTGCCGTAGTATGTCTCCCCGTTTTATGATATGCGACGAGCTATCCGAGGAGGACGAAAACGCCGTGCTGGATGCGGTAGGCACAGGAGTTTGCATAATAGCCTCTGCCCACGGCGACAGCGCAGAGGGCGTAGCGGCACGACCCTTTATGGGCAGGCTTTTAAGAAAAAATGCCTTTCCCTTGCTTATCGGGATAGGCGAAGATTTTGAGTACAGGGTGGAGGAGTACAAGCGGTGTACAGCTTAATAGGCGCAGCTCTTGTAATGGGCGCAAGCACAGCCCTTGGCTTTTCTGCAGCGGCGGAGAAAAAACGCCGCACCCTTATAGCCGAGGCGTATCTTGCCCTTGCGGTGCGTATAGAGGATGCCTTGCCCTCTCTTTTGGCTCTTGAGGATATATTGGAGGGCTTTGAAAATCCTATACTTCTGCGAGAGGGCTTTTTTGAAATCCTTTTAAACAAAAACAGCCCCTTGCCCTGTAATAAAAGATTGCTTTTTGCCATAGAATTGCACAGAGAGGACAAGGCTTTACACAGCATACTGCTACCCCTTGCCAAGGAGCTTGGAAGCACTGACTACGACCGTCAAAAGCGCAGCCTTTTATCGGCAAGGACAGCCCTTGAAAGCCTTTGCGGGGAAAGACGTGCCGATAACGAAAAAGCCGAAAGCCTTTACAAATGGTTGGGAGTGCTTACGGGTGCTATGGCGGTAATACTGCTTATATGAAAGGTAAGGAACGATGAACGTAAGCTTGGTGTTAAAAATTGCGGGACTGGGGCTTATAGTAAGCGTGGCACACCAGATACTGTCCAAAAGCGGCAGAGACGAGCAGGCTACGCTTGTAACCGTAGCGGGAGTGGTAATTGCTATGCTTATGCTTACGGGAGAGATAGCCGACCTGCTTCAAAGTATAAGGCGAGCCTTTGGTATATGAACGCTCTTTATACCTTTCTGGGTCTTGTTTTGTGCCTTGCTTGCCTTGGTGCGGTGATAAAGCAGCTAAAGCCCTCGGTCTTTTCTGCCTATTCCGTTGCTTGTATCGTTGTTTCCGTGGGCTATCTTTTAAACCTTTTAAGCCCTCTGTTCTCTTTTGCAAAAGAGCTTACGGAAAACAGTCTTATGCCGCAGTTTTTCACTTTGCTTTATAAGGCGGTGGGGGTTTCGCTTATATGCGGAGTCGCCTCGGAAATATGCAAAGCTATGGGTGAGGACAGCCTTGCAAAGGGCGTGGAAAGTGCAGGCAAGGGGGTTATATTGCTTTTATCCTTGCCCGTGGTCAGATATTTGTTGGACTCGGCTTTAAGCTTGGCGTCGTAAAAAAGGAGAAAAACAATGAAAAGGTTTTTTGTTTTACTGCTTACCTTTATTTTATTGCTTAGCATAAGCAAATCCGAGGTTTTTGCCCTTGACACCGAGGACGTGTACAAAGAAAGCGGAGCGGATGCGCTGGAGGAAACAGCCGAAGAAAAGGGTACAAG
>JAZSLS010000030.1:0-9038 GCA_045535465.1 Eubacteriales bacterium
TCAGTAAGGGGCTGTTTTAAATCAATCCTGATTTAAAACAGCCCCAAACTTTAAAATGTAAACTCAAAAATACTGCCTTCGCCTAAAACGCTTTCCGCCCTTATGGAACCGCCGTGGGCTTCGATAATGCTTTTAGCCATAGGCAGACCCAAACCGATACTGCTGTATCCATCGTCTGTTCTGGAGGCATCCACACGGAAAAACCTGTCCCATATCTTTCCAAGGTTTTCCTCGGATATACCAATGCCGTTATCACGTACTACGCAGCGTGCGCCGTTTTCCCCGTGCTTTTCAATGCTTACTACAACAACGCCGCCGTCTTTGCCGTATTTTACAGCGTTGTTTATAAGGTTCATAAGCACGCTCATAATTGCTGTTTTATCTGCAAATACCTCGGTAGGCTCCTTGCTTGTAAGCTTTATTTCTATGTTTTTGCATTGAGATACGGATTTTTCCTCGTCGATTATTATTTCCGCAAGCTCTGTTAAGTCAAAGCTTTCTTTTTCAATAACTGTTCTGTTGTTGTCTGCCCTTGCCAAAGCCAGCAATTCCGACAATATTTTACGCATCTTGTGGCTTTGCTTGTTTATTGCTTCAAGTGCTTCTTTCCTGTCCTCCTCTGTAGCGTTAGGATTAAGAGCAAGCTCGCTTTGAGCCATAATAACGGCAACCGGTGTACGAAGCTCGTGGGAGGCATCGTCTGTAAATTGTCTTTCCTTTTCATAGTTATGCTGTATGGTGTCAAGCATACCGTCAAAGGTTTCTGCAAGCATACTAAGCTCGTCCTTGCCGTTGCCCGTAGGTTTTATTCTGCGGCTTAAATCGTTGCTTCCCGCTATCTCGGCCGCTGCGGCGGTCATTCGGGATACCGGTCTGAAAGCTCGTCTCGTAATGGCGTATCCAAGCAAAGCAGCAACAAGTATAACAAACGGAACGGCAATAACCGCAAGCTTTAAAGTGCCGTGAGCAAAGGAGGAGCTAAGACCGGCGTTTATTGCGCCAACCACCCAAGCGTACTCGTCTTTATTGCCGGGGTCTCGTATCTGTTTTACGTAAACGTAGTATTTATCCGTTTCAGAGGCAAGCATCGTTTTCTGCTCGTTCTTTGCCGTTTCGGTATTAAACACCAAACCTTCGGGTAAAGCGCCGTGTATTATGGGCGTGTCAGAGTTCTTTTTTATCTGATAAATACAAAGGAAAACATCACCGTTTGTAAATTTTGCATCCTCGGGCACCTCAAACTCCGAAACGGTGGGCTTTTCGCCTCCGACTGAAGGAGGGCGTTTGCCCTCGTCGGGTTTGTTTTCCCCCATAGGAGGGGGAACATACTCTTCCTTGGGGCCATCTTCGTTTCTGGGGTTTTTGTAACGTACACTTTCGGACAAAGCAGTAACGCTTTCTCTGGCAATTTCATAAAGCTCGTTTTTTGCAACGTTTTTAGAGATTGTTGTGGTATAAACAAGCAAAACACTTGCCAGCGCTATCATTACAAGGGTGAAGTAAAGCGTAATTTTAAGCTTTATTGATAAGCGTTTCATATTTATTCCTTTACTATGTAGCCAACCCCACGTACCGTGTGGATAAGCTTGGTTTCAAAATCGCCGTCTATCTTTTTACGCAGGTAACTTATATATACGTCGATAACGTTGCTTCCGCCTTCGTAATCATAATTCCATATATGCTGTTCTATTTTTTCTCTGGACAAAACGTTGCCCTTGTTTTTAACCAAGTATTCAAGTATGGCAAATTCCTTGGAGGAGAGGGAAACGCTTTTGCCGCTTCTTGTAACGGTATGATTGTTAAGGTTCATTGTAAGGTCGCCTGCGGTTATAATATTTGTAACAACACCGCTTTTGCGCCTTGTAATGGCGTGTATCCTTGCAACAAGCTCATCGAGAGAGAAAGGCTTTATAAGATAATCGTCGGCGCCTGCATTTAGCCCGTCTACTCTGTCAGATATCGAATCCTTTGCCGTAAGCACCAGCACGGGTACAGAATTTTTTTTGCTTCTTATCCATTCAAGTACTTCAATACCGGAAAGCTTCGGCATCATTATATCTAAAACAATGGCATCGTATTCGGCAAAACGCAAATAATCAATAGCCTCTTCGCCGTCGTAACAGCAATCAACGGAAAAGCCTTCCATCCCCAAACGCTTTGCTACAACTCCGCAAAGAGCTCTTTCATCATCAGCAATAAGTATTCTCAAGAAAAACCCTCCTTACTATTACTCAAGTTAATTATATGCCATAGATGTTAATAACAAATGAAAAAAGGAAAGCAAATTTGCTTTCCCTTTATTGTTTACTTAATTAAAGAACATTTTTCTCGCTTTTAAAGCTACACCCTTGTCATACCTTGCGCTTTCGCCCAAAGCAATAAAACCGTCTTCACCGTAAACACGGTACAAAACTCCTACCGCCTCTCGGTCAATGCCTGCAGGGCGCAGTTTTTTAAAATATATCTCGCATCCGTTTTTGTAAAGTCCTGCGTAAAACTTAGGCAAAAAGATACGGGGTAAATCTATAAAAAGAGAGTCGATAGGGATAAGACAAGCTGCCTTTTCCTCGTCTGTCATAGCCATAAGCTCTTCCAGCGTGTGGGCGTCCTTAATATCAAACTGTCCAACCCTTGTTCTGCAAAGGGAAGACATAGCACCGCCGCAACCAAGCTTTTCCCCAATGTCGTAGCACAGCGTTCTTATGTAGGTGCCCTTGGAGCAGTCCACGTCGATAAAAAGCTTGCCTTCTCTTTCAAAAGCGGTAAGACTGCTTATGGTAACCTCTCTTGGTGTTCTCTCTACCTCAATGCCTTGTCTGGCAAGGTTAACCAGCTTAACGCCGCCAACCTTCAGAGCAGAGTACATAGGCGGCATTTGCATAAACGTGCCCACAAACTCTTTTGCTGCCATCTCAAAGCTTTCAAAGTCGGGAAGAGTCCCCTCGTAACGGTTAAGCACGTTCCCCGTGGTGTCAAAGCTGTCGGTAGTTATACCAAGCTCTACTCCCGCAAGATAAGCCTTGTCGTGGTCCTTTAAAAATTCCGATGCCTTCACCGCTCTGCCTATCAAAATAGGCAAAACCCCCGTAGCCATAGGGTCAAGAGTACCGCAATGCCCAACGGTTTTAGTGCCAAAGATGCGTCTGATTCGGTTTACAACGCCGTGACTGCTAAGTCCGGCGGGCTTGTTGACAATAATAATACCACTTGCATCCATAACTAAAAAGCACCGTCCAAATTTTTAATTAAATTCGCCGTAGCTTCACTTACGCAGCCGGCGTAGCGGTAACCTGCGGCGTGGATATGACCACCTCCGCCGTAAAGCTTGGCAAACTCCGAAACGTCAAAATAATCGTTGGAGCGAAGGGAAACCTTGGTGGCGCCGTCTCTTGGGCGAAGCACCGCAGAAAACTCAACCCCGCATATTTGTCTGGGAATTTGGTTAAGCACGTCGTAATCACTGTCTGAAACGCCAAGAGCTTCGGCGGTTTTCTCATCAATGGAAACAATGGCAACTTTACCGTTCATATAAAAGGAGAGATTGTTATATGCTGCACGTTCAAGCGATATTTGGGTAAGAGTTTTTTGTTCAAACAAAAGCTTGTTTATAATAACAAAGTCTGCACCCTTGCGTATTAGCTCTGCTGCGTATTCATAGGTTTCAGCCCTGGTGTTAGCATACTTAAATCCACCGCTGTCAGAGCATATTGCCGTATATAACGCCGTAGCCATTTCCTTGTCAAGCTCTACGCCCAGCTCGTGTGCCAATTCGTAAATTATTTCACCGTTAGCAATGTAGTTATCCTTTGCCAACAAACGCTTGCAGGGAAGCGAATTACCCCTATGGTGGTCTATAGACAGCTCAAAAGCGTTTGTTTCGCAAAAAGAACCAAGCTTTCCAAGCACAGCCGCAGAAGCCACGTCAACACTCACGGCCGTTTCCGCTGCTTCGGGTATCTTAGCGGTAAAAACACCGTCTGTATCCATAAAGCTAAGCTTGTTTGGTATGGTGTCAGCGCAAACGGCAACGGCATTCTTGCCCATTTTTCTGAGAATACGAACCAAAGCCGCCGCAGACCCCAAGGTATCGCCATCGGGGTTAGCGTGAGTGAATATTACAAATCCGTCTTTGCTTTTAAAAAACTCAGCGGCTTCTTTTAAACTTATATTGCTCATCATTAATTGTCCTCTCCGCCACCGGGTTCGGTGGAATAGGTGGTGTTTCGCAATATATCGGAAATCTTCATAGCACGCTCAGCCGTATCATCCTTTATAAAGCTAAGCTTAGGCGTAACACGAAGATTAAGCCTTGCTGCCAGCTCGCCACGGATATAACCGCCGGCAGACACCAAACCCTTAGCCAAGTCCGGAGCGCATTGCCCCAAAACGCTGTAGTGTACCTTGGCAAAGGAAAGGTCAGCAGAAACGTCCACTCCCGTAATGCTTATAAAAGCACCCGAAACTCTTGGGTCTTTAACACTACGGAGTATGTCCGTCAGCTCTCTTGCTACGCTTTCGTTTATTCTGTCAATTCTGTGAGCCATTAAATTACCTTCTTATGCTTTAATTTCCTCCATAATAAAGGCTTCAAGAACGTCACCTATCTTGATATCGTTAAACTTTTCAAGACCGATACCGCACTCGTAGGACTGCGCAACCTCACGCACGTCATCCTTGAAACGTCTAAGGGAGGATATCTTGTCCTCAAATATAACAACGCTGTCACGTACTACACGTATAGAAGCGTTACGTGTAATCTTACCGTCAAGAACGTAGGAGCCTGCAATGGTACCGATGTTGGGAACGTGAATGGTTTGTCTAACCTCGGCACGTCCAAGGATAACTTCCTTAAACTTAGGAGCAAGCATACCCTTCATAGCGGCTTCTATTTCTTCAAGACATTCGTAAATTACACGATATGTTCTTATATCAACGTGCTTTTCTTCGGCAGAAGACAAAGCAGATTTATCGGGTCTAATGTTAAAGCCTATGATTATAGCGTTGGAAGCATCAGCAAGCATAACGTCGTTATCGCTTATGCCGCCAACACCTGCGTGTATAACCTTAACCTTAACCTCTTCATTGGAAAGCTTTTCAAGGCTTGCCTTAACAGCCTCTGCAGAGCCCTGAACGTCGGCCTTAACTATAATGCTAAGCTCCTTAATACCTTCATTAATCTGGCTAAACAAATCGTCCAGGTTGACCTTAGCATTGCGGGAAAATTCAGCTTCCTTCTTTTCCTGCTTACGCTTTTCAACAAGCTCACGAGCCATTTTCTCGTCCTTAACGGCGTAAATAACGTCGCCTGCTTCGGGCACTTCGGAAAGGCCGGTGATTTCAACAGGGCAGGAAGGACCTGCTTCGGTAATGCGCTGTCCCTTATCGTTAAGCATAACTCTTACACGGCCAACGGAGGTGCCTGCAATAACCACGTCACCCATTTTAAGGGTGCCGTTTTGAACAAGGATAGTGGCAACGGTACCGCGGCCCTTGTCAAGTCTTGCCTCAACGACAACGCCCTTAGCTGCTCTGTTGGGGTTAGCCTTAAGCTCCATAACCTCAGCGGTAAGGAGAATCATTTCCAAAAGCTCGTCAATACCTTCGTGTTTAAGTGCGGAAACAGGAACGCAAATAACGTCACCGCCCCATTCTTCGGGCACAAGGTCGTACTGAACAAGGTTGTTCTTAACGTTGTCGGGGTTAGCGGTAGGCTTATCCATTTTGTTTATTGCAACAACTATGGAAACGCCTGCAGCCTTAGCGTGGTTAATAGCTTCAATTGTCTGTGGCATAATACCGTCATCTGCTGCAACAACAAGCACGGCGATGTCGGTAATATTTGCACCTCTTGCACGCATAGCGGTAAAAGCAGCGTGACCGGGGGTGTCAAGGAAGGTTATGTTCTCGCCGTTTGCGGTAACGCTGTACGCACCTATGTGCTGGGTAATACCGCCTGCTTCGCCTGCGGTAACTCTTGTGTTACGGATAGCATCCAAAAGGGAAGTCTTACCGTGGTCAACGTGACCCATAACAACAACTACGGGCGCTCTGTGAACAAGGTTTTCCTCAGCGTCAATGCTTTCATCAAACAAACGTTCCTCAATGGTAACAACAACTTCCTTGGTTACCTCAATACCCATTTCGTCACAAAGCAGGAAAGCCGTATCAAAGTCAACGCTTTGGTTAACCGTAGCCATAACACCCATCTTCATAAGACGCTTAATTACCTCAGCAACCGCAGTCTTCATACGGGAAGCCAGCTCAGCAACGGTAATTTCGTCGGGAACGGTAATGGAAAGCTTAACAGGCTTAGGCTTAAAAGGAGCTTTTTTGGGCTGTTGCTTGCCTTGCTCGGTTTTGCCACCCTTAAAGCCTTCGCCGGGACGGGTGTTAGCACTCTTTTTCTTCATACGCTGTACGCCCTTGCCATCCTTATCGGTGCGGGTGTCGTATTTGTCAAGATTGTCGTCGTATTTGGAAAGGTCAACGGAAGCACCGCCACGGGTATCAACGTGGCGAACCTGAGTCTTATCCTTCTTTTTAACGGGAGCAGCGCCCTTTTTGGGAGCGGGCTTCTGTGCGGAGGGAGTGCCCTCCTTAGTCTCCTCGGTCTTGGCAACAGGAGCATCTGCCGCCTTTTTCTTTTCAGCTTCAGCCTTTAAAGCGGCCTTTTTATCATCGTAATACTTAAAAAAGGCAGTCAGGTCAACCTGATTATTTTGAGTAACGTATTCAAAAATAAGGCTAAGCTCGTTATCCTCCAAAACAGACATAGAGCTTTTTCTGGGCATACCGTGGTCACTCAAAAGCTGAACCAAATCTTTATTCTTTACATTTAAGTCTTTTGCAAGACTGTTAATTCTAAACTTTTCCATAGTTGCCATATATTATTGCACCTCCATATTAGCTGAAAACTCTTCTAAGCCGGTATATATATCTGCGGGGATTTGCATACGAAAGGCTTTTTCAAGTCGGCGGCTTTTCATAGCCACCTTAAGACAGTCCTTGCTACCGCAAAAATATGCGCCTCTTCCGTCTGACTTGCCGGTTTTATCTATAAACACTTTACCGCCGTACTTAACTATGCGTAAAAGGTTTTGCTTTTCAAAATCTTTTCTGCAGCCTATGCATTTTCTGGTAGGGATGTGTTTTGCTTTTTCCGCCATATAAAACCTTTCCTATCTTATAAGAAACCCTTTCGTAAGCAGGTAATAGGCTACGTACTGTTATTCAGCTACGTCCTCGCCGTTGTCGCTTTCGCTGTCCTCTGCAAAGTCAGCTTCAAGGGTGTGTGCGCTCTTTATATCTATCTTACAACCGGTAAGTCTTGCGGCAAGTCTTGCGTTTTGACCCTTTCTGCCGATCGCAAGGGAAAGCTGGTCATCGTCAACTATAACACGGTAGGTGTTATCCCCTTCGGGAGTCTTAACGACGGAAAGCACCGTTGCGGGAGCAAGTGCCGCACTTATAAAGCTTATAGGGTCGTCGCTGTACTTGATAATGTCAATCTTTTCATTGCCAAGCTCAGCAGAAATAACGTTTTTACGAGCACCTTTAGGCCCTATACAAGCACCGATAGGGTCAACTTCGGGGTTGGTGGTGCTTACTGCTATCTTGGTTCTGTTGCCTGCCTCACGAGCAATGGCGTTAATAACAACGGTGCCGTCCTTTATTTCGGGCACTTCAAGTTCAAACAAACGCTGAACCAAGCCGGGATGTATGCGGGAAAGAATTATGGAAGGGCCGTGCGCTTCTTTGCGTATCTCGGTAATAAACACCTTAATGCGGTCGCCAACCTGAAGAGTTTCCTCTGCTATCTGTTCACGCTTATACAGCACCATTTCGTTCTTGCCTATTTCAAGAGTAGCGTTGCCTGTGGTGGGGTCAATGCGAGAAACAATAGCGGAAACAATGTCTTCCTTCTTGTCGTCGTATTCTCTTATCATCATTCCGCGTTCAGCTTCTCTGATAGCCTGAATAATAACCTGCTTGCCTGCTTGTGCGGAAATTCTGCCAAAGTTCTTAGGGTTAATTTCCACCTCAAAAATATCACCAAGCTTATATTTCTTAGACTTAGCCTGTGCATCTTCAAGGGTAATCTCTGTCTTTTCGTCCTCAACCTCTTCAACAACGGTAAGCTGACGGTAAACACGCATTTCCTTCTTTTCACGGTCAAGCTTAATACGAACGTTTTCGGGGCCGGTAGCTTCACGCTTGCCCTTTGCATCCAAAGCCACCGCTTCACGTTTAAACTTGTTCTCAGCGGGAGCGCCTTCTCTTTTGTAGGAAGACCTGTACGCAGAAAGCATAGCGGCTTCAATCTTTTCCAGCATATACTCAACAGATATGCCTTTTTCCTTTTCAAGTGCTTCTAATGCTTCAAATAGCTCTTTGTTCATTTTCTTATCCTCGTTTATTTAAGTAAATTTTAAACTAAAATTTGATAAAGTGCGAAGCTTAGCCTCAAACTAATCAATTTGATGAAGTATATAAAGCTTTGCGATGCTTTTTTTTGCAAAAATCTTTTCTTCACCGTTTACGTCGAAGGTAAAGCCTGCGTCGTCGTAGGCCTTAACAACAGCCACAAACTCCTTAACTCCGTCAAGGGGCGCAAACAGCTTAACGTTGCAGGGCAGTGCGGTACGAATGGCGTAGTCATAATGCTCTTTTCTCTTAAGCACACGCTCCGTACCCACGCTTGAAACCTCAAGACAGTAGGAGGTAGGAATAGGGTCAGCCTCGTCCAGCATAGGGTCGATAAGACGGGTTATATCGGCACAGTCGTTAATGGTTATTCCATCTTCCTTATCGATAGTAACCAACAAATTCAAGCCGCCGTTTTCCTTTTCAAGCTCCACGTTCCAAAGGGAAATCCCCGTGCTTTCAATAACGGGTCTGATTAATGCTTCAACCTCGGCAGGGATGTTTTTAGCCATAATTCACCTCTCAAAATAAAAGCAAATCAAAAGAGCGAGCATTTTAACAATGCTCACTCTTATACTATACTATCATCTTATAGGTATTATACCACAAAAAAA
>JAZSLS010000136.1:0-14276 GCA_045535465.1 Eubacteriales bacterium
AGCACGGAATGTTCTGACTACGGCAAAATGCGGTGAACAGATGGGAAAAGTCGAAGCAAATACCTTGTTTGGTTTGCAGTGTCTTGCGAACATCAAAGTATTGGAAGAGTGGATAACAGTCGTAGTCATACTCTAAGTTGGCTATGATCCAATTATAAAAAGCCAGTACCTTTTCTTCGTCGGTTTCACAACCGGCACAAATTTCGTCAGCAAGTTCTTCCGTTTGTGTATCCCACAGGGTATCTCTGCCATTAGAAAGATACGGGGCTTCCGGTTTGTAGACGAAATTGTATGTAAAGAAAAGGAACACTATAATAAATGCTGTTAGAACCAAGACACAAATTTTCGTCAACAGTTTGTCTTTGCCGGAACTGTTATCGACAATACCAAAGTACATCATTTCGATAGCCGTTACCACAAACGTCAACATCGGCAGAAGCCTGCGGCAGGAAAGAGCGCTAACAATACTCATTACCATGACGAAAAACAGAACAATGAGTACGATTGCACGCATGGGTGTTGACCGTATTTTCAGGACGAAAAATAAGATAGGCAATACTGACAGCAAATAGAGCGTTACCAGCATCGGTGAAAGTTCAAAGAAGCCTTTCAGATATACGCCCAACAGCAGATTGTATGCTGCCAGGATAAAAAAGAAAATAAAGCCGGATTTCGACTGCAATGTGATTGCAAATAATTTGGATATCTTCACGATAAGTCCTCAATTCATTTGTAAATTCACATTGCAACAGTTCGTTTCCCAAATCTAAAAACTATAATTTTGATGATTCTTGCCCGTGATTTTGCCCTTATTATCTCTCGGGACAAGGATAAAACGGTGTAACACCGTATAGTGGGATGAAATGAGTTGTTTGCGGAAAACCCTTTATTTATGGTGGTTTTAGAGCATTTTACTGTGTGTTATGAACAGCCAATAACATCTCAAAAAATCGTGCTATTCAAATTGCGATATGTCGATCAGATAGCAACAGCGAGTTGCTTGTGACTGAATGCGTAAAATGATATAATGGGTGTATCACATACAAAGGCGGTAAAGAATATGGAAACGAAAGATATTATACTTGATCTCAGAACGAAAAACGGACTCTCCCAGGAGGAGCTTGCCGAAAAGGTATTTGTCACCCGTCAGGCGGTCAGCCGTTGGGAAAACGGCGAAACGGTTCCGAATACCGAGACATTAAAACTGCTCTCAAAACTGTTTGATGTATCTATTAACACTCTGCTCGGCTCACCAAGACAGCTTGTTTGTGAGTGTTGCGGGATGCCTATTGATGACAGTAATGTCAGTCAGGAAAAAGACGGTGCTTTTAACGAGGATTACTGCAAATGGTGCTATGCAGACGGTGAATACACCCTCGACTTTTTCGAGAAATATAGAGAACTTGGCGGAAAAGAAAAATTTGAAGAATTTAAGGCACAGCTGATCCACGAATTTAACACCCTGTTTCATATTGAGGGCTTGCCCAAGGTAGAAAATCTTAACGTATTGTCGGGTAGTTTTATCAATTTGGAATATACGTTGCCAAACGGACAAAAGGTCAAATTTCTTGATGATAACGCAACCTACCTCGGCAGTCAGCTTGAATGTGAATTCGGCGGAGACCGTTGTTTCGGGATTGCCGCAAATATGGATTTTTTGCTTGTCTGCACCTACGGAGCAAACGGTGAAAATCCCGAGCTTGTCATCTATAAAAAACGCTGATGTGACGGATAGTGTCGTGACTTGATCGGGCTTTAGCGTTATAATGGGATCACAAAAGTAAGGAGGAACCATTATGACTTTTGGTGAAAAATTAAAAAAGCTAAGAATCGACAACAACCTGACACAAGACGAGCTTGCGGAAAAAATCTACGTCACAAGGACAGCGATCTCCAAATGGGAGACCGACAAGGGCTACCCGAGTATCGATAGCCTGAAAAAA
Organism: Eubacteriales bacterium; assembly: GCA_045535465.1. Taxonomy (GTDB): domain Bacteria; phylum Bacillota; class Clostridia; order Oscillospirales; family CAG-382; genus SIG636. The sequence continues at coordinate 1,944 of JAZSLS010000136.1, forward strand.
TTGTCAAGCCTATTCAAAATCAGCATAGACGAACTGATCTCCGACGCCGATATTGAAAACAAACGATTGCTTGACGAAGCACAGAGCCGTAAATTCTATTGGTGCGCTATGGCTTGCTTGGCCCTTGCAACCGTGTTTGCAATCGTAAACTACTTTACGCAATGGCCGTATTTGTACGCTGTCAGCATTGCGAGCGTGATTGGTTATATCGCATTCGGACTGCTATCAAAACCAAACTATAAGCGAATGGCGGCAAGGAGAACGCTTATCATTCCGTTTATCATTTTGCGTTTGGTTATTGCCACAGTTATCATTGTTGTTATCGTGTATGCGTTTATAGGAGCATAAAAATTGCCGCTGAGATGGATCTATACACTCAGCGGCGTTTTGTTATTACTCAAAGGAAACGGGCTTTGTATCACCCGTGGCAAATGCGTTAGGACCGGGATCCGACATAGAAAAATACATTTTAGCGGCTTTGGTCGTGCCGAAATCTCTGTTAGAGCCGGAGTTCTGTACCTTGTTAAAGGCATTGCGGAACATTTGGTTGTGTGCTTCCTCACGGTTTAAAAGGAAGTCGATGGTCTCACGCACCTTTTTGTCATCAATCTGGCGGTAAAGATATTCATAAACCACCTTTGCGCGCTGTTCGGATGCGATATTGCTTAAGAGGTCTGCACACAAATCACCTGTAACCGTTACGTAGTCGCCCGTCCAAGAATAACCTGAAGCGTTAATAAGACCTGGGTTAAGACCTAAAAGCACGTGGGACTGAATCTCACCGGACGGTACCTTTTCAGCATCAACGTCGTGACCGTTTAACAGGTTAATGGTCTGTGCCACCATCTCCATATGACCGAGTTCTTCTGCGGCAATATCGAGAAATAAATCTTTAATTTCAGGGTCTTTGATTCTAAAGCTTTGGGACATATACTGCATAGCCGCCTTAAGCTCACCGTTACCGCCACCAAGCTGTTCCTGCAAAAGTGCAGCATATTGCGGATTTGGTTTCTCAACTGCTACAGGATGAAAAAGCATCTTTTCGTGTTTAAACATTTCATTACCTCCGTTTATTTGATATAAGTTATTCTTTCCATTTTTTGTAGCGATATGCATATTTTACATAAAGGCTTAAACACGTCTCATACTATTGACAGAGATAGTCGTCTATGTTATAATTAATTGAGTCCAATTGAATTGAGTTGATGCTGTTGGAGGTGCGGTATGAACGCATACGATTTAAGGTTAAGAAAATGGACGGCAGCGAGGTATCTCTTGAGGAGTACAAGGGGAAGGTGTTGCTGATCGTCAACACCGCAACGGGATGCGGATTCACGCCGCAATATACCGAACTCCAGGAACTGTACGAGGAGTTTTCGGCGCAGGGCTTTGAAATTCTCGATTTCCCCTGCAATCAGTTTGGTGAGCAAACACCGGGAAGTGATGAGGAAATCCACACCTTTTGCACGGGTCACTTTGGCATCACGTTCCCTCAATTTGCAAAGGTGGACGTAAACGGGGAGAACGCCATTCCGCTTTACAAATGGCTTACCGAGAACACAAAATTTGAAGGTTTTGGGAAAGTCTCCTATGGCACTTGTGATGTCGGGAATAGCAAAAAAGATGGACAAGGATTATAAGAACAACGGCAAGGTAAAATGGAATTTCACCAAGTTTCTCATTGACAGGGGCGGCGAGAGCGTCGCTCGCTTTGAGCCTACCGATATGAAAAAACTGAAGGCTGCGATAAAGGAGTGCTTGTAATATGAAGATAGCAGTTCGTTACTATACTCGTTCGGGAAATACAAAGAAGTTAGCAGAGGCAGTTGCCGAGGCGGTCGCAGTGGAGGCGAAGGACGTGTCCGTGCCGCTTGAAGAAAAGGCAGACGTTCTGTTCCTTGGTTGCTCCTATTACGCATTCGACGTTGATCAGGCGGTAAAGGATTTTATCGTCATCAATAAAGATAACATTGGCAAGATCGTCTGCTTCGGTACGTCTGCGATGATGAAATCCATAAAAAAGCCTGTGTCAAAGGTGGCAAAGGCAGTTGGCGTTGAGGTTGCGGACGAGGAATTCCATTGCCGTGGTGAATTTGCAAAAATTCACAAAGGCAGACCAAATGAAAAAGACCTTGCAGACGTTTTTGCTTTTGCAGCCAAGATCATAACGAAATAAGGAGTGTAAAACGATGGAAGAAGTATATGAATTTTTGAAGAATTGTGAAGTGTATTATTTGGCAACCGTAGAGGGTGATCAACCGAGAGTTCGTCCCTTCGGCACGGTTGATCTGTATGATGATAAGCTCTACATACAGACCGGTAAAGTAAAAGCGGTAGCACAGCAGATGAAAGCAAATCCCAAGGTTGAGATCAGCGCAATGGCACAGGACGGCAGATGGGTTCGTGTTACTGCCGAAGCGGTGCTTGATGATAACATCAAAGCACAGGAACATATGTTAGATGCGTATCCCAACCTCAAAGCAATGTACGCTGCCGGTGATGGCAATACCGAGGTATATTATCTCAAAAACGCGGTGGCACAGATCTGTTCCTTTACAGAAGCATCCCGTGAAATCAAATTTTAATTTTCGGTGATAATAATGGACTTTTCAAAATATGATGCATTGAAGCTTGAAAATCAACTTTGCTTTCCTCTGTATGCTGCCGCACGTGAGGTGGTCAAAATGTACCGTCCTTATCTTGACGAGCTTGACATCACCTATACGCAGTACATCACTATGATGGTAATATGGGAAGAAAAGGAGATCACCGTCAAGGCACTCGGCGAAAAGCTTTTTCTTGATTCGGGAACAATGACTCCCGTGCTCAAAAGCCTTGAAGCGAAAGGCTATGTTGTGCGTAAACGGAGCACCACCGATGAGCGCTCGGTCAGCGTTTTCCTTACCGACAGCGGTGAGGCGCTAAAGGAAAAGGCGGTAGACATTCCCGCAAAGGTTGCCGGTTGCACAAACCTTACTGCTGAGGAAGGCTTGCAGCTTTATAAAATTCTTTATAAGATACTTTTGAAAGAGGTCGAAGAATGAACAATATTGCAGAACTGATAAACAAAAGAAGAAGCGTTCGCACCTATGACGGCAGAGCGCTGGATGGAAGTACAAAGGAACAACTTTTGACTTCTGCGAATGCGATTCAAAACCCCTTTAACATTCCGGTCAAGTTCAAGTTTCTTGACGCCGAGAAAGACGGACTAACCTGTCCCGTTGTAAGCGGTACAGATTTGTATGTAGGCGGGAAAATTGAAAACGTACCGCAAGCAAGCGTTGCGTTTGGATATTCCTTTGAGGAATTTGTTTTGTATGCACAGTCGCTGGGTCTTGGTACCGTATGGCTTGGCGGTACGATGAATCGCTCCGCCTTTGAACAGGCAATGGACCTTGGTGAAAATGAAATGATGCCCTGTGCCACACCCATTGGCTACACGGCAAAGAAAATGTCCATCAGGGAAACTATGATGCGAAAAGCAATCAAAGCCGATGAGCGACTGCCCTTTGAGGAACTGTTCTTTGACGGCTCGTTTGATAACCCCCTTGCAAAAGAAAAGGCAGGCAAATTTGCTGAGCCTTTGGAAATGGTAAGACGTGCTCCTTCGGCAGTAAATAAGCAGCCTTGGCGCATTGTTGTAGCGGATCATACTGCTCACTTTTATCTCAAGCGTAGTAAAGGCTTTGGACACGAAGGAAAGCTTGATATGCAGATGATCGATATGGGCATAGCACTCTGCCATTTTGCGCTCACCGCAAAAGAAAACAATCTAAACATTAACTTTGTGCAAGACGAGCCGAAGCTAATATCGGATGACGGTGTAGAATATATTGCATCTTACAGGCTTAACGCAGTATAATAAACATCCGCCCGCTATGCGGGCGGATGTTTATTATATCGATTTTCGCCCGTTTTATGCCGCTTTTTGCTCTTTTTACGCATTTTTGAGTGTCGCTGAAATTTTGGCATTTTTGGCATAATCGAGCACATAATATACGAAAAGGGCAGCCGCTCACGTGCGGCTGCCCCAAAGCAAGGTTTGTTTTTGCTCTGAATAATAGGCAAAAAGCCTATCGTTTTTTTGTAAGTGTTTAAACTAGTCTTCGGTATAGTAACCGTACTCAACAATACCGGCAACGTCGTCAGCAATCTTCTTAGACTTACTACCATTCCAGGAGCGAAGCTCACCCTTATAATAGGTGTCGCTGTAATCGGTAATGTAAAGAACGGTGCCGTTGGGGGCAACGGTGTAGGTGTCTACGTCGTCAGCAATCTTAACGGTCTTGCCCTTCTTTAAGGTCTTAAGGGTGTAAGTGCCTTCGTCGTAGTCGGTTATAACAAAGATTTTATCGTGAAGCTCAGAATAGGAAACGTCAAATACGTCGGAATCTATTCTTTCCTTATTGATGTAAAGCTCGCCGTCATTTTCGCTGTAGTCCTTGTAGTAAGCAAACTTATCGTTGGTGAGGAACTTGCACTCCTGATAATAAACATCACTGTCGTAAAGCTCTGCCTTGCCTACCTTACCGCTCTTAATATTGATAAGGTACAAATCGCCTGTGTTTTCAGAAACGCTTTCATAACTGGCAGAGGAGGTTTCTGTAACGGGATAATCATCTTCGGTATCCTTCTCAGCAACGCTGATAACGAATATTTTAGTACCGTTATCGTTGATTTCCACGTTGCTTATATTTTCAACTGCAAGCTCAGTAACGTTTTCTTTAACTGCAGTAAAGTAGGTGGCGCTTTCGGTAATAGCGTTTCTAATTTCGTAATTTGCGGAATAAACGTTAATTTCGGAAAGCTTAACCTTTGCAGCGTCAAGGTCATAAGCTGTGTATACTACAACAGCAGCTTCCTCGGAGGCTTCAGTTACGCTCTTAACGTTATCGGAAACCTTAATAGCTTCTTTACCATTATAAAAATATATTGTGTTTACTTCAAGTTCAAGCTTAGCTTCCTTAAGTTCGGACTTAAGGCTTTCCTTCTGTGCCTTTTCATAAGCATCAGATATGCTGTTTATGTCATCGGTAACGAAGTCCATCATAGGCTTTTCAACGGTTTCGGTCTTGACAAAGTAAAAAGTATTGTTATTGTATATATCGCTAACATCGGAAACGTCAGAAACAAGCTTAACCTTATCTTTGCCCACAACCTGCTTATAAACGGAGTCTTCCTTTACGTAGTAGATGGTCTTAAGGTCGTCGGAGCGATATAACATTTCTTCTACTTCGCTTGCAACCTTTTCCTTTTCCTTGCCGTTGTAGTAATAAACGCCATCTTCGTGAGTCTTGTAAAGAACTTTGCTGTCCTTAGAAATCCAAAAACTGGAAACGTCGCTGGCTATCTTTTCTTTTTCGTCCTTCTTTACGGAATACTTGTAGAGGTTACCGTCCTTACGGTAGAAAACGGTAGTACCGGCCTTGTTAACTTTGTAGTCTGTAATATCAGAGTCAACCTTTGTTGCTTCACCCTTGCCGCTAAGCTTACGGTAGTAAATATCATATCCGCCGGAGCTGTAAAATCCGCCATCAAGGCTTCTGTCGGGGAAGAAGATAAGGTCTGCTTCGGTGCTAATGTAAGTTTTTGCGCTTATTGCGGAAACACGGTTAGCAACCTGAGAGTTGGAAGGGGAGTAAGAGAAAAGTCTGTCAGTTACCTGCCAGGGCTTTTTAGCTGACATAATCATCTCATCATCCTGAATATAAACTATGTTACCGGGAACGTCTGCACCGCCACCGCTAACTATAAGAACTATGGAAACAATTATGACGATAAGAAGAGCAATAGCGGCACCGCCAAGAATTAAAATCTTCTTGGGGATGGGGAAAGGCTTCTTTTCGTTTGTGCCGCTTTCCTGTACGGGTGTTACCTCGTCATATGCAGGGGCCTGAACGGGTTCGGAAACAGAAACACCGCAAGAAGGGCAGTTGTCGGAGGTCGCAGCAACCTTTGTGCCGCAACCGGGACAGAAAACAGTTTCTTGTACAGAAGCACCGCAACTGTCACAGAATTTGACGTCATCACTCAAGCTCTTGTTACAATTAGGACAAGTTATCATAGTAATCCTCCTAGAGAATATTATAGTCATAGGCTATGCCTACGCAATGGGAGCATTATATCACAAAATATGTGCTATTTCAAGATATTTTTACATATTATTGCAACTATTTACTGTTTTTACAGGCATACCCGCATCTTTGACAAAGCGGTTCCGTAACTTTTTTTGTTATAAATGAATTCTTAATGGCAATTGCTCTCTCTGTTGCTAATATTTCCTCAAGCGGCGTTTGTAAAATGTTACCTAAAGGGATAGCGCCGTCAGCGTCCAGACAACAGGGCACGACCGTTCCGTCACACAAAATACCTACCTGGTCACGCAGCCCGTAACAGCTGTGGTCATTTCTAAAATACTTGCCGTTAATATCGGGCCAGTCAAATAGCTTACCCCATTCCAAAAATATCTTGTCACGTATTTTGTACCCGCTGTATATACTTTGCCATTTCAGCGTTTCTTCCTCGTCAAAAAAGCTATGCATTTTTTCAAGTATCTTTTCATTGAGTGCATCCATACCGTTAACGTTCCATAATCTCATAACCGAAATTATTCCGGCATTTGAGGCTTTATCACAAAACTCAAAACATTTTTCCAAATACTCGTCAAGCGAAAAAGGCAACGCATTGGCTTCGTAGGCGTGTAAGGAAATGCTAACCTTGTGCAGCGCTTTTGCCTTTAATAATACGTCGGTTTTTTCTTTAAGCAAGGTGCCGTTGGTGGTTATAATTACCTTAAAGCCAAGGTCATAGGCGATATCGAAAAACTTATCGAGTTTAGGATGCAACAGCGGCTCACCCATTAAGTGAAAATAAAGGTAGTCACAAAACGAACGAAGCCTTTTTGCGGCAACTAAAAAATCAGCTTCGCTTATGTATGATGGTGTGCGTTTTGTACCGTGACAAAAGGAGCAAGCAAGATTGCAACGGTTAGTTATTTCCAAAAAAGCTTTATTGGGCATAAATTCCCCCTCTAATCGTTGGTAACGTTGCCGTTGCCGCTTAGGGGTATCTTTTCACCTAAGTAGGTCGGCGCAGGTTTGAATATGCCGGTAATGCAATCCTTTACTCTTGCAAGCACCTCTCTTGCGCTATGGTCGGCTTGATTAATGTAAATATTAAGGTCAGAGCTTACGCCGTAAGCTTCAATGCCTAACTGTTTTGCAATATATAATGCTCTGTAAAGATGATACTTTTGGGTAACAATAATAATTTTCTTGGCGCAAAAAACCTCTTTTGCTCTGTAAATACTTTCGTAGGTAGAAAAACCTGCGTGATCCATAAAAATATCCTCTGACGGAACGTTTCTTTCTATGGCAAAGTTTTTCATCACCTGAACCTCGTTATACTGTGTTCTGCCGTGGTCACCGCTCATTATAAACTTTGGTGCTGCGCCGCTTTTGTAAAGGTCAATTGCAACCGTAAGCCTGTCTGCAAGACTGTCAGAGGGAGTTCCGTTGCTGTAAACAAGACAGCCCAGTACAAGGATACAGTCTACGTCCTCAAGCTTTGCTGCCTGCTCGGGCGAAATTATTCTTTTACCGCCAATGTGCTTAACATACCCGTTAACAGCAAAAACGCCTAAAGAAAAGGGAAGTGCCAAACAAAGCTCTACCAATATAATACGCTTGAGCACGGTTTTAAAATGCGTCCTTCCGTGCTTTTTTTCATTGTAAAGAAGAAATAAATAAGCTGCTAATGGCGATATTAATCCAAAAATCAAAGCAAGTACAAAAAGTTTTATAAACATAAACCCACTCCTTTCTCATTTCAATTATACCACTTGGTTTAAATAATGCAACATTTTAAGACAAAAACCTTGTAAAAAATAAAAAAAGCAGTAGATAATAGCTGCGCTCAATGCGTAGACTAAGTATACAGACTGATACATAGCGTGAAAAGTGAGGCGATTTTTCGTGAAAGCGCCTTGAATAAAATACAACTCATCGAAACGAAAATGCCTCCCGTTACACTACGAGAGGCATTTTGGATTTATTGGTTCTTATTTCCGCAGGGCACGGAAAGAGCAAGTTTGTTTTCGCTATGAGCTGCGTTTTTACATTTATTTACTTACTCTGTTTGTTTCTGATCTTGTTTACGATAAGGAATATAATCACAAGTCCCATACCTACTGCAATGGCAATAACCAAATCGAATATTACCGTAAACAGGAAGGTAACTACTGCAATTATTATATCCGTTACAGGAGAAGAGGTAATGATTTTTTTCATCTCACGCCATTCGCTCATATTATAAGCAACTATAAATAGTATGGCGGCAATGGTCGGCATAGGAATAAGCTTTGCGTAAGGCATAAGGAACAAAAGCACAAGCAAAAGGACTAAAGCGTGAACCATACCTGCAATTGGGGTTCTGCCGCCGTTTTTAGCGTTAGCAGCAGTTCTTGCTATGGCTCCGGTTGCGGGGATGCCGCCAAACAAAACTGAGGCTATATTGCCTGCACCCTGTGCAACCAGCTCTGCGTTGGAGTTGTGTTTGCTGTTTACCATTTTGTCTGCAACCACGCAAGAAAGTAAAGACTCGATTGCTGCAAGGATAGCAATGGTAAAAGCATCGGGAAGCACGTCTTTTATTGCAGAAAGACTAAAATCTACGCCTGAATAATCAAGCTTGGGAAGCCCCATAGGTATCTCATACAAGTCGCCAATGGTAAAAACGTTATCATCCAAGCCCGGAATAAACTTAACCATAAGTGCGCCTGCTATAACTGCTATAAGGGAGGGTGGAACACGTTTTTCAAACTTCGGATAAATAATAAGTATCAAAAGGCAAACCAACCCAACAACCATAGCTTGCCAACTGAACGTGCCGATAGCGTCAATGTTGGCTTCGAGTTTTTCAAAGGCTTCTATGGGCTTAATGCCTTCGCCGTAGGAAAGTCCGAAAAAGTCCTTAAGCTGACCTATTAAAATGGTAACTGCAATACCTGCAGTAAAGCCTGTGGTGATTGTGTGCGGTATGAATTTTATAAGCTTTCCCAGTTTTAAAACGCCAAGCAAAATAAGTATAATACCCGCAACAAGCGTGGCAAGAAACAGCCTGCCCATATCTCCTTCAGGTCCGACGATGCCCGCAACGATGGTTGCGAAAGCCGCAGTGGGACCTGCTATCTGTATTCTGCTGCCGCCCAGCAGGGAAACAATAAAGCCTGCGGCGATAGCCGTATAAATACCGTTTGCAGGCTCAACACCCGAAGCTATGGCAAGAGCGATTGATAAAGGTAAAGCTATAATTGCAACTATAACCCCTGCAACTACGTCTTTAACAGCTTGTTCTTTGGTGTATCCTTTTAAGGCTGTAAAAAGCTTTGGTTTTAAATAAAACCCGTCCATTTTGTTATCTCCTCAAATGTTTTTCAAAAACATAAGAATTATAGCACCGTATTTTGCATTAATCAATAGTTAAAAATAACCCAACTTTTTAAAATTTAAAATATGTATTGACATATTTTCCACAATATGATATCATATTGATATCAAAAAAGGAGGAGCTTTTAATGAGTGACAACACAATTATAGAAATAAAGTCTTTATCAAAGGCTTTTGATAAGATACAAGCGGTAAACGATATTAGCTTTAAGGTGAAAAGAGGTGAACTGTTTGCTTTTTTGGGGGTTAACGGTGCGGGTAAAAGCACCACAATTTCCATAATGTGCGGCAGACTTGCCAAAGACGAAGGTACGGTTATTATAAACGGAGCAGATATAGATAAAAACCCCGACCTTGCAAAACGCAGCTTGGGCGTTGTGTTTCAAAACTCTTATTTGGATAAGTCTCTTACGGTTAACGACAATCTGCGTTACAAGGCAGCGCTTTACGGTATAACGGGCAGGGAATACGATGAACGCATAAAGGAGCTTTCTGCTATGTTTTCACTTGAAGAAATTTTCGCTCGTCCGGTAGGAAAGTTGTCTGGCGGTCAAAAAAGACGTGTTGATATTGCAAGAGCTTTGTTGCATTCGCCCGAGATTCTCGTGCTTGACGAACCTACGACGGGGCTTGACCCTCAAACAAGAAGTATGGTTTGGTCTGTGATAGAAAAGCTTCGCAGGGAAAAGGGGGTAACCGTTTTTCTTACCACCCATTATATGGAAGAAGCGGCGGATGCCGATTATATAGTTGTTTTGGATAGCGGCAACGTTGTTGCGGAGGGTACCCCCTTAGCGCTTAAAAATATTTACACTAAGGACCATATCACTTTATATGGTGTTTCCGAGGAGCAGGTTAAGGCCTTGGGCTTTCCATATACGACAGTACAGTCAGCGTATCGTTTGTACGTTGCAAATACGTCGGAGGCTGCAAGGCTAATAAGAGAAAACCCCGACCTTTTTGTAGATTTTGAAATAACAAAAGGGAAAATGGATGACGTTTTCATTGCGGTGACAGGCAAAAAGCCGGAATTGGGGGATGAATAATGGAAAATCTTAAGTGTTTGGTGATTCGTAATTGTAAGCTGTTTTTCAAGGACAAGGGGTTGTTTCTTACGTCTTTAATAACTCCTCTTATACTGCTTGTGCTATACGTTACTTTTCTTGCAAATGTTTACGAAGAAAGCTTTGCACAAGGCTTTGGCGATACAGTTATTCCTGAAAGGCTTATGAGCGGTTTGGTAGGTGGTCAGCTTTTGTCTTCTTTGCTTGCTGTTTGTTGTGTTACCACAGCTTTTTGTTCTAATATGCTTATGGTGCAGGACAAGGTAAGCGGAGCAAGAGACGACATAGCTATGACACCTGTCAGCAGTGGTATTGTTGCAGCGTCGTATTATATTTCCACGGCAATATCTACAATGCTTGTGTGTTTTTTTGCTTGCGGCGTTGGCTTTATATACCTTGCCGTAATTGGGTGGTATCTTTCCGTAACAGACGTTTTGCTGTTAATGCTTGATATTTTTATAGTGGTTATGTTCGGCACGGCTTTATCTTCCGCTGTAAATCATTTTCTGACAAGTCAGGGACAGATATCTGCAGTGGGGTCGATAGTAAGCTCGATGTACGGTTTCATTTGCGGTGCTTATATGCCTATATCCCAGTTTGGGGAGGGGCTTCGTAATTTTATAGGCTTTTTGCCGGGAACTTATGGCACGGCACTTATGCGCAAGCACGCTATGAACGGTGCTTTTAAAGAGCTTGTAAAAAACGGTGTGAGCGAGGAAGAAGTTAAAATATTAAGAGATGTGGTGGATTCAAACATCTATGTGTTCGATAAGCCGGTTTCGACCGAAATAATGTATTTAATTATTTCTTTTAGTGTATTGATTTTTGCAGGAATTTATGTTATTATTAATCTTCACAAAAATAAACCTAACAAATGAAAGAAGTGTTTTAAATGAAGAGGATTGTGTCTGTTCAGGATATATCCTGCCTTGGTAAGTGTTCTCTTACCGTTGCTTTACCCATAATATCTGCTATGGGTGTTGAATGTGCCGTTGTGCCTACTGCGGTGCTTTCTACTCATACTATGTTCCGCGGATATACTTTCCGTGACCTTACCGACGATATACAGCCTATAATTAAACACTGGCAAAAAGAAAATATAAACTACGATGCGGTGTATACGGGCTACCTCGGTTCCTTTGAGCAGCTTAAGCTGGTAGGAGAGATGTTTGATACCTACAAAAAGGATGGCGCTTTAGTGGTCGTTGACCCTGTTATGGCTGACAATGGTAAGCTTTATCCCGGTTTTACCGAGGAGTTTGCAAAAAGTATGGCAGGTATTTGCGGGAAGGCAGACGTTATAGTACCTAACCTTACGGAAGCGTCTTATATGCTTGGCGTACCCTATGTCGGTTCTGATTATGATGAGGCGTATATTAAGGATATGCTCCGCAAGCTTTGCGCTCTCGGTTGTAAGCAGGCTGTTATAACAGGTGTAAGCTTTGAAAAGGGCCGTCTTGGCGTAATGTCCTACAATTCCGAAACTGATAATTTCTTTACCTATTTTAACACACACCTTCCTGTTAGCTACCACGGCACCGGTGATATATTCACCTCTTGTCTTGTAGGCGGTTTAATGAACGATTTAGGTCTTGAAGCTGCTTTGAAAATTGCTGTTGATTACACGGTAGATTGTATAGCAAAAACTACGGAAAACCCCGATAGTCGCAGCTACGGTGTGGATTTTGAGGCATCCATCCCAATGCTTGTAAGGCTTCTTGAAAACAAATAATTGTTTTTCCCCTTGTTTTTGTTTAATTTGACAGAAACAAGGGGGCTTTTTTGTCTAAAAATAGTGGGCGTCTTTTGGTAAAATTAACAAA
>JAZSLS010000114.1:0-18342 GCA_045535465.1 Eubacteriales bacterium
ACGATGTACTAACTTCTGTTAAAGGCGTGCATTTGAATTTTGAAAGCTTTTCAATCCTTTCTGACAGACTTGGAAACTATTACGATAAGCTGGTTAAGTTAATCCTTTCGGCAACTGACGCAAATCCAGAGCTTGTAATAACAATTTCATATTAAGCCATAAGTGATTATGCAGGTAAAGGAGGCGCTTGGGTAATGTTGGCTAAATACATAAGCGGTATCGAATTTGATAACAATATAGATAAACACTCCTATTTACACAATTTACCTGTTATAAAATATTTGTCAGAGAAAAAACAGTTGTCTTTTTCTTCTAACGTAACGTTTTTTGTCGGCGAGAACGGAACAGGCAAATCAACCTTGATTGAGGCTATAGCTATAGCTTATGGTTTCAACGCCGAAGGAGGAACAAAGAATTTCAACTTTTCTACCAATAAAACTCATTCGGAATTATGTGATCATTTAAGTCTTATCGGCCGTGATTACGCCAAGGACGGTTTTTTCTTAAGGGCGGAGAGTCTTTACAACGTTGCTACAAATATAGATAATATGGATAATTCTCCCGGCTTAAGTCGACCTATAATAGAGAGCTACGGTGGAGTTTCCCTGCACAACCAATCCCACGGAGAAAGCTTTTTATCCATTGTCCAGAATCGCTTTGGAGGGAATGGATTATATATTTTAGATGAGCCTGAAGCCGCCCTTTCTCCTATGCGATTGCTCACCTTGATGGTGGAAATTGACGAATTGGTAAAGAAGGACTCTCAGTTCATTATCGCAACACATTCGCCCATATTGATGGCTTTTCCTGAGGCAGACGTTTTTGAGTTTTCACAAAACGGGCTTAAAAAAGTGCATTATAAGGACACGGAACATTATCAAATAACAAAACAGTTTTTAGAAAACCCTGAAAAAATGCTGCACTATTTGTTGAAATAAATCAAATATAAGGCATTAAACTTGATTTCTATACATTAAAACCCAATACATCCGTTAATAGACTTGACAAAGCCTGTTAACGGATGTATACTTATATAGTAAATTAAGACTTAGTTTCAATTTCGGCTGAGGTAATGTTATGACAAACAGCGAGTCTAAACAAAGATATAATACAAGGCAAGAGAGCCTGATAATAAGCTTTTTTGAAAATAATAAAAACGGGCATTTTACAGCCGATGAGGTGTGTGACAACATTCGCTGCAGCGGTATATCCCGTGCAACTATTTACAGAAGGCTGGAAAGATTGGTTGAGGATGGAGTGCTTATAAAATTCAGCTTTGACGGTAAGAGCAGTGCCTGTTTTAAGTATTGCTCTGATGACCATTCCGGTAGCGGCACCTGTCATTTTATTTGCACAAAATGCAAGAATGTACAACACATCGACTGTCATCTGCTGGAGGGACTGCAAAGCCATCTCTCTTGTGATCATAACCTTAATATTGATAGCACTCGTACAGTGTTTTACGGTGTTTGCGGAGGTTGCAAATGCAAGTAATTAAGAAGTTTTTTGTTTTATTTATTATATTTTCAATTTTAATTTGCGTTTGTTCTTGCACAAATGAAGGCGATAAGCCCGATAATGGTGAATTATCTGTTGTGGCCACTCTTTTTCCTCAGTATGATTTTGCTCGTGCCATTGTTGGTGAAAAGGGAAGTGTGGAATTACTTTTAACACCGGGCGCTGACAGCCACAATTTTGAGCTTACGCCGTCCAATATCAGGACGATTAATAAGTGTGATATATTTGTTTATACAGGTCCCGGGATGGAAATTTGGGTTGATAGCGTCTTAAGCTCTATTGATTCTTCTGTCAGCGTTATAAATCTTTCTTCAAATATAGTTTTACATCGTGAAGATGAACATATAGGACACAATCACGAGCACGATAACGTTGATCCTCATTTATGGACCAATCCGATGTATGCTTTGACAATGCTTGAAACTATCTATGAAAGCATTTGTCAAATAGATCCCGAAAATAAAGATTACTACGCCGCAAATTACGAAAAATATGCCGCTTCGCTTAGAAAAATTGATAATGACATCAGAATAATATCCGATGAAGCTAACGGTGGATGTTTATATTTTAGCGGTAAATTTGCTTTTTCGCACTTTGTCAGCGAGTATGGATTTGAATACATAGCGCCGTTTAATAGCTGTTCTGATGTTCAGATTGAAAGCCTGTCGGCGATTAAAGCTTTGATTAGCAGTATAGAAAAAAACAACGTTAAGTATGTTTTTTATGAAGAACTTTCCGGCAATTCTATTGTTGATACACTTGTAACCGAAACCGGTGTTACGCCTTTGCTTCTTCACAGTGCTCATAACGTAACCAAAGATGAGTTTGAAAGCGGTGTTAGCTACGTTTCTTTAATGGAATCGAACGTTATTAATCTAAGAAAGGCTCTTATAAATGGATAAGCTTTTAGAATGCAGAAACCTTTCTGTTTTTTATGAAGATAAACAAATACTAAAAGACGTAAGCTTTGATGTGGAGGAGCGAGACTTTGTTTGCATAGTTGGCGAAAATGGGGCGGGGAAGTCTACACTTACCAACGCAATACTTGGTTTATTGCCCATTGCAGGAGGAAGTATAAAATTATACGGTTTAACCAAAAGCGATATAGGTTTTCTTCCTCAAAAGTTTAACGTTGCAGCAAACTTTCCTGCATCTGTGAAAGAAGTTGTTATGTCGGGCTTTGTTGGTAAAAAATTTTTTAGCCCCTTTTACTCCAAACAACAAAAATGTAAGGCTGATGATGCTATACGTTTGTTGGGGCTTACGCAAATCAAAAACTGCTCGTATCTTGAGCTTTCCGGTGGGCAACAGCAGCGTGTTTTGTTAGCTCGTGCGGTATGTGCCGCAGAAAAGCTTGTTTTGCTTGATGAACCTGTTACGGGTTTAGATGTTGCAACAACAAACGGCTTTTACAATTTGATTTGTCATCTAAACACTCATCACGGTATGGCAATACTTATGGTTTCTCACGATATAAGAACTGCCGTTAAGTATTGCAGCAAGGTTTTACATCTTGGAGACGGTGTTCAGTTTTTTGGTTCCGCTTCAGATTATATAAAAACTGATACTTATAAAAAATTTGTTCAGGAAGGGGAATGATAATGAATTTTGAGAACCTTTCCGGTATATTTACAGAGAGTTTTTCAAGAAATGCTTTTATAGTAGGTATCTTGATATCTGTTTGCACGGCAATTCTTGGTGTTGAAATTGTACTTAAAAAATATTCTATGCTTGGAGATGGACTTTCTCACGTTAGTTTTGGCACTTTAGCTGTGGCTTCTGCATTTAATTTTGCAAGTATGGAAATATCATTGATTATTGTAATAATAGTCGCTTTTTTCTTGTTACAGATAAGGCAAAACAGCAAGATTAACGGCGATGCTGCGGTAGCGGTCGTTTCAGGTAGTTTTATGGCGCTGGGTATTTTCGCTTCAAAGCTTTCGGGTGGTAAGAGTATCGATTATAATAGTTATATGTTTGGCAGTATTTTTGCAATAAAGGATAACTTTATTCTAAGTGTTGTAATGTGTTCCATTGTTATTGCTGTATTTTGCTTATTTTATAATAAGATTTTTGCCGTTACCTTTGATGAAGGTTTTTCTAAGGCCACAGGCGGAAAAACAGGATATTACAATCTTATAATTGCAGTTTTAACTGCAGTAACAGTTGTTGTTGGAATGAAACTTATAGGCACGCTTTTGATTTCAAGTCTTACTGTTTTTCCTGTTGTTGCGTCCCTAAAGGTAGCAAAAACTTATAAATCCTCTGTAATATTGTCAACTGTCTTTTCTCTAATTGCTTTTGTTATAGGCTTTGTTTTATCAACGTGCGCAGATGTGCCTTTAAGTTCAGCAATAATTTTTTGTAATCTTATAATAATTGCAGTCAGTCTTTGTTATTCTGCTATAAAAAAGAAGAAAACCGTTTAAAGGAGGAAAAGTAGTATGAGAAGAATATGTTCCGTCTTATTGCTTGCCGCTACGTTGTTAGCTGTACTGTCTGTATTTTTTTCCTGCGGTAGCTTTATCGGAGGGATTAAAGGTTTTTATAACACGTCCTCTGATGAGTTTTATGATAATGTTTTTTTTGCTTTAAGTAACGTAATTGGTACGCCTGGTAGTCTATCAAAACCGGAGTTTTCGGATGGTAAAAGTCAGAAAACGGATATTTCTGTTTCTGTTAAAAACTATGAGTACGAAAGAGATCTTAGTGACTATTCTGCAGAATTTAATACAGCATTACTCTTAACAAAAGACTTGAATTTTGAACTTTCAACCAACTTAGATGCTTTTGCACAAAAAGCAAATCTTTATTGTGTGGCCGACAACGACAGCTTTTATATGGACGTTGGAGAATATGCTGAAAAGCCTTTTTATTACAAAGGGGCTGCTGAAAAAGGGATTTTTGAAGTAATGAAGGAAGAAGTTGTTGCAGTATTTAAAGCAGGTGAATATGTAAACGGAGAAGAGGTATACAAGTTTCACGGTGTAAATATTAAAGCGGATACTGTTGAAATTTGCCTTAACAGTGATACCACAACAGCGCTCATAAATAAGATTTGCGATTTGTTTATCGAAACAGAAAACAAAATTTATGCTTCGTTTATTAATGACGTTTTAAACTTTTCATACCTTGTAAGCGGTGAAAAACTGCATCTTACTTGGAAACGCTATTTTGATGATAACAAGCTTATCAGAGAAAGCTTTAAGATACACGATAACAACGCTCACTATATAATTTTAGATAATTCCTATATAAAAAAGAACAATGACAGGCTTTTTGAAATGACAGTTAAAGCCTTTGATGGTACCGGAGAATTTAATGTTTTTACTCTTGCAAGTAAAACAGTATCAAATAAATCAAACGACCAAGAGCTTTATGAAACAACAGCTAATATTCTAGTCGGTGATGAAATACACATTGAAACTACAAATCAAGGTTGTGCAGCCGGGACTGACGGGAGTGCATCGGTGCATTTTATGACCGCAGTTGGTGAATCCGATATGAAGGTAAGCTTCAGTTGTAAACCCAATGAAGGGGATTTTACCTACAAAGTATCGACGGACAGTATATATATTTCCTTCGATGCTGACGTGACACTGTCTCAAAAGGTAACTGACGATATACCATCAATAAAACTTAACGGTGAATACTATGATATTGCCGTACTGGAAAATAGATATTATTATGACGAAGCTAAAAAGTTCATAAGCAAGGAGTTTTCCGACGTTGTAACTATATTAAAAGGTAAAACACCCGAAGCGGATCCCGAACCTGTAAAACCGGAGGTTGAACCTTATAATCTTGATATTTACTATGATTACAGCATAAAGAACGAAACTGATGGTTCTTATGGCAAAAAATATATCGACTTGCTTCAATCAGATAATTTCACGTATTCATATACGTATCACGCTAGAGAAGAAGGATATCCGCTTAATAAATGCACTCAATACCGCAAAAACGGAGAGAATCTTTATAAATATGATTATGAGGATGGGACGGAGTATATACAGTTATTCTCGGGCACAACCAGATATGAGGTAAGACACGACCTTGAAAAGATTTTGTTTACGGAATATTCGGAGGAAGATTTTGACAGATACTATCCCGAACAGGTTTATATTTTTTATGAAAGCGGCTTTTGTGTTTACGAAAACAGACAGCTTGTTTACGAAAAATATTATGACCATTCCAATAATAAGTACACCTTTATATTTAACGAAAGCAGCGAAGTAGAGCTTATAGTCATTGAGTCCAGTTCTGACAAATCTTTGTTGTATACGTTTGTAGAGGAAATAAGTGATACCGTACCCAAGGACGCATTTGATTTACCGTCTTACGAATATCAGTCCGTTCTTGACCATTTTCAATAAATGAAAAGAGGGAGATGCAAAAACGTCTCCCTCTTTAAAAACAAACTCCATTATACAAAATGAAAATTTTGTATAATGGAGAGGTGATATAAACATAAAAATAAGCAGTTTTGCACTTTAAACACTTAATTTTCACAGTTTGTGCTTATGTAAAACGATGTTATACATTTTATTATAGCAGTATAAAACCTCCGTAATCGTATAACGTATCTGTGTTAAGATTTACTATTGTTTTATTATAATTAGCTGTAAAAGCCTTAATATTTTCATAATCCTTGTGTTTTTTTATATTTCCTGTAAAGGCTACCATATTTTCTGTTACCAAGGCGCAGCCACCTATGAATCCGTTGCTGTATCCATTTAGCTTTATACCTTCGTTTGACACCAACAATGCATCGTAGCCGTGCTTTATTAGTGCACAATGAATTCCTGTATCAGATGTTATAAAAGCTTCGTCTGTAACCTTAACGGTACTGCAAGCTGCATAGCCTTGTTTTACTTTAATTATCTCTATTTTGCTTCGCTTGCATTCGTCAACAATCTCCTCTGCAACATATCCGCCGCAAAAGAGATGATTTTTAGCACGAAAACAATTAAGCACGCAATCCTTTGGGTATTTTGCTCCTTGTGGCGTTCTGGTTTTCTCTACAATTTTAAATGTGTCTAAATTATGAACAAAATTGATTTTATCTGAAACAAGAAGCTTGTTTGATAGCATTTTAAAGTAAAGCATATCGGGATGATATTTTGTTTCATTTTCAATAATTGTAGAATAACTGCCTTCAACAAGGGTAAAACCTGCACTTGAAAGGTTGTTTTTGATGTTATTTGGCAGTATTTGAGAACAGATTATCGTTTTCATATCCCAAGTAAGCCCTTTAAATCATATACACCGCGTATTGGAACTATCTGTATATCCTTTGTGTCATAAGTACTTTTCAACTTTTGTGCAGAACGTGCGGGGACTGCTATGGTTTTAAAGCCCAGTCGTATGGCTTCATTAACTCTAAGCTCCATTCCGGCTACAGAACGGCACTCACCTGCTAAGCCTATCTCGCCAAAAACAATAGTATCCTCAGGTATGGGAATATCTTTAAGCGACGATATCAATGCCAGTGCCGTTGCCATATCACTAGCTGTTTCATACAATTGTAAGCCGCCGGTGACGTTTAAATATACCTCAAGTGAGGAAAATTTAAGCCCCAAACGCTTTTCCAATACCGCTAATAATAAGGCTGAACGGTTATAGTCGATACCCGAGGTCATACGGCGAGGTGATGGCGTAGGTGAACTGTTGACTAGTGCCTGTATCTCCGCAATTATAGGGCGGGTGCCTTCCATAACGCATACCGCACAAGAACCCGAAACACCGCGAGGGCGCTGTGAAAGCAGCATTTCAGAAGGGTTTGGCACTTCAGTTAGTCCCTTTTCCCCCATTTCAAAGACGCCTATTTCATTGGTAGAACCGAACCTGTTTTTGGCAGCTCTTATAATTCTATATAAAAGTTGTTTATTTCCCTCAAAGTACAGTACCGAGTCAACCATATGTTCAAGAACCTTAGGACCTGCTATAGCGCCGTCTTTATTAACGTGACCAACAATTATAACAGCAACACCTAAGTTTTTTGCTACGTTTATCATACACATAGCACTTTGCTTTACTTGAGTTACTGTTCCGGGCATTGAATTTAGATTGTCATCATACATAGTTTGAATAGAGTCAATAATAACAACCTTAGGAGCAATTACTTCTATTTCTGTTGCGACGGTGTTTATATCAGTTTCACATAATACTGAAAGGTTTTCGGAGCTTATTCCAAGGCGCTCGGCTCTATGCTTAATCTGCGGTGCGCTTTCTTCTCCGGATACATACAGTATACCAGCAGAAGCACCCACGGAGTCACATATTTGTAAAAGAAGGGTGCTCTTCCCTATTCCGGGTTCCCCTGAAAGGAGCACAACGCTTCCCTCAACTATACCACCACCCAACACACGGTCAAATTCGCCTATGCCTGTTGAAAATCTAAACCTATCGGAATAGCTTATGTCTTTTATTTTCATTGCTTTGGAGGCTAAATTTGCCCCTTTATCAGTGTTGGTTCTTTTTAGTGGGCTTTTTTTCTTGTCCTCCGGCTCAATAAGCTTTTCCACCATACTATTCCATTCACCGCACATAGGACATCGCCCAACCCATTTTGAGGTTGTGTATTCGCAGTTACCGCAAATAAACTGAGTTTTCATAACCCATCTCCTGTATGTAATTTATAATTCCTGTATATATTGCAAACGCAATTTTATTTTGATAGTCATCGCTTGAAAGAAGCGCCGCTTCCTTTTCGTTGGATATAAAACCACATTCAACCAGTACTGCGGTTTTCGTTGCGTTTTCTAAAATATAAATATTATTATCGTCAGGTTTTATTGTTCTGTTATTACTCTTGTCAAACAGTTTTACAGTTTCCTGTATTTTTTGAGCTAAAAGGTCACTACCTTGTACCTTTGATGCGTAAAAGGTTTGCATACCGTGAACCAATGGAGCTGAAAACTTGTTCATATGAATACTGACGAATAATGAATTATCGGTTTCGTTCATTATCCTTATACGTTCTTTTAAATCACTTGTTTTATGCTGCCTTACGGTATCTCCGTCGCCGAGTAAAATATCGTCCCGTCTTGTTAAGATGACGTTTGCGCCCGATAGCTTTATAAACGCTTCAAGCTTTTTTGCAACAGCAAGGTTTAGCTCTTTTTCAACAAGTCCGTTTCCTACAGCTCCGGGGTCAATTCCACCGTGACCGGCATCAACGATAATTGTTATGGACGGATTTATGCTACTGTAATATTCGGTTTCATCCCAAGTATTTTTATACCCAAAAGATGCCGATAAGGATGTAAAGCAAAAATATGCAATAATAAACACAAATAATAGAATAATAACCAACGAAGTTATTGCAATATTCTTATATTTCATAAAAACACACCGCCGTCATTTTTTATAAAAATATATGACGGCGGAGATGTAAAAATACTTATTGCTTCTTCTTTTTTGGCTCGTCGTTTGTAGGAGCTAAACCAAAGAAGGTTTTTAATTGTACGTCTTTTGTGCCAAGGTAGTAACCAAGACCGTAAGCTAACACTGCAGGTACGAGATAGGCTATAAAAAAGAAGCTGTATGCGTGAGGAACAAAACCCGCAAGCGTTCTGGAGAAGCCAAGATACATACCGTTGCAAAGAAAAATATTTAAGGCAAGAAAGACAGCAAACACATCGTCAACAGCGGACACGCCTGCTAGAGACAAAGCGTTTAAAACTAAGCAGGGGACAAGAAAAATATAAGTGGGAATATAAGAAAACAACGCAACCTTAACACCGTGCAGGGGACGTTCCGTAAGTCTGCCGTTGGATATTTTGTTTCTGTCTCTTGCGCCTTCATCCCAAGCGCTATCGTAAAGAAGGCTAGCAAAAAAAGCAGCTGCAAAAAAGGTTGTTAATAGCATTGCCGTTTTCCCAAAGGAAGACATAGCAATTATAGTCATAAAACCAAACAACGATATTGCTATTTGATTAAGTAAAAACTTGTGTATAAGCTTCATATTTGCTGTGTAAAACTTTTTCATTGTTAATTGTCCTTTTTAAATAGTTGGATATCACTTGTAGGTGTAAAAATACCTGTTGTTTCAAATATATGTTGCTGTATTTCATCTTTAACCTGAAGGTCGTGAACACCCGCTAAAGATTCGTTGTGATGGGTTAGCTCGTGTACTAATACTTCTTTGAGGCGTTTACGCCAAGTTTCATCACTTGCGTGTCGGTACAGACTCAAAAAAGAACCGTAATACAAAAGTATGTATCTGCCCATTTGCCTATTGAAAAAATATTGACCTAACACACAAAGGCCATTGCCGTGACTGCCGGCTTGGTACTGCGGTACCAGAGAGATTCCACCGTTTAAAGAACGTAAAAGCTCTTTCGGTGTAGAATCGATAATTTCGTCAAGGTATTCTGCAGCTTCGTCAAAGGTAAGCATATCATAACTCCAAAATAAGCCCAACAGGACAATGGTCGCTGCCTAAAATATTGTTAAAAATCAAGCTATCAATTATTTTTGATTTTATGGATTCAGAGACAACGAAATAGTCTATCCTCCAACCAACGTTTTTTGCTCTTGCTCCGGACCGGTATGACCACCAAGTGTAAGCGTCCACGGCATTCGGATACAGATACCTGAAGCTGTCAACAAAGCCTGAGTTCAACAGGGCGGAAAAGCAACTGCGCTCTTCGTATGAGAAGCCCGGATTACCAACGTTGCTTTTTGGATTTTTAAGGTCAATTTCATTATGAGCAACGTTTAAATCACCGCAAAGAATAAGAGGCTTTATTCTCGACAAGTTTGAAAGGTACATCCTCATATCTTCTTCATATTGCATACGATAATCAATGCGTTTAAGCTCGGGCTGAGCGTTGGGAGAATAGCTGGTAGCAACATAATAATCGTTAAACTCTAAAACGATAAGCCTGCCCTCATCATTGTATTTACCGTCTATACCGTAAAATACATTTATGGGCGTTTCTTTTGAAAGTATAAGTGTACCGGAATATCCTTTTTTATCGGCACTGTTCCAAAACTCATTATATCCTTCAAAGCTGAAATCTGCCTGTGATTTTTGCATTTTTGTTTCCTGAATACAAAAAACATCGGCATCTGTCTCTTTTAAAAAATCAAAAAAACCTTTTGATGCACAGGCTCTAAGGCCATTAACATTCCACGAAATAAATTTTTTCATCACTCATTACTGGTTTCCTCGGAGGAATCGAGGTCATTTCCTTCGTCTAAATATGCGTTGTATTCAACCATTAGCTCAGCCAAAAGCCGAGTAACAGCGTTGAATTGATAGTGGCTGCTTTGGTCTTCTACCCCATTGCGTCCCATTAAAACAACCAGAACGTATTGATGTCCATCTGCAAAAACAACGCCTGCATCATTGAAAGCTTTTCCGCTCCAACCTGATTTATGGGCCGCCTCATACTGGGGTATTGCCCGATATATATAGTTGTATTGAGCGTGCATAAATCTGTCAAACAATTCTGCGCCGCTATCACTTATAAGGCTGTAATGATATATTTCTCTCCAAACGGCAGCCATCTCCCAAGCGGTTATATATCCCCAGTTGCTACCGGTAGGTATAATTTGCGTAGAACCTAAAGATTCCATCATCTTTTCAAACTCGCTTTGACCAACCATTTCTTTAATCATAAGATAAGCTTGGTTATCGCTAATTCTTATCATATAGTCCATAAGCGTTTTTACATTAAAAGCGGTGCCGAAAGGCGAATTTTGAACCCAGCCCGTGCTATTTGCCTGATAATGCCAAGCTTGGTATGTTTTCAGTGTATCCCAGCTAATTAAACCGTCATCGATACATTTATAAGCAAAGAGTGCCATAGGCCCTTTTATTGCGCTGGCTGTTGCAATTTTAGTGTCCTTTGAAAAAGTGAAAGCCATATTTGTATCAAGCTCTATAAGAGCAACAGACTGAGCTTTGGAAAAGGAAGCGAATTGTCTTTCAAATTTTGCCGCCAGTTCATCGCTCATACGGAAGTCTGTATTGAAAAGCTCCATATTGCCGCTTTCCCATACTTTTTCAAAGTTAACTTCGGGGCTTATAGGAGAGAATCTTGACTCAGTGTTAACGGGTTCATCTTGGCTGTCGTTGCTGTCGACACTTTCGTAGCTTTCTTCGTAAGAAAGGTCGTCTCTTGTTTCTTCAAAGGAGCTTCCGTCTTCCGATTCAGCTTCACTTGTTATATCATCGTTAGACGATGATACGTTTTCGTTACTTTCTTCCGAATTATAATTATCGGAACCGCTTACAGTGCTATCGATAGCGTGCTCGGAAGATGTATTTTTGCTTTCGTCAGAGGTAGAACTACCGTTACCACAGGAAACGGCACAAACCAACAAAGATATACAAAGTATACTTGAAAGAAATCTCTTAAAAATCGTCATATGCATAAGACCTATGCCCTATCCTTTATAATTGTAACCATTTCGCCAACGTTTTTCATAGCAGAAACTTCTTTCATCTTAAATTTAATACCAAAGGCTTCTTCAACTGCGGCTATAAGTGTTATGTGAGAAAGACTATCCCAATCTTCAACGTCCTCAGCGGTTGTTTCCGCAGATACTTTTATTTCTTCATCAAAAACTTCTTCAAATACCTCGCAAAGCTTTTCGTAAATTTCAGTTTCTTTCATTGTTATTTCTCCTTAATTGATGTTAATATATCTGTTCTTCTTTGTGTATCCTTTTGTTTTTAGTTTCCAAACCGTATTCCCGTTGTCATCACTGACGAGCTCAAAACCAAAGGTTTTATAAAGCTCCTTAACCATACTGTTTTTTGCTGTTGGATAGTAATATCCTCGTATCTCTTCTATGCCTTGTTCTTTACATCTGTCAACCAAAGCATCAAGCATTGCGAACTCCATATCTCGTTTAAGAACACGGCAGGACATTATCCAAAGTTCAATGTGGAGGACGTCGTTTTCTATTTTCCCTATTACAACCGATACAACACCATTATCACCAAAACGGTCTGTAAGCTTGCCATAAAGGTCGATATATGAACCGTCCTCGGAGACAGCAGATATTTCTTCTGCAGTATAACGCTTTGTTGTAAGGTTGAACTGATTACTTTTGTTGGTAAGCTGAGCAATACGTTGAATGTATACAGGAGCAAAGGGGGCAATTTCGCCTACCATAGAAAGACTTTCAAGATATTTTCCGTAGTCTTCAAAGGAACTCATTTCCTGCTCACGCATAGCATTTGCTTTGTACATTTCGTTGCGTTTTAGGTCATCTTCCGAGAGAGCTGTGACCTCAAAATATCCGCATCTGTCAACAGTTTTAATATACTGCTCAACAGCAGATATTTCAGGCACTGCGCAAGGTAATGACTGCCTTACTATTTCTCTTTCTGCCGGATTATCATCAACGAAAACTATTGCATCGGTCATAATATTAAGCTGACGAGCAATAGCAGCGATATTCAAATTTTTTGGCTCCCAATTGGCTTTTATAATAATAAAGTCATCGGGTGATAAAACGCTATCCGGGTGTTTTAGACCGGCTATAGCGTTATCGTGGTCATTTTTGGAGGATACAGTAAGCATAACTCCAATATCTTTATGCTTTTTTACATACTCTTGAAACTCGGTAAAGGCTTGAGCGGCAGGGGTTTCGCTACCAAGCTCCAGCGCTTCAACGCCGTCATCACCTACTATTCCTCCCCAAAGAGTGTTATCCATATCAAGAGCAAAAGCTTTTTTGTTTTTTCCAAAGATCGATTTAATTATATTGGAAAGGTTATAAGCAAACTCCGGGATGGCATTCAAAGACAAGGCGTACTTATACATATACCAAAACGAGGGGTCGGACCATCTGTCAAGTCCGTAACAAGCCGATATATAATTAATATCGTGTACAAAAAAGGAATTGTTTGTAACAGCGTATTCGGAAACAAAAGCGTTCATCTGTTGAACAAAATAGGTCTTGCCGTGAATGTTTGCAACGTCACTGTTACCAAGCAATCTGTATGAAGGCTGTTCAAAATTGTTTTGAATAATCGGACAGCGATAAACCGTCTCCAAACGCTTCCACATAGAGGAAAAATGTGCCTTTGCGTCTACCAGCAATTGCTGGCAGCGTTCGACGGAATCGGTTATATTGGGGATAAATCTGTCTAGGTTTCTCGTCGTGGTGTGTATAAAAATGATATCGGGAGCAAAGTTTTTAAGATGCTCGTTTTCAAACATTGCATCCTGCCAATACTGAGCGTACTCTGATTGATAGAAGGTAGGCTCTATGCCGTTATCCAGTAGAAAAAGTTCTAAGATATCAACGATGTCGTTGGTGGTAGAACCGCCAAGAACGGCAATATTCTTTTTGATACGGCAGGTGCCATCGGCAAGCAAAGCTTTTTTAAGCCTACGCTTCCCTTTTAGTATTTCGGCAGAATTAAGCGGATAAGAAAACAAAGCCATATGTTACCTCTTGTAAACGTTTTATGGAGCAGTACGTAAATTTTCAAGATGCTTGTAAACGGTTCCGGTGGCAGTAAAAGCCGAAACAGCAATCGCTACATCGGTAGCACCAACATCTTTACAAAATTTAACTCCGTTTCTTTTATAGTATCTTATATCGAGAATATAAATTTCGTCAAATGAACCAATGGTAAAGGGAGCAAATGCATTACCATAGCTATCCTTTAAGATAACAAGCTTTCTTCCGGTGTTATTATTGGTTTGAATTTTTATTGCGTAGGTATCACCGCAAATAAATGCACCGGCATAGCTTTTGGTATCAAAAACTATTGTATTTTTTGTTGCGTTAGGCTTGGATAAATCATAATTGCCTTGGTTGTAGTAATAAGCGGTATACTCGGTTTGAGGCATATAGATATAAAAATCTTCGGGATTTTGTCTTATGACTTCGGCTTTGGAAAAAGTATAAACCGAACCTACAAAGCCTGGTTTGACAATCTCTTTATAACTGCTTAGAGGAGCAAAGTCAACGCCTGCAACTTTAGCAAATTCTTCTGCAGCATAATATGCAGCCAAAGCCCCCCAATGACATTCCGTTCTGGGATATATAGGCTCGTCGACGTGGTTCCACAGGGCGTTATATGTGTCAACAAACTTAACGTCTGAGCTTAGGTTGGACTTAATATTATCAAAATTAAGCTTGCCGCGTTCTATAAGGTGAGAATAGCTTTCAGGTGCGTAATAATTGCTGGAATGAGGAGCAACTACCGTGTATAGGTTAATGCCGTCTCCTAAGTCATTTTTGAAATTGTTGACAATGTTACAGAAGTTGGCGCCGGATTGGATACCGCCAAAATACTGCTCCATTCCTCTCGTGCCGGAGATAACAAACCCGTTAGAAACAAATACTTTATCCGTAGGTACAGCAGTGCCGCCGTTGGGAACTGAGGGTGGTGTTGAAGCGTCATCGTTGCTATTGTTATCGTCCGGAATACTACTGTCGGTAGCGGAGCTGTTATCGTCAACAGAAACGGTTAAGTCTTCCTTGCTTGTATCTGCAGACGTTTCTGTTGATGAGTCATCGGTTTCAACATCAAAGCTTTCTGAACTATTTAAGTCAATGCTTGTTTCTGTAGAGCTGTTTATATCATCTGTTGAAATGGATGCAGTTATGCTTTCTTCAATGGAATCAACAGAAGAATTTGAAGAATCCGGGCTTTCAATCTCTGCACAGGCGGTAATCAAAAGTGTAAATACAAGGAAAATGCAAACTAAAAAGCGCTTCATTATTTAGTCCTCATACTATTAATTCTTTTTGCGTGACCGCAAGCGGAAGAAGAGCTTATAGCAAAAATAACGTCGGTTGCACCTACGTCTTTGCAGTATGTGATAGAGTTTCCGTTATAATATCTTATATCAACAACGTAAATTGTTTCATACATAGACAGAAGCATAGGGGCAAAGCAGTTACCAAAGCTATCCTTAAAAACGACTGCGGTTTTGCCGTTTTTGGTATTTGTTGTAATTTTAGCAAGTCTGTTGTCTCCGCCGAGGAAAGTCATATACCAAGAACCTGCGTGGTTTACTGTCAGGTAACAGGTGGGTCTTGTAGCTATAAGATTGGTGCCTGTTTCAACATCGTAATATTCAACGTTATATGCCTCGTTATACTCAAACCAGAAAAATTCATCAGGGTTATCCTTTATAACCTGAGGGTAACCTAATTGGCTGTAGTAATAACCGTAAAAAGCTTGGGGAGAACCATCTTCGTTATACTTGCCTTGTTTTGTATAAGCGCCGCTGTTCAAGGTTTTAAAGGGCAGACCTGCAACCTTAGAAAATTCTTCTGCTGCATAGTATGCACCAAGCTGAGTCCAATGAAAGTCGGTACGGAAATAAATCTGTTCATCCCAATGTTTATAAAGTGCATCGTAAACGTTAACGGAGGTAACGCCTGTACCGTCAAACTTTTCATCAAGGTAAACAAGCTTTTCAGCCTGACTGCCGCCGTATCTTTCGTAAAAATCTACGCCATCACGTACGTAGTTTCTCAAATATATGGAGTTAGAAGTAGGAATTACCATAGAGTATACGTTAACGTCTTCGCCAAGATCTTTTTTATACTGAGCTATAACTTGACTGTAGTAGTTGAAAAGTTCGTACGTGCCGCCAAAAATATCCATACAACGGTTACCAAGAACCAAAATATTATTATAGTTATTAAAGGCTTCACCCTTATCGGTAACATCGTTGAACTGAGAGCTTTCATCAGACGTGGAATTACCGGATTCGGAGTTGTCGCCTGAGTTGTTATTAACGTCGCCGGAAGCATCGGGGGTAACGGTAGACGAGTTGTTATTAAAGTCAGAGGAGGTATTGTTATTATTTGCATTGCCATCCGAAATTATAGATGACTCGTCATCATATTCAATATTTGCGCAAGCTGTAAAAATGCTTAATATAAGTGTTATAGCTAAAAGAACGGTTAAAGTTTTTTTCATTGATGATAACTACGGTTTTCCGTATTCCTTTCATAAAATTTTTATCCGGGATAATCCTCAAAAGAGTACTCAATTTCGCTTTCGGGGCGAGAGTCCTGTGCGCCTTCTTGTACATTAGAACCTTGCAAATCGGTTTGTATACCAAAGTTTGATTTGATTTTTGAAACCGTGTCTCTAAATTCATAACGGTACGGGATGGAATCTGTATACCAATCAGCTATTTGAGCAGTATATTTGCCTTCAAAGTACGCTTCCTTGCTGAAACGGGGGAATTTTGTTATGTTTCTGTTTTCACCTTCTGCATATCCATACGTTCTGGGAAGAAAGGATGTAAAAGCGAAGAACAATACAAAAACTAAAAGTACACAAAGTACATTACATAAATAAAACTTTTTCATCATTACCTCCTTAAAATCTGAAATACAAGAACGGATTATTGGAATCCGTAAGCATAACGATGCATAAAAGGAATAAAACAACATTTGTCACGCTGGTAAGACATACCGCAATGGCTTCCTTTTTTTCGTTTTCATAAAACCATTTTTTAATTTTTGGCAGTATGGGAAAGCTGATAACTGCAGCAATAACAATTAAATAGATATTGTTTAGTATTGTTGATTTTGTCATAGGGTCTATAAAAGCATTTCCGCTGATAAAGAATATATTTTTGAAGAATGCAAGCAAGTCGCTCATATCTTCAAAATAGAATATCGCAAAACCGATAACAACAACTATTAATGAATAGATGTGGGATAGTGCGGCGGGTATCTTTTTCATTCTTTTTTTGCCTATCAGCATTTCAATAAGAATAAAGGTACCGAAATACAAACCCCAAATTATAAAGTTCCAAGACGCACCGTGCCAGAAACCGGTGCAGAACCAAACAAGAAACAAACTCAGGTACTTTCTCCGTTTGCCAAAAATGGGAACATAAAGCAAATAATCACGGAAGAAGGTGCCGAGAGAAATATGCCAACGCTGCCAGAACTCAGATATGTTTTTGCTGACGAAGGGATGCTTGAAGTTTTCATCAAAGTGGAAACCAAAAATTCTGCCTATGCCTATAGCCATATCGGAATAACCCGAGAAGTCAAAGTACACGTATAATGCGTAGCAGATAACGCCAACTAATGAACCTACAAAAGTCTGTCCGGAAAGCACGTTTTGTGGAAGGTGCTCTATGTTTCCGTATTCACCAAGCAGATTGGTAACCACGCTATACAAGCTGTTGGCTACAAGAGCTTTTTTTGACAAACCTACTATAAAACGAGTAGCACCTTCGCTGATGTCTTTAATGCTGGTTTTGCGGTTAGTAATTTCGTCTTCAATTGTTGAGTAACGTACAATCGGACCTGCAACCAATTGAGGAAATAAAGAAATATAAAGAAGCAGCTTGAAAAAATTCTTTTGTACGTCAACCTTTTCCCAATAGCAGTCAATAATGTAAGACAATATTTGAAAAGTGAAAAAACTTATGCCTATTGGTAAAACAATATTTGTTAAAGGAATGTTTAAACTAAAAACAGCGTTTATGTTTTCAATGAAGAAGTTGGTATATTTGAAAACAAAAAGCATTCCAATGTTGAATACGATAGCAAAAGCAACAGAAATTTTAGATTGCATTTTGCCGCGGTATTTATCAATAGCAAGTCCCGCCAAAAAGTTTACAATTGTCGACAATAGCAGAATAAATACGTATGTCGGTTCACCCCAAGCATAAAATACAAGGGAGAAAATTATAAGAACAACGTTTTTAAGTTTAATGCCCGGAACTATAAAATAACAAAACATACAGGCAGCTAAGAAAACAAATATGAAAAACAGATCAGAAAAAACCATAAAATCCTCTGTAAATATACAATATTAAGTTTCATTATAACTCAAACTATAGTATATATCAAATCAGT
>JAZSLS010000015.1:0-10954 GCA_045535465.1 Eubacteriales bacterium
ACCGCAAAAACAAACTAGAAGTAATTAAACGTAGAAAAAACCGCCAAAGAGCGGTTTTTTCTTGTTTATATATAAAGTTTTTGCTTTTAACGTTTATGCCCGCTCGCAGTACAAAGTACAGCTTCGGGACATAAACGATAAATCTGCATCAGTTTTATGCACTCTGCTCCACAAAAAGGAAAGCTTAACTCAGAGCACAAAAACAGCGCAGACCGCAAAAACAAACTAGAAGTAATTAAACGTAGAAAAAACCGCCAAAGAGCGGTTTTTCTTGTTTATATATAAAGTTTTGCACTTATATCGGAGAAAATGGATGTAAACAATCACATCGTAGGGGCGGTCATCGGCCGCCCGAAGGGAAACGGATATGGAAACCCCAACGGCGGCAAACCCAAGCAAAGGGGGTTATCGTAGGGGCGGTCATCGGCCGCCCGAAGGGAAACGGATATGGAAACCCCAACGGCGGCAAACCCAAGCAAAGGGGGTTATCGTAGGGGCGGTCATCGGCCGCCCGAAAGGAAACGGGCTAATCTTATCGATGGCGCAAAAGGCAGCGCACTTTGCCCTTCTTACAATAAATATATTACGGTGCAGAGATTCTCTTTTGGCGGGCATTGTGTGGTTTAACAAAACAAACCACAAAATAAAAGAACGTTAGTCTATATCAGAAAAAAGAATAAAAATCTCGGAAAAAAGCTGCATAAAACAAAAAAACACCCTCATAAAAGACGGCGAAAAAGCAGGCTTGTTCACATCTAACAATTCAGGCACAAAACTATTGTAAAACCTGCACAATGCCTAAAAAATAATATATAAAAACCGCTACGGAATTTATAAAAAAGGCTTGACAGACGGCTTTTTGCGCTTTATAATAAAGTCAAATTGAATACTTGGCTATTTATCCCCGCACATCGTTCTGTTGCTATGCAAAAGGGCGGTGGGGCCGGTGGTTGTTTATCTCACGCTACGGATAAGCTAAATTTTCCCAACCGTGGCGTTAGGCAAACAGCAAACGGCCGAAAATGCAGAAAGACAAACAAATTTAGGAGGAAAATGCATGAACAGATCAACTCGTCGTATCTCCATGCTTCTCGTTCTCACTATGGTTCTCGGCCTTCTTGCCGCTTTCCCTATGTTGAGCGTTGGAGCTGCTGATACTAACTATGCAAGTGGCTTGACCGCTACTTTCACCAAGGATGGTGCAGAAGGCGCTATCCAGGGCGGTGTAATTACTGCTCTTACCGACGGTACTCTCCCTACTGATGAGACTGCTGCTGATTCCGTATGGTTCGCAGGCACCGGCGCTTCTTGGGCGTTTACCTTTGACCTTGGTTCTACCAAGACCGACCTTTCCAGCGTTTATGTTTACGCTCGCGTAATCGGCAACCGTGGTTTCGACGCTAAGGGTGCTAAGGTTGAAGTTTCTAACGACAACGCAACCTTCACCGCAGTTTCCGCTACCACTTCTTTAACCGATAACGCAACCGCAAACTACAAGGATTTCAACATTAACTTTACTTCTGTTGTTTCCGGTAGATACGTAAAGGTAACTCTCGTATCCGACCAGTACATCCTTTCTCTTGGTGAAATCGAGATCCGTAACTACGGTCTCTCTTCCGGTTCTCAGGCTTCCGAAGCTACTGCTGATCCTACTCTCGTAGACGGCAACTATGCTTACGGCGCAACCTACACCGTTACCAAGAACGATGCAGAACCCACTTACAGAAACGCTCAGATGACCGACGGCGGCAACTGGCTTACCGACGGTTATGAAGGCGCTAACCCCACCAACAACGGTTCTGCTTATTACACTGTTGCTTACACCGGTACCGGCGCAGCTTACGTTTTCACTCTTAACCTCGCTGCTTCTAAGTCCGATATCGCTATGGTAACCCTTGTTAACGTTCCCGCTCCCGGTGACTCCTTCAAGGATCCTACCAATGTTGTTATAAGCACTTCTACCGACGGTCTTACCTATAACTCCGTTGGTACTCTTACCACCTCCTCCGTTGAAAAGAACGCAGGCGGCGCATACGACCTCTCTTACTCCTTCTCTGCTAAGAGCGGTAAGTACGTTCAGATTAGCCTTACTTCTCCCGCCTACCTCCTCGGTTTCGATGAAATCGTTATCAAAGGTTCCGGCGCAGTTGTAGCTGATCCCGATCCCATTATCCCCGCAGATCCCACCCTTAAGACTTCCACCAGCGAAACCAACTACGCTGCATCCTCTAAGGGCGCTTACTACTCCTACACCAACATCCCCGTAGGCACCAACGTAACCGAATCCTACTGGATGGATAACACTTGGTCCCGTCCCAGCGGCGTTATCGCAGGCAAGTGGGGTCAGGGCCAGCTTAATGATGGCACCTACGCTACCGGTTCCTACAATGACGAAGCTTGGGTTGCTTGGATTGCTTCCCTTTCCAACGTTGAAATTATATTCGACCTTGCCGGCGTTTACGGCGATATCGACCAGATAGCTTTCACCACTCTTGCTCACGGCGGCGACGTTGAACAGTATGAGTGCGTTAACTCTATCTCCGTATCCTTTGGTGATTTCAATGGTAACTACGGCGCAGCTACCACCTACACCGCAACTGTAACTGAAACTGCAGTTACCGCTGCTGATGGCAAGGTTGCTACCTATTACCGTTCTCAGTTTGGCGCAAAGGGTCCCGCTACCGGTGCTCGTTTCGTTAAGATTTCTATCCCCAAGGCTACTTACAGACTCTTCATCGATGAAATCGAAATCTTCGGTGCTTCCGGCTTCGAAGGCAGCTCTACTCCTTCCGTTCCCGATTCTTCCGTATCTACTCCCGATTCTTCCGAAGTTGATGACGGCTCCTACGTTCTCGACAGAGACTTTAAGGTTGACGTTTCCGCAGCTTACGGCGAATTCGACACTGATAAGGACGGCACCAATGACTTTACCGGTATTGCAGTTGACGTTTACGTTAACGACATTACCTACGATCGTGGTTTGCTCGGTATCGAAGGCTTCCTTAACTTCGACAACACCAAGCTTCAGCCTCTTTACGTTACCGACGCTGATTTGAATGGTACTACAATTGATAATCCTCCTAAGACCATTCTTAATTGGCCCACCTTCTCCCTCTTCGGTATGACTCCTTACGCAATCGAAGGTCTCTGCCAGTCCTACTCTATGGCTGACGGTTCCACCACCGATCCTGCTAACCCCGAAGCAACCTTCTCTAAGAACGACTCTCGTATGAGAATCCGTTACATCCTCCACACTGACTACTATGAAGGCTACACCAATGGTACCAGCATAGGCGTTAAGGAAGACGGTGCAATGGCTCTTAGATACTACTTCATCGTTCCCGAAGGCTCCGAAGGCCAGACCTTCACCTTCACCGTTCCCGATACTCCTAAGGCAACTCACATTTCTGAGTGCGCTCTTTACGCTCCTATGTCCTACATCAACGATGCAGGCACTATCTCCTACAGCTCTGTTTACGGTTTCGGCGGTTCTGCTTCCGTTACCATCGAAGAGCCCGTTAAGGAATACACCGTAACCTTCGTTGGCAAGGACGGCGAAACCCTTAAGACTGAAACCGTTGAAGAAGGTTCCGCAGCAACCGCTCCCGAAGCTCCTGTAGTAGAAGGCTTCGAGTTCAAGGGCTGGGACGTTGACTTCACCAACGTTACTACCGACCTCACCGTTACCGCTATCTACGAAGAAGTTGCAGCTCCTGCTGAATTCTTCACCTTCGCAGACGGCGCTGACACCACTTACGTTGCACTTGACAGAACTAATAATTACATTTACTTCTGCAAGGGCGCTGTATCCGTTGCTAACCTTAAGGCTCTCTTCGTAGACGCTGACGTTAAGGTATTCAAGGGCACCGCAGAAAGAACCTCCGGTAACGTAGGTACTGCATTCACCGTAACCTCTACTATCGGCTCCGAGTCCAAGACTATCACCGTAATAGTTAAGGGTGACCTTGACGGTAACGGCTCCATCAACTCCCGTGACCAGAACGCAGCTCAGAACCACGTAGCTGGTACCGCTGCACTCACCGGCGAATATCTCATCGCAGCAGACGTTTCCGCTCCTCTCAGCGGCAACCCCAATGCAAGAGACGCTAACGCTATCGCTGGCTACATCGCCGGTACTACTACCTCCTTCACCGTTCCTTCTGTATAAATCGGTAAAGACGGGTAATAACTAAGTAATTAGTTAAAATAAGAGCCTCCGCAAAAAGCGGAGGCTCTTTTGTATGTGTTATAGCAAGCTATAAAAAAGCCCGTTCCTTGCACTTTATGTATTCAAGGACGGGCTTTACCTATTTTATCCTTTGCGATATAAATAATCTCTAAAATCCTCTACGTACTTTTCAGCATATTCACGGGGAACGGTAGCGGTGCGTTTTCCCGTAAATATGAAATATTCATCGGTATTAATGTTCTTTATTAAAGCGCCTGCGGCAAAGCCGTTGGGGTGTCTTACAAACTGTCTGCTTACGCAAATACAATCTTCGGGCATATCGTTACACAAAATTATATCTTCTAAAGGAGTTGCCATAAAAAGTCCTTCCTTAATACTTAGTTTCTACTATAAGTGCATCTTCGGGTAGGGAAGAGCGAGCGCCGCTAATGTCACCGCTAAGTTCAACGCCTATAATTTCATAGTCGCCCTCATCGTTGTACAGCTTTATCCTCTTAAGGCTTCCGCCCAGAAACAAATAATCAATTCTGCCATTATCCACCGTATCGTAGCTTTCGTAGTTATAAAGCACTGTTCCTACCGATATTTCACCGCTACCCGTAAAACGTATACCTTCGGTAATAAGCTTATCTGTGCTTGTTTCGTAATTTTTTAGCAAATAAACGTAGTTGGCGCTGGAGTCAAAAAGATATGTGCCGTCAGCGTTGATAAGCATTTCGCTTGCCAAGCTATGCCCCTCTTGCACCACCACGTTAACAAACCCGTCTCCGTAATAGGTAGTTGTTGTTACGGGCACAGAATTGCCGCCAAAACGCTTTTGCCGCACCATAACAAGCTTGTACACCTCGGCATCTATAATGTCTTTACAAGACGAAAATAAAGCCCCGTACTCTGTTTCAAAAACGGCGCTGCTTTCTTCCGAAAAGTGCGTGCTTGTTTCGGAGCTGTATTCTTCCGTATCATTAACCGAGCTTAAACCACTAAGCTCCGACAGGGAAGTGTCGGCAGAAGAAAAAGTGTCGTTTTTGCTTTTGTTCTTTTCGTATTTCGGAAGATTCCATATTATCAATAAAATCACGGCGGTCAAAACTATGGCCGCCGTTATACTCATTGTAAGCTTTTTCATCTTGTTTATTGCTTATCCTCAGTTATATCCGTATTGCTTTTTGACTTGATATTAAGCTGTGCTAAAAGCTCGTCAACGGTTTTTATTACGCTGGGTGGCGGAAGCTTTATAGTATCATCTTCAAGCTTTTTAGGTTCCATTTCTGCCTTGGAAGCGGCTATTATGGTGTCAACGTCACTTTTGTAAGGTTTATTCTCTACTTCTTCGTTAACGGTGTTTGTTTTTATAGCAATTTGTTCTTCATCCAAAGCTTTTTCTTCCGCAGGCTCCTTTGCACGGGGAATGATAATGTCAGGCTCGTGCTTTTTGTTTTCTTCCTTTGCCTGTTCTTCCTTTGAATAGGCATCCATAATAATCTCAAGCAGCTTGCTTACAGAAATTTTAATATCGTTTTCCCTAATAATAACGGCAGGTATGCCTGCGTCTATATTATTCATAATCTCTCTCTTGGCGGCAATTCCCACACCAAGCTTTTCGGCGTATTTAGGGGAAACGTTAATACCCAAATAACGCTTTTTGTCCTTGCCGAAGGTTTTTAGTGACACAATAGCTTCTTTGGGAATAAACCCCGCACCGCTGGCTGCTACTGTGTATTCGTATATTCCTTCATCGCTAACGGTAATGCCTACCGGAGGGGAAATGATATTAAATACGGTATAGGCGGTAGCAAAGGCAAAAAACATCGTACCAATGCCGCCTATTATCATATAAACCGTCTGCATATTCTTGTCGGTAGCATCAGCAAAGGCAGGAATAAAAGGCATAAAAAGGCAAAACAGTGCGATGCCAAGCATCAAAAGGCCAACAACCGCATAAACAGGCATAGAAGATTGTTTTTTGTTTATATTTACGGGTAATTTCATCATTTAATACAGGCGTCAGCCCTTCACCTTTCTTAATTATTTACAGCGTGTGTTCTTATGTAGTTAAGATACAGCTCTTTGCATTTGTTCTGCCAATGTATACCGTCACTTATAACAAGGTCTTCCTTAACGTTACCTGTCGTATCTCTTGTAACTTCGGAAAAATTAAGGTAATAAAGCCCACGCTCGTGTGCCATTTCCAAAAGCAGCATATTAAAATTGTCAAACTTTTGACCGTTAAAGGTCTCGGTATTTCTGTGCGCAGCCCAAGGGGGAATACCTACAAGTACTATCTTGGTATTGGGCAAGGCTTCTTCAATTCTGTCAAGCATTCTTCCGTATAGACGTATATGCTGTTCATTTGACCAAATAGCTATACCGTTAGTACCAAGCATAATGTAAAGCATCTTAGGATTAAGCGCTTTAAGCCATTCAATGGGAGGCGTTTTTTCATCTGATTGATTGTAGGTGGAGTTTGCGGTATAATCCAGATAGTCATAAACACCAAGACCACCCCAGGCAACAACGTTGTGGCTTTTAAGATAACGTGAATCAATGCCTAAACCGTAGGTAAGACTATCGCCGCAAAAAACTATGTCGTTAAAATAGCTTGCACCGGCATCGGCAGTTTCAGCCAAATACGTTCCCTTAAACTTTGCAAACTCTGCGGCAGAATAGGTCATATTGCTTGGCACTCCGGGTGCGTTCACGTTTCCGCCGGGATTAGGTTGAATCGGTGTTGGAGGAGTAGGAGGAGTAGGTGCAGGTTCGGGGGAGGTGCTTTCCAATTCGATTTCAGGAAACAGGTATTCAAGATTTTTTCCGTTAGTGTCCGCAACGTCCTTAACAAAATCCTTTGCTCCGTCTCCGCTTAAACGCCCATCCGTATAAAAATAGTAGTTTGCGGTGTGAATAGCAAAAGAAACTGTAAGTGCCGTTGCCGTAAGCATCATTTGTTTCATAAATGCCATAAGTGTTCAAATCGCTCCTTAAAAGTATACTGCCCGCAGTCTTACTTAAAATCCACGGGCTGAATAGCGGTAGCACCGTCAAAAATAACAAACGCATCCGTTTCTTTTTCCTCGTCCTCTGCGTCTGTTTTTATATCGGCATTTTCGGGATACTTGATAACAAGCTTGTAATTAAATGTTTCAAACATCTCGCCTTCGCCGTCAGCGGCAGTGCTTGCTTCGCTGTTTATATAGCGATTGCCGTCCAAATCCAACACAACGCCTTCAAAACAAAGTCTAAGGTAGTTGTATCTCCCCTTGGTTGCAGCTTTACTGTTGCATAGCTTATAAACCTTGCCGTCGCTGTCCACCAAAGAAAACTCAGGACCTTCGCCCTTTTCGTTAATAAGCAGATTCTTGTTGTATTTTATGCCCAATTCAAGCTCGCTTGCGTTTTCAGCATAAGCAACGCCCGAAATTTGTACGCTTCCGTCGTAATTCATAAACACTCTCGGAAACAGTTCGTACACGGCAAAAGCGTCAGGGTCTGCTTTGTAAAGCTCGTTTGCTTTCGGGGAGAAAATATATTCCTCGTAAATCTTATGCTCGCAGTTTGCAAATATTACCACAAAGGCTATAACGTAAACTGCTATTATCAGGGAATAAAAAGAGTACCTTATAATTTTTTTTCTTATTTTTTTCGCCCTCGGAAGCTCTTCCTCCTCTTCGTCGGGGAAATAATTGCCTTCATAATCCATAATTACCTCTCATAATTACGATAACATAATGTTGAAAAACCCGTTTTTTCCACACTAAAATGTGGAAAAAACCATCACACAAGCAAAAATAAGCCTTTAAAATACGCAAGTTTTACTTTTTTTCCGCACAGTTTTCCACATTTTCGGTGTAAAAAAACGTAAAATTATGTAAACACTTTATTTTGTCCAGTAGTTCCTGTCCAATGCTCTAAGCTGTATGGCAAGAGCGATATGGCTTTCGCTGATAAGCTCGCTTTGGTCAAAATCCGCAATGGTTCGTGCCAATTTCAGTATCTTGTCATAGCCTCTTGCGGACAAGCCCAACTTATCGTATGCATTTTTAAGCAGTTGTATTCCTTTTTCGGTTGTACTGCAGAAACGCTTTATATGTTCAGCCTGCATCATAGAGTTGAAAAGCAAGGGCTTTCCGTTAACCGTTTCAAAAGCAAACCTCTTAGCGGCAAACTCTCTGGCTGCAGAAACACGCTTTCGTATATCGGCGCTGGTTTCGGCTTTTGTGTTGGAGGCAAGGGTGTTAAATTCCAAAGCCTGAACCTCAATTTGGATATCGATCCTGTCCAGCAAAGGTCCTGATATCTTACTTATGTAAGCAAGACGCCCCGCAGGGGTACAAGTACACGGTTTAGTTAAATGACCGTAATACCCGCATTTACAAGGATTCATTGCGGCAACAAGCATAAACTTACTGGGGTAGGTAACTCTGCCGCTGACTCTTGTAATTGTAACCGTTCCATCCTCCATAGGCTGTCGCAGTATTTCTGCCGCACTTTTATCAAACTCGGGAAACTCGTCTAAAAACAAAACGCCGTTATGGGCAAGGGAAATCTCACCGGGCATAGGAACCTTTCCGCCGCCGGCAAGGCCTGCAGCCGAAATGGTGTGATGAGGCGCACGGAAGGGACGTGAAACGATAAGCGGAACGTTTTCGGGCAACAGACCCGAAACGGAATGTATCCTGGTACATTCTATGGCATCGTTTAGCGTTTGCTTGGGAAGAATGGAGGGCAGCCTTTTTGCCAACATACTCTTGCCCGAGCCGGGAGGCCCTATCATCAATACGTTATGGAATCCCGCAGCCGCAATCTCAAGGGCAAATTTTGCCTCATCCTGCCCCTTAACGTCGCAAAAATCAAGAGTATTTATAACAGCGTTGGTCTGTATATCCTCCAAGGTAAGCTTTTTAGGTTGTATAGCTTTCTCACTGCGCAGGTGTGACAAAAGCTCGTCAAGAGTTTTTACGGGATAAACGTCTATACCTTTTGCGATAGCCGCTTCCGAACCGTTAAGGTAGGGTACGTATATTTCCTTAAAGCCCGCATCCTTTGCAGCAAGCGCCATAGAAAGCGCACCACGCACAGGACGTATCTCGCCCGTTAAGGAAAGCTCGCCAATAAAACATTTCCCGCCAAAATCTATTTTTCCTGTCTTTTCTTGGTTGAGAACGGAAAGCAATATAGGCAAGTCAAAGCCTGTGCCTTCCTTCTTTTTGGAAGCGGGAGCTAAGTTTACTGTAATAATGCCGTGTAGCATACTAAGCCCTAGGCTTTTTGCCGCACCCCTCACACGGCCTTCAGCTTCTCTTACGGCGGTGTCGGGTAAGCCTATTATTTCAAGCTTTTCCATACGGTTGGAGGAATGAGAAGCTTCTACCGTTACAACAAAACCGTCTATACCGTGAACGGCGGCAGAACAAACAATATTTACCATTAGCTCCTCCACATATCATATTAAGGAAAGTTACACTAACCCTTATAGTGAATTATATCACATTTTTCGCATAATGCAAGGGTTTTCCTTTATTTTTGAAAGGTATGATAATAATTAAGGTAAAATTGGTAAAAAATTTTGTCTAAAAAAATATAAAAAAAGAAAAATAGATATTTACATAACGAAAAAATAGTGTTATAATGCAAGGGAAAAATATTACGGAGGTATAATCCATGGCAAGAAGAAAAATTTCTATGGATGGTAATACCGCTGCGGCTCACGTTTCTTATGCGTTTACCGAGGTGGCTGCCATCTACCCCATTACTCCCTCCAGCCCTATGGCTGAGGTAACAGACACTTGGTCTGCGTCTAACAAAAATATCTTTGGCGAACCCGCAAAGAACATTTTTGGCGACAACGTTAAAATAGTTGAAATGCAGTCCGAGGCAGGTGCAGCAGGTGCCGTTCACGGTTCTCTTGCAGCAGGTGCTTTAACAACTACCTATACCGCTTCTCAGGGTCTTCTTTTGATGATCCCCAATATGTATAAAATCGCAGGCGAGCTTCTTCCTTGTGTTATCCACGTTTCTGCTCGTTGCGTAGCTTCCCACGCTCTTAACATTTTCGGCGACCATTCCGACGTTTACGCTTGCCGTCAGACCGGTTTTGCTATGCTCGCTGAATCCAACCCTCAGGAAATTATGGACCTTGGCGCAGTTGCTCACCTTGCAACTATCAAGAGCAGAGTTCCTTTCCTCAACTTCTTTGACGGTTTCCGTACCTCTCACGAGATACAGAAGATCGAAGCTTGGGATTATGCTGACCTTGCTGATATGGTTGACTTTGATGCTATCAAGGCTTTCCGTGAACGTGCAATCAACCCCGAGCATCCAGTTCTCCGCGGCTCTGCAGAAAACGGTGACATTTTCTTCCAGCACCGTGAAGCTTGCAACACCTACTACGATGCAGTTCCCGAAATCGTAGAAGATTATATGAACCAGGTTAACGCTAAGATAGGCACCAATTATCAGCTCTTCAACTACTACGGCGCTCCCGATGCTGAAAAGGTTATGATAGCTATGGGTTCTATCTGTGACGTAGCAGAGGAAGTTATTGACTATATGATCGCAAAGGGCGAAAAGGTTGGTCTTATTAAGGTTAGACTTTAACGTCCTTTCAGAGCAGACAAGCTTGTTGCCGCTCTTCCTAAGACCTGTAAGAAGATTGCAGTTCTCGACAGAACCAAGGAACCCGGCTCTCTCGGCGAGCCCCTCTACCTCGACGTTGTTACCGCCCTCGCTCAGGAAGGCAGAACCATCAAGACGGTCGGCGGCAGATAC
>JAZSLS010000126.1:0-30889 GCA_045535465.1 Eubacteriales bacterium
GAATCCCTGAAGGTGCACCATAGTCAGTCATTTTAACGGTGAGG
Organism: Eubacteriales bacterium; assembly: GCA_045535465.1. GTDB lineage: Bacteria > Bacillota > Clostridia > Oscillospirales > CAG-382 > SIG636. Next base: position 45 of record JAZSLS010000126.1, read on the forward strand.
GTCCACCCGTTCCCATTCCGAACACGGTAGTTAAGCTCACTCGTGCCGACAATACTCGGCTGGACACGGCCCGGTAAGATAGGTAGTGGCTGACACCTGTGTCCCGCAATAGCGGGGCACTGTATATTCCTCCTTAGCTCAGTCGGTAGAGCATGCGGCTGTTAACCGCAGGGTCGTTGGTTCGAGCCCAACAGGGGGAGCCAGAAAACTCCTTGAGATTTTCTCAAGGAGTTTTTTATACTTTCCACACATCTCCGCTGCTTTTATGCTACAATACGCCCAATGTGGTGATGGTTTTGAATAAGAAAAACCTGAAATATTAGTTGTGTTCTTCTTGATGGTATGTTACCGCCGGTCATTGATGTGGAGTTTTACGGTGATAAAAAATCCCCGTAGGAGAACAGTTCAGTGAACAATTAATGGTAATACTTGATTTGTTGTAAAAACATTACAATCAAAAACCCATCATATATGTACAGATGTGTTATAATACATCCAAAGAGGTGATGATATGGAAAATATCAACGAAGGAAAATATGAAATTTTTACTACAAAGGCAGATGCAATAAATAAGTTTAGGCAAATGCAAGGAATTTGTAGGGAAGAATTAACCGATCGTAGTCGTATAGAATTTCGCTGCTCAAGAAAAGGAAAAATTACGGTTACTAACCCCAAGAGAGGGAATAATAATACCGCATCAAGCTCTACTATGCTTTTTGCAAAAGTTATAGAGCAGGATGGTAAAACATATGCTACATATTATACTACGTATAGCGGTTTAAATAATGCTTTTAACTTTATAAATATTACAATCTTAATAATAGTGTGTATCATCGCTATTGTATTAGCTGTTACCATGGATAATATGATTACTCTTATTCTTTTAGGTTTAAGCTTGCTGCTTTATATTTTTGAACTGTTTCGAAATAGAAAAGAAAAAACGAATTTCCCTAAAGATTCCGAAATAATGATAAATGAGCTTCAAAAAAGAGTTGAAGCTATAAATAAATGGGATAAATAAAGAACATCAAGTTTTAGATCGGTTCTATTTTGAGTGTCGCTTCCGGAAAAACTCCTTAAGATTTTCTTAAGGAGTTTTTTTAATTTGTGTCCGCAGGTCGCAATATCATTTTTCATTCGCACAGACACAAACGAACGAGGTTGCACAAGCTGCAAATGCTTTTAGGGGCAAAAGACATTTTGCATCATTGCATCTTTTCTTCTAATGTACTGTCTTTAACCAAACTGCAATTTTAAAAATATCGGTAAAAAGCATTGCATAATGTAAGAAAATGCTGTATAATAAAATACAGAGCAACAGTGTATTTCGGTTTCGAAAGGGATGGCGAGTCGTCATCTTTTCACTCATATTTACCTCATTCACTGCACAAGCCCTACAAAACTTTCCTCCACTCGCGTGCGGTTCCGGAAATTTTTGCTTAACGGGCTTGTTCCATTCAGTCGTAATGCTCGTCGTAGTTCTGCAAGGCTTCGTAAACTCCGCCTTGCTGCCCTACGCCTGTGCGTTTCGCCATGCAAATTAGTGTTGTTCTATTATAAATTAGGGAAGGAGAGTTGTATGATCGTTTATAAAGAGCTTGCATCTATTGAACAGGATCTGGGTTTCCCTGCTCAAACACTATATGGTTTGAGCAACAATCTTGAGAAGCACTATCATAACGTGTTCATTCCGAAGAGTGACGGAAGTAAACGAAAACTCTCCGTACCTGATTTAATTTTGAAAAAGGTACAAAAATCCATCGCTGATAATATTTTGATGCAATATCCGATTTCAAGATATGCTAAGGCATACAAAGTGGGAAGCAGCGTTCAACAGAATGCAAAGCCACACATTGGTAAGAAAAAGATTTTGAAATTGGATATAGAAGGCTTTTTCGATAATATTCTATATTCGCAGGTTAAGAAGCTTGTTTTCTGCGAAGAAAAGTATTCGGAACCCATTCGGATTCTATTAACAATGCTTTGCTATTATAAAGAGTCGCTTCCGCAGGGGGCACCAACTTCTCCGGCAATTACCAATATAATTATGTTTGATTTTGATGAAACCGTTGGAGCCTTTTGTAATAAGAAAAATATAGCATATACAAGATACTGCGATGATATGACTTTTTCAGGAGATTTTGACGACAGAGAAATTATCTCCTTTGTTAAGGGCGAGCTACGTAAGCTTGGTCTTTTTCTAAAAAATCGCAAAACAGCAGTTGTTCCTGCCACCAAGCGTCAACTGGTAACGGGGATTGTTGTTAATGAGAAAATTAATATTGCCAAGGATTATAAAAAGCATATTCGTCAAGAAATTTATTACATTAAGAAATTCGGGCTTGATGAGCACTTGAACAGGTTGGGTATATCGGATAAACGGCAATATATTTTGTCACTTAAGGGGCGAATAGCTTTTGTGCTTCAAACAACACCGAATAAACACGAGTTTGTGGAGTACAAAAATTTTCTTAATGCAAATTTTCGGTTTGTTTAAGGTTTAAAATTGTTGTGTTAACCCGTAAAAAACTCTTTGTCTATCGGACAAAAGCGGTTTTTTGTAATTATATCCGTTACCATTGGAACGGGTGTATATATTCGTTGTGATATTCACTATTGCGGATGATATATGCCTACGGCATATGAAGGGCAGGCGTGATATATGGAAAAGTATATTTACATTTATGTTTCAATATTTTTTGTAGTTATTACTCCCATCGCTCTTTACTTTATTCTAAAACCAATATTCCGGCAAAAAGAATTACTTCACGGTGTAGTTAACTATGATACTTTTATGAGAAAATTCCTTTTTCGTATCGAGCTTGAAAAGGAAGAATTTTTTGAACAACTGAAAATACACAATATCAATGACATATTAGAGTATTGTTTGAATGAAGATTGCTCTGTTATTACGTTTTTAAAGTATAACGACAAATTCCCATACAAAATACTAATAGCTGAATATAATGAATATATTGTTTTAAATGTGGAGCAAATACCTACAGTTATGAATAAGGCCAACGTTCCATATTATATAAACTCGTTTTTTATTAAGAAATTTAATGCAAAGCCGATAGATTATCAAAAATCTGCATTTTAGAATGAGGACAAAAAATGGAACCTAAAGATTACACAGTAACCAAAATCGAGGGAGAATATGCATACCTCCGTGCTGATGGTGACAATGCAGACAACGATCTTTTTATCGCAATGGCACTTCTCCCACCGGAGATTGACATTGGTTCAAGATTGCACTATGAAATGTTGAGCTATACGATTATCGAATAAAGGTGGCGTTTTGTTGTGCAAGTTTGTTATAGAATCAATAAAAACGTAAAGCCTGTGTGTATTTGGGAAACTCTAATAATATGTAAAAAGGATGGCGGTCGAAAACTCTGCCGTCTTTTTTTGTTTGCTGCGTCGCAAAATGGATGATGTGTAGTCAGCCCACATCTTGAAGCAGAATGGATGCGTCTTAAAACGTTTCTATGCGTTTTAATAATTCTCAAAAGTGAAAAATCTGTCCAATTACTTCGATTTTTTAACTTATATATAGTGAAGGGGGGATAAACGTGCTGTTGTTTTGGAATATCAACGAAAAATGTGACAATGCGATATTGGAAATATCGCAAGGTAATACGGAGGCATTGTCCGTAATTTACCGTGAATACGGTAAAATGATATATTCTGTAGGGTACCAAATTGTAAACAACGTATCCGATGCGGATGACGTTATGCAGGAAGTTATGTTGAATATCGTGAAATACGCACACACTTACCGTTCCGGAACAAACCCAAAAGCGTGGATAATGTCGATTGTTAGAAGCACCGCTCTTGCGATTGTAAAAAAACGAATTAATGCTGTCCCTATCGATGACGTAGATTATACAATCACCTCAGATTCCGAAGCTATTGACGAAATGCTTGCAGCTCGTGATGCAATGAACAAGCTCGACGAAGAGGAAAGAACGATACTTAATCTGAAATTACACGTCGGATTATCTCATAGAGAGATATCATCTGTTATGGGCATTAATTTATTTGCTGTCCAAAAGAAATATCAAAGAGCTTTGGCGAAGTTTAAAAAGTATTACGATGGATAGGAGGATTTATTTATGAAGGATAAGAACACGGAAAACCTACTTAAAAAGTACTTTAACTTTCAAGAAAACTGTTTTAAATTGCCCGAAGAAAAGCAAGTAGAGGTGTTTACCTTGAAAACAGAAGAACGATACCGTAAAAACCCTAAAACTGCGTATATTTTTAAAATTGCTGCTTGTTTGGTTGTTATTATAAGCATAGTATCAATGGTTTTGATACTTAATCGAGACAAAAACGTGTTTCCGATAATCGATAAAGAGGAAAGTGTTTTTTCGGTTGATAATATCACGGCAACTCCCCAAAAATATTTTGATGAAGTTAGCGTGGTTGACGGTATAGCAAAGTGGTATGAGCCAAACACTTTTGAAGTGCAGACCCATTTTTTTGAAGTGCAGACCGCTACCCAACCTGATACTGTGTCAAATATTAGTCTTATGTCGTTAAAAGACGGCATTACCCTAATAAATGACAGCTCTGACGACACTGCAAACGTTTTTCCTTCTTGGGTAAGAAGTGCGTATATGCTTAATGAAAAATATATTAGCCTATATTATGTGGATATTAACCAAGTCCCCGACGAATACACTTATCGCAATATGTATTATGACCTCGAAAAGGGCGAGATAATAAGCTTAGGGGATAAAATGTATAATTTGCGAAAGGATTTTTTTGAATCCTTCAGGGACGAACAAACCAATGATTTATATTGGTACATTGAAGAATTTGGTAAAAGTACGGAGTGGTGTTCAATTCGTATTTATGATCCTCGTGTAGAGAGACACGATGAAAACGGTCAGATAATCGATGCGGATAGGGAAATAGACCGATATATTTTCAATATTGAAAGCGGCGAAATTCGTCAGATACCCACAGGCCATATAGAAGCTTTTGCAAGTGATTACAGTTATGTAATTTATACGTATGCTAAGGGGGAATACAATGGCAATGCAGGACGGGTTTTGACCATTTTTGATACCAAAACAAAAGAGGAAAAAATTATAGCCACGGATACAGATTCAAAATCTCTTGACGGTGTAGTGTTCACAAGGGAAAATGACCGATACGTATTGTGTCATATTCGCTCAGGAGGCCCGGAAGGCTGGGACACTCCAAAGGCAAGGTGGTATATCTACGATACCCAAATGGGGACAACGCAGTACTTCGAGGGTGAAATAATATATTTTCTTCCCGAAAAAGATGCGATAATTACTCGCACTCCTCAAGGCGGCAGGGTTTACAGGCTTTCGGATATGACCGACATCACAGATAGCTTTGAGCTGGAGGTATATCAACATTACGAGCTTAAAGTAGACGTAAACGACTCTGTTCTTTTTATGAGACTTGAACCCTTATTTGGAGATGTAAGCCCCGTTATGATTGCTGAGAACATAACGGAGTGGGTGAAATGGGATAATTATTATTATATTTATTGCTATGGTGCGTCTTCCTTGTTGGTTTATTCCCTTGAAAATAACGAGATGTTTGAATACGATTTGTCGGACACCGGAATAGCAGAGCGCAGATATCATTACGTTTCAATAAGCGTTTTGGATAATGGTACCAAATGCAGCGTCATCACTTATTACGACCCAAATCTTTCGGACGAACCGCATTACGACCCTTCTCGCAACGGAGATGTCTTATAACCCCTTATAATGGACTTTAAATCAAAGCCTCGCTTAAGCGAGGCTGATTTTTTTCTTTGATGATATACAAAGCCTTACATTGATGATGCAATAAACGAAAAACACATTGCTTGTGCAAGCTTATATTATACTACTATGGGTATGAAAAAAGTTTACAGGAGGTAAAAGTATGAAATGCCCTTATTGCCAATTTGAAATGGAGGAGGGGTATGTACCCTTTAATTCTCCCTTTGTATTAAGCTGGGTTTCGCTTTCCGATAAGCAAAAAGTAAGAATTTCGGACAAAGTAAAGTTGAGCGAAGCGGCAAAAATCAAAAGCATTTATTATTGCAAGAATTGTGATTTGTTTATAAAGAAAAATAACAGTGTGCAATAATTTCCCGCATAGGTAAAATACAGCGCCATATACTATGTATTGCCGTACCAAACGGTCTTTTTATCCATTGACATAAGTGTGTTTTTTTGCTAAAATAAAAGTTACGGTAATTTAATATTTTAATCATCGGCATTAAAAAACACAGTCAGCTTGTTTTGTGAGCGTATAATGCTGATGCTGACAATATATAATTGTGAACAACGTGTTTTTGGTAAAAGAAGGGACGTTTAAAATATGTGGTTATGTTTTTTTATAATGTCGATAAGCTGTGTATTGGTTATACCAACCATATCTTTTGTTTTTTCTAAAACAGAAAAAACAAAAAAATTCAGTCTTGGCTGGGTAAAATCATCTTTGCTGGGCGTAGGCATTGCAGCTGTTTTAATGTTCCTGCCTATCCACTATTCCACGTCCGATGAATCCTTAGCAGGTGTTCTTCGTGCTTTTCTGCTTTCTGTGTTTAACTCTATGCAGGTATTTGCGCTGGGCTGTGAGTTTGGCGTGGTTGAAGAAGGGCTTGAATACTGTCCCGACAGTCTGGATTCTATATATCAGGCGTGGGTAGCGGTGGTGTATTTTGTTGCTCCGCTCTTTACCGTGGGCTTTGTAATGTCCTTTTTCAAAAACTTTTTCGCATACATAAAGTATTTGCTTTCGTATTTTAAGGACGTTTACGTTTTTTCAGAGCTTAACGAAAAGTCTTTGGTGCTTGCGCAGGACATAAAAACAAAGCATACAAACGCCGCAATAGTTTTTACCGATGTATTTGATTCCGAGGAGGATGAAAATTCCTACGAGCTTCGTGAAACCGCAAAAAAAATGGGGGCTATTTGTTTCAAGAAGGACGTGCTTGCGATAGCCTTTAAAACTCACTCCGAAAAAAAGAAAATATGGTTTTTTTTGCTTGGTGCAGACGAAACAGAAAACCTTAACCACACACTTGAGCTGGTAAACAACTATAAAACCAGGCAAAAAACTCGTATTTATGTTTTCTCTTCCAAAATAGAATGCTCTCTTCTGCTTTCCTCGATAGATAAGGGAGTAGTAAAGGTGCGCAGGATTAACGAGTTTCATTCGTTGATAAATCGCATACTGTACGTTGAGGGGGAAAAGCTGTTTAAAAACGCAAGGCCGGATGCGGAAACAAACGACGGGACCAAGCTTATTTCTGCGGTGGTTGTAGGTATAGGCACTCAAGGCACCGAGATGATAAAGGCGCTTACCTGGTTTTGTCAGATGGATGGTTACCGTCTTGAGATAAACGCTTTTGATAAAGACCCCTTGGCAAAGGAGAAGCTTGCTTCCGTTGCGCCGGAGCTTATTGATGATGAGTATAACGGTGTATACGTAGATGGGGAAGCGCAGTATATGATAAACGTTCACGCAGGTGTTGACGTTAGTACTTCTATCTTCAGAGACGAAATAATGAAGCTTAAAAACGCCACCTACGTAATAGTCACTTTAGGCAACGACGACGTTAATATAGAAACCGCAGTTGCTTTGAGAATGTATTTTGAAAGGCTAAGGATACATCCTACAATACAGGCAATAGTATATAATTCTCAGCAAAAGAAAGCCTTAAAGGGTATAAAAAACTACAAGGGTCAAGCGTACGATATAGAGTTTATCGGCGATTTTGAATCCTTGTATACCGAAAGTGTTATTATAAAGGATAGTCTTGAAAAGGCGGCGCTGGACATTCATACCAATTATCTTAACAAGGACGGCTTGACCTCCGAAGAGTTTATGGCTAAAAAGCTGGCGGCTATGGAAGATTTTTGGAACTATGAATACAATTACAGGTCTTCAATGGCATCGGCAATCCATAACAACGTAAGAAATAAACTTCACGTTGCGGGTGCTGATAAAAAAAGCGAGGAAATGACCGAAGCGGAGCGCAACTCCATCGAGATGCTGGAGCACCGCCGTTGGAATGCGTATATGCGAGCAGAGGGTTATATTTACAGTGGCTCGGATAAGCCCGAAAGCAGAAACGACCTTGCGAAAATGCATCACAATTTAACCAATTTTGCTTCTCTGTCTGAGGAGGATAAGAGAAAAGACAGCAGGGTAGGCGCCAAAAGTAACACCCTGGATGAATAGCCCCTTATGGGGAAGGAGAATAGCTATGTATGAACCTAAACCTTTCGATACAAGCAATATCAAGCTTACTGACGAGCTTTTGGAGCTTACGGAAAAAATAGCAGAAAACGTTCACGAAAATTGGTCTGTAGGCAGAATTGCTGACGGTTGGGTGTACGGCGAGGAGCGTAACGACGCAAAAAAGACAACGCCTTGCCTTGTTCCGTATTCTTCACTGCCCGAAAGGGAAAAGGACTTTGACCGCATAACAGCTATGGAAACAATAAAGTTTATACTTTCTCTTGGTTATACCATAGAAAAAACAAGTCCGACGCATAAAATTAAATAAATGTATAAAGTTTTGCATAAAAACTTACAAACAATCAATTTAAAGCAGAGAGTTTATTTTGCCTCTGCTTTTTTGATTTTATAAATTTCGACATATTTTTACAAAGATATAATCAAAATATATTGATTTTTGTCTAAAAGTGTGGTATCATCGCATATATACATCATTTTAGGATAATATGGCTTTTTTATGCGCATTTTGTTTTGAAGCAAAAACAGCCTTTTCTTAGTTGATGTATAGTTATACCAGTTGCATATCAAAAATGTTTAGGAGAAGGATATGAAAAGAACGTTATCAGTTGTATTAATGCTTGTCCTTATGCTGTCCTGTATGACAGCTTTTCCGCTCAAGACCTCGGCGGATTCTTTGTATATAAAGAAAGTTGTTTCCGTGGTTTACGACGACTCCGGCAGTATGGATGACGAGCATAGATATCTTTATGCCAATTACGCTATGCAGACCTTCTGCGGTATGCTTAATGAGGAGGACAAGTTGTATATTACTTATATGACGTCTCCATCCCAAAGCACCCAAATAAAGCTTGGTGCAAGCGATATTGAAAAGTCTTTGAGTGATATAAGAAATTCCGGCACCCCCAGCGGTGGTACGCCTTTTACAGCAGTTGAGACTGCGTTCACTGCGCTAAAAAACGTTAACGACATCGATCCAAACACTCAGTATTGGCTTGTTGTTATTACCGACGGTGTGTTTAATGAATATTCTACAAGTACCGAAGACGCAGCGATAAAAGCTCTTGATGAAAAATTTAAAGGCTTTACCTCTGAGTCGATGACAAACGGCACCAAGCCTCAGGTTACATATCTTGCTATCGGCTCTAAGGTCGTTTCTCCCAATGAAGACAAAGAAAAGGGCATTTTTACCTACTCCGCAAAAGATTCAAACGAGATAACCGATACAATGTCAAAGCTTGCCGATAAGGTTTCGGGCAGAACTCGTTTGGACAAGAACTCTGTAAAAATAACGGGTGATACCGTTGAGGTTTCCTCCGACGTTCCTTTGCTTAACATAGCCGTTCTCACGCAGGAAACCGAGGCAGTTTTACAGTCTGTTACGCACAGCAACAATAAGAGCTTAACAATAGCCAGAGCTGCAAAGCTAAATGTTGATACACGTGCAGTAAGCGGTCTTTACGGTGGTGCTTACCTCATAGATAACGCTCAGTCTCATATAGAAAAAGGCACCTACACTTTAAAGTTTGATAAATCCGTTAATGCGGATAACGTAGTAGTTTTGTTTGAGCCTGCTATTGAAATGAGAATGACCATTACCCTTAACGGTAAAGAGATAAGCGACTATAACGAGCTTGACGACGCTTCCGAGAACGATAAGATATCCATAGAATGTAAAGTTTACGAAATGGGTACGGATAACGTTATAAAGCCTGACCTGCTTCCCTCCGACACTGAGTATAAGCTTTCCATTATCGAGGATGGCAAGGTGGCGAAGGAAGTAACGGGCAGCTCCCTCTCCATTAAGGACTACGTTCTTAAAAAACAAAAAACAAATATTACGTCGGAGATGATACTAAGCGGCTTTAATCCCATCACCGCTACTGTGGAATTTACTCCCAAGGAATTTGTTTACGTACCCACCTATACTATGGAAGCCGCTCTCAAGGACGGTATTCACTCCATTAAGCTGGATAACGTAGCTTCCAATAAGGACCTTGCGGTTTGCTTTACCGTAAGCTGCGACGGCACCGTAATGACTGATAAAAGTGCGGTTGAGGCACTTAACCCGGTTGTAACGGCTGCTCCCGCAGGCAACGCAGGGGAAACTGTTGTTGACGACAACGGCGTTATAGTCTTCACTCCCAACAAGAGTGCGCTTCCCGCAAACGCAGGCGACAGCTTTAACGTTGACGTTAGTTGTACAATTGACGATGGAACAACTGCAAGTGCAACCTACACCGTGTTGGTTGCTAACTATGCGGTAGTGCCCGTGGACACTAAGGACACTATCCAAAAGCATAAGTTCTTCGGCAACACCGTAAGCGCCTCCTTCTACATCACCAAAGACAATGCAAAGCTTGGCAAGGCAGACGTGGAAAAGGAAGTTTCCGCTGTGCTTAACGAGGAATACAAAGCTCTTAAGGTTAAGTGGAGCGTAGCTAACGACGGTACTATAACGGTCACTCCTTATGACGAAAAAGAGCATAAGATAACCTTCTGGAATTGGTGGATAAACTGGTCCTACTACTTTGGGCTTGAAGGCGAAGACGTTACCGTTTCTTTAAACCACAAATACGGTTCTGCAAGCTCCGTTATCGAGGTGGTGGAAGCGGATATGTCCTATTTGGTGCTTTTCGTATTCATTCCTTTGATAATAGAAATAATCGCTCTTGCCTTCCTTATAACCTGGATAGTTCTTATCATCATCAAGCCTAAATATTCACAAAGTGCAAAGCTTTACGTGGGTGATATTCGCTTTGATAAGAGCAGAGGCATACATATATTGAGGAACTTAAGCGCAGTTCACCTTAAGCGCTTTAACAAAATTAAGAAGGGCAACGGTCGTTTAAAATTCAAGGCAAAGGCAGACGTTGTTTCCGCAAACGGTATAAAGATACGTGCAGACAAGGGTGGTCGTATTTTCTGTGAAATGGCCTTCCCTTGGTTTAAGGGCAAGGTAGAGCCTTGTGATTCCTTTACCATAGTTCTTAAGACCCCCGAGGAGGTTATGGAATACTTAAGCCGTCATCAAAGACTTGAAATTAACGAGTTTGTTACCACCGAAACGGTGGAGGGCGATTACAACAGAAGCTTAGTTCCCGCAAATCCCAGAAACTGTAAGTATATCGTTATCCCCGATGATGCAAACGGCGTTACTATTATCGATGACAGAAAAGTTATAAACCAGGGCAAAATTATTGTTTATATTAATGGTTAATTTATAAATTTTGGAGGAAAAAACAATGGCACAAACATTATTGATAGGCTTAGGCGGCACCGGCAGCAGAGTTGTAAACAACGTTGTTAAAGAGCTTCGTCTCAGAAAGCAGGACATCAACAACGGTGAAATTTGCTGTGCAGTTCTTGATACCAACGTTAACGATAACGCCGCTATCGTAGACAGTGCAACAGGCGTACCCGTAATAGGTACCAGTAAGGCACAAAGAATTCGCAACTATTTTGAAGATTATCATCATCTTCATATGGAAACTTGGTGTCCTCAGTCTCCTGCATTTTTGGAAGAAAGTATGATAGACGGTGCTTCCGAGCTTCGTCTTAAGTCCAGAATAGCGTTTATGGACAGCCTTGAGAGCGGTGTTACCGACCAGCTTGAGCTGATGATAAACGAAGTTCTTAAGAATAACGCAAATTCTAAAATAAGAATAATGATAGTATCCTCCCTTTCCGGCGGTACCGGTTCGGGTATGTTTATTCAGGTTGCGCTTTGGCTTAGAAAGTTCCTTGCTCAAAGCCAGATAACCATCCGTGGTATATTTATGCTGCCCGACGTGTTTGTAAGCACCATTAAGGATATCCGTGACAATAAGACCACTACCGTTCGTCATTATTGTAACGCTTATGCGGCTATAAGAGAACTTAACGCAATAACCAAAATACTTAAGAGTGATGCTATTGACCTTCCCGAAAACATAAGCCTTGGTGACCTTTTCGACAGCATCAGAGATAAAGGTTCAGGTCAGCCTGTATACGACTTTGCATTCTTTGTAGACGATAAGGACGAAAACGGCGTAAGACTTGACAGTATAGCAGAGTACGAAAAGATGGTTGCTCAGCTTGTTTATATGCAGCTTTATGCTCCTATGAAGGATGATATGTACTCCGAGGAGGATAATGCGTTTATCTCCTTTGTACAGAACGAGGAGCCCTTGTACGGCTCTTGCGGTACCTCCAAGGCAGTTTATCCCTCCGAAAGCGTTAAGAACTACTGCGCTATCCGTGCTGCTCAGGACTCCCTTACCGGCGGCTGGAAGAAGATAGATGCTGAGATAGAGGCTGTTATCGAAGAAAAGAAGCAGGCTGAAAAAGACGGTGTATTCAGCTCTGAGGTTATTGATACTCGCACTATGTTTATGAAGCTGTTTGAAGAAAAAGTAGCAGTAAGCGCAGAAGAGACCGGTAAGGACAGGTTCTTCCTTACCATTTCCAAGGACCCCAAGAATGAAACTAAGGTAAAGGTAGACGGCGACAAGACCTCCGTCATCTACACCGATAAGGTTGAGGACTTTATTAAGCTTCTCAACGGTACCAAGATAGACCCCATCGTTACCAGAAACAGCGGCACTGCAGACTATGCTCTTGATGCAGACTCCTTTGTTGCTGCTGACCATACCAAGGATGAGCTTATATCCAGAGTTAAGAAGGATGAAAGCGGCCTTGCAGACGCTCTTGACGCTTTCGACGCTAAGATTGAAGAATATGCAGACGGCATCGTGAATTCCGTATTCCCTTACAGTATGGGCGAAGTTAAGCCCAGCAACAGATGCTCCATCTACGGTCTTCTCACCAAAGCTGACGATATGGGCACTTGGAACTTCATCCATCCCGTAGCTGCAAGATATGTTCTTTATAAGCTTGTTAACCATATGGAAAAGGTGCTTAAGGGCATCGTTCTCACTACCAGCCGTGACGACGCACTTTCCGGTGGCGACGTTGGCGCACAGTTTGACAACAAGGCTACTGCCGAAACCGAAAACGGTCCTTTGGCGTTCCTTGAAAGCAAAAAGTGGTATCAAAGCGAGTCCTCCTTCCTTGATGACTTTGAAAGAAGATACGCTGAATTTGTTACAACTAAAATCGCTCTTTGCGAAACCTATCAGAAGGAAGCGCTTCAGGTTAGTGTTTACAGAAAGCTTATTGAACGTGTTACCGGTCTTATTAAGCAGCTTGAGGCTTTCTTTGCAAAGCTTGGCGACGTTCAGACAAAGCTTTCCGAAGGCCTTGCAGATAACGTAGCGGAAACCGACCGTGTTGTTGGTAAGACTATATACGTTTATGCTACTCAAAAGAATAAAGAAGCCGTTTATAAGACCTTGGATATGGAGGCTGACCGCAGCAACGCTAAAATTAATATGAGCGTTATCAACGCTATCTACGGCAGACTTTGCGCAGAAAAGAGACCTTCCAATCCTGAAAACGCATCCTACGTAAACATCGGCGTTATCAGCGCATTCCTTAAGGATACTCTTGAAAGCTTTAAGGCTAAGATAGACGGCGATGCAAACAACAGAGAAAACGTTGACCTTGATATCTTCACCGCACTTTGCAGAGCAAGCGACGTGGAAAACGCCGAAAAGGGCGGCTCTGCTCCCAGCGATGAGCTTTCCAGATTTGATATTTCCACCGGTGAAACCGCTGCCGATAACACCACTTCTCAGCGTTACAGAGCAGCATTCAAGGCTTGCAAGGATAAGCTTTACAGAATGGCAGCTCCCTTCCTCATTCACGACAGAGAAATTTCTGATAATGCACACGGTATGGTTACCACCCGTCCCAAGACCTTCTGGGGCTTTAGCCCTGACGTTGTTGCCGCTTGTCCCTTCATCGGCAATGAGCTTGGCATTAACGCAGACCTCCAGATGGATATAATGTATCCCAAGAACGAGCTTTACTGTTACAGAGCGGTTTACGGTATGGAGGCTCTTTACGTTCCTAAGTTTAACGAGCTTAAGGGCGGCGACTACTATACCTGCTACAATGCAGTAGTTTCCGAAATGGTAAAGGATGCTAACGGCAGACAGAGAGAGAGAGCATACGTAAGAACTCCTCACTTGGATATGACCTGGCACAGAATTCTTCCTTACATCACTGCCGCAAAGCAGAGAGAAGACGAAAACGAATTCTTCCACGGCTTCTGGCTTGCTCTTGCATACGGTTACCTTAAGGTTGACAGAAACGGTAACGTTTGCATCCTTCGTTCTACCGATACAGGCTATGGCAACATCATAGAGGACTTTGTACCGCTCACTTATAAGAACAAGCCCATAGCTAAGAACGATATAGTTAAGCTTATAAACGTTCTTAAGGCAGACAAGCTGTTTACCGAGTTTGATATACCTGCAGCAGAAAAACGCTTCCTTGAAGAGCTTGATGAGCTTGAAGAAACCGATGAATCCGAAGCATTTGCAGGTCTTTGCGCAGAAAGAAACGGTCTTAACCCCGCAGCTATCATCGCTCGCTATAAGGAAATTCCCAGACATAACAGAATTATAGCAATAAGCCTTGTAAGTGCTCTTGAACGTGTAGCAAACCAGATAGCAGACAGATGCAACGTAGAGGTTTCTGAAAGAAAGATTCAGGAAAACAAGTATAAGCTTTACAAGAAGATTTACGATGCAGCACAGCTTGCAAAGGGTGAACACGAAATTTTTGAACAGTGGGAAGAAAATTTCGATAAGTACGAGCTTTAATCCCTTTAAAAACAATATTCCATAGCATTTTCATTCAGAAGGTGCCCGTTTTTGGGCACCTTCTGAAAGCCGTTTTTATTAGAGGTGACAAATATGCACACTTTTTTTATAAATACATCCAAGAAAAGTCTTAACGGATATGACGTTCTCTTTGATATCCATTTGGAGAACAAATCTCTTGTGTTGATGGAATCCCCTATGAACTTGTGGTATGACAAGGAACAGGGGTATATTTCCTGCGCAAAGAAAATGAGCGAAATGATAGACGGCTATGCCGAGCTGAATAACGCTTTCAATCTTATCCTTTATATAGACTTGCTTGAGATAGAAGCCTATGCAAACATAAAAAGAGATGCTTTGCACGACAAGGAACGTGAGCATTGTTCTCGTGCCTTTCAAATTTTGTTTACCCATCTTATAAGCGGCACTATTGTAGCGGAGCTTGAGCAATCGGGCAGAAAACCCCAAAACGTTTTGATAATGCTTGGTGAAGAAAAGAAGCTTAGCCCCGCCTCGGTAGGCGGCAGTCTTAAGAGGGATACGGTTGCGTCGTATCTTCTTGACGCCATAGGTATTCCCAAGGTTGCCGTAATCGAAGAAACCGCTAAAGAAATTGAAAAAAACTATGCGGAAAACAGAATGCAAATCTTCCAGGAGAGGGTGGAGGCATCCTGTAAAAACGAGTTTGTTTGCGGAATACGTGACAGCTATGCCGAAACAATGCAGCTTTGGTATGACCAAATAATAAACGAAGCTAACGTAGAAATCGCAAACACCGCTTTATTTGACCGTATAGAAGCAATGGAACGCAACGAAATGGTAGCTTGCGGGATGGGTACGGTTCTTTGCCCCTACGACGCATTTGCCTGCAAGGTTAACAAAAGCGAAATGGCTTTGCGTAAGCTGAATATGGTTATATACATTCTTATGTGCGTTGAAAACAATACCGTTTTCACGGATGACTATAAAACAGGCGGCAAAAAGGTTGTTCCCTTCCATTCGTTTACCGCAGATGAAATAGCACCCCTTTTCAAAAAGAAGGAGTGGTGCTTTGCTTCTGAGGTTAACAAAATAGAAAGCCTTGACAAAACGTATTCCGATCCCGGTATGGGTCTTGCACCGGAGCTTCCTGTTTTGGACAACTTTAAGTTTGGTCTTGACATTTACGGTGATAAGCGCACCGATTTGATAGTTACCGATGCCGAGGACGAAAATTCCGTTCCCGCAGACGAAGAGGAAGACCAACGTTTGCCCGTTTCCGAAGGCAAAAAGAAGGAAATGGTGGAGGTAGAAAGAAAACGCCCTGTTTTACTTAAGGGCTATGAGCGTTTTGACTACGATTATGAAGTTGCCGACAATTTTGTGTGCAGCAGAAAGGTAAAGCCCGAAGAGTACGTAGAACAAGCTAAAAAGGTAAGAAAACAGCATCTTGACTATCTCAAAAAATTAAAAATTCATTTTTCCGAGGTGCTTTCCAATTACGCAGGCAAATCAAAGCTTAATAAGCCTGCTTTGCTTCGAGTTGGTGAAAAGCAGTATTCCGTACCGGAGGCCCGTGAGGAAAGACCTTTGGAATCTGTGCAGGTGGTATCTCAAAAGGCGTATGATACCATTATGGACGAGTATATGGACTTTTGCGCAGGCAGGTCTGTATCCGTTACGGATATCGAGGAGCAGTGCAATTGGTTCGTTTCCCGCATCCATCAGATAAGCGAAAGCCTTAAAAAAATCAAATTGGTAGCAATTTGCCTCTTTGCGGCAATTATTATGCTTTATGCACCCTTTTTCTTAATACAGTTTGAAGAAATAACCGCCAACGCACATTCTATGTACATTGCAAGCTATTCTTTCATCATTCCTTTGGCGTTGGTGTATTTTGTGTTTGCGCTTCTTTCGGCTATACAGCGCAAGGAATATGCAAAAGCGTGGAAGCAGTTTAAAGAAAAAGCCGATGAAATGATGAACGAAAACAAAGCGGCGGTTCAAAAGTATGACCAGTTGCTTTCTACAATAATTCCTGCTTTGCGTTGGATATACGATTACAGGCTGGACGTTGATTATTGTATTGAATGTTGTGCCGTTGCCGATGCAAAAATGGAACACCACAGGCGTAAGCTTCGTGACCGTGTTTCTGCTATAAAAATGATATTGTCCGATCTGGAGTATGACGAGCTTGCTATTGATGCCGACCTTCAAAGAGAAAAAAATCCCGACGGCGTTCTTGATTATAATTCGGCATTTTGTTCGGGCAGTAAAAACCGTGGGTTTTATTCTGTAGTTGATAACAGCTTTTTTACCCAAACGGTGGTTGTAAATAATAACGGAGAAGAATAAAGGAGGGAAGTTGCTTAATGTGGTTTTATAAGTTATTAGCCAAGGTTTTGATTATGCTTGCCTTTGTTCTCGTAATGGCGCTTCCTTTCTTTTTAGAGTATTGGACCTTTAATCGGGACAAAGAAAACAAGATAAGCTACAAAAGGTTTAGAATGGTGCTGTATACCCTTGGGTATATGTTTGTCATAACCTTTGTGATATGCCTTTTAAAGGACTATTTGGGCAAGATAAGCGAGCTGGAATTTGTTAAATGGTTGGCAGATAAGATAGCCCTGAAAATTGACGAAAAATATGCAAAGTATCTTTGCAAGGTTTACGGTGCCATTCTCGTAAACTTTTCAATAGGTGCATTGTTTTGGCTTATAAGTAAGGCTGTAAGAATAGGCCTTAAGAAAAAAAGCTTTACCGAACCTTCAGGCAAAAACAACGAGCTTACTACTTCTCAAAAGCACGGTAAAAAGATTATTTTCTTTTTTCATAAGGAGCTATGGTTCTTTGTGGGGAAAATGCTTAAGTACATAAGCGTTATTCTTTCCGTAGGCTATGGCTTGGTGTTTATGATATATCAGGTTCCCGCTGTTTTCAGCGCTGATTGGATACCCTATGAATTCATATCCAATACCTTTTTCGATTTGGGATACGTGTTCCCGACCATAACACTTCTCGGGCTTTGGGAGGCGGTGTTCTTCCTTAAGGGTATCGAGCGTCTTTCCGAGGAATATCCTCAGTTTTTGGAAGAAGAAGCCGATGAAGCCAAGGATACGGAGATAGACCTTGCAGCCATTGATGAGGAGGTCCATAAACAGTTTGGCGACTTTTATACCTGCGACGTAGATATTTCCCTTAGCATACAGGAAAAGCTTTCCTCTGCCGAGCATCACAGGATTACCGAGCTTATTGCGCAGGCTGTTGAAAACGATAAGCGCAACCCTCATCCCCGCAAGGAAGCTTATATGGACTGCGTCGATAAGCTTATAGACGGCAAAAAGGGCTTGCTGGTAAACGGCAGCTTTTTCTCCGAGTTTTCAATGTATTTCCTTCGTTATCTTTCCGCCGTAATCGCACGTGGTGATAACGTGGTGTTTGTATGTAATACCGAGTCGCAAATAGATGCGGTTTACAACTACCTTGTTCAGGGCTTTTCCGAAATCTCCAGCCTTTACTGCCAGGGCTATAAGACCGACGCCGTTGACTTTGACGAGCCTATTTGGCGTGTGGTAAAGGTAAGCGGCGAGCGTGACGTAATAGAAGAAGCCTCTGTTGACGAGAACAATATTCTTGTTACCTCTTTAGGCTATCTTTGTTCAAGCCGTTTCGAAAACGAGCACAGTCGTTTTATCACTCTTATAGATGCTGTTGTCTTTGTTGATACAATCAACACGGTTAACAAGTTTAACCGTCAGCTTGCAATACTTAATACAAGGCTTAAGCATATAACAAAGCGCAACGCCGTTGCATTTAAAAATACCAAGGGCGCCGACGCTTTTAGGTTGAGATACGTGTCACGTCAGATAAGATACATTTGCTTTGACGATACAAGAATCCCCGGCCTTGACAAAATGCTTAAGAATATGCTTTCCGTTGACTTTGATTCTGTCGATGCTATGAACTATAACCCGGCAACAAAGGTTCGTTGTTACAGGTACGAGGGCAAGGTTGACGAAAACGGCAGAAGAACCTGCCCGCAGTTTTTCTCCTCTGAGGAGGAGGTAGGCGCAGTTATGAATATGGCAGTGCTTTGTCTTGCAAAGGGTGCGTCTAACGTAACTGTTTTCACCGATGAGCTTATACCGTATGCAAATATTGCGGAAACCATAGCTTCCAATATGGGTCAGGTTTCCATAAAAACCGATGGCAGCAACATCAGACTTAACAGGCATTTCTATAATTCCGATAACTACTCCGTTATCATTGCGGTCGACTCGGGTGATAACCTTCCTGCAACCGTAAGAAGATACCTCTCTATGGTTTCCGATAAGCCTGCTTTGCTTATCGTCTTCTCTCGTCCCTATATGCTTAGAGATTATTACGTTGGGCGAATAAACGAAGCTTGGAACGGCAGCCAGATAGAGAGAATTCCCGTTGAGGAAGGTACTCTTAAGGACGTTGCTCAGCGTGTATTGGTAAAGGCAAACGCAGGCGGAATTTCCAAGGACGAGGTTTTGCGCCTTGCAATGGCGGTTCCTTCCTTGGCAGCCGCTGCCGCAAAGCAGGATGTTAACTCCATACTTCGCACTGTTTTACAGACGTACGGCGTATGTCACGAAGACAGCATTGACCTTTTCAATTACTTTGAGTATTCCTCTTCTCAAGACTTTGACGAGGAGGGTAAGTACAACTCCGAGGTAAGGATAGTTCTTCGCCGCCAAGGCAAGCTGTTTAATTCCGTAAACGGCAGAGATATGGTGGTAATGATAGCGGGCGATTATGAGATAATTCTGCCCGTCCCTGCCAGCCGTTTGACTCAAAACTTTATTGCGGGTCAAAACTTCCTTCATAACGGCAACATTTATTACATCCAGCGTGTTGATACTGCAAGCGGCAGAATATATGCTCGTCTTGCGGTAGGCGGTAAAAACAATGAGGTGTATCAGTATGTTCAGGACCGCCACTACCACGCAGAAATAGCTCCCGAACAGGTTCAGTTTGTTTTCCCCACAAAGCATATCATATTAAACAGCAGCGAGGAAGACGTTTCCGTAAACGATGTTTACGTTTCCGCTTTCCGTGCGCCTCTTGAGGTTATGACCAACGGTTATTTTGACGTTGACCCCCATACCCTTGCAAGAAACTCAGCCGTTTCCGAGTATCATAGCATAAACGATAAGGGTAACGATGCTCTTGCAAAGCAGACCTACCGTCGTTACGGAAAGCTGATGTCTCCTAAGTGCTCGACCGACAGTATTCTCAAAGATACTGCTCTCAACGCAGACGAAAACGGCACCCTTATGATGCTTGTAAGAATTTGCGGTCAGTTTGGCGACCAAACCGATAAGGCTATGGTTCTTGCGGCAACTATGCTTAACGAGCTTTTGCGTTCTATGTTCCCCTCCGTGGCGGATTCTATTGCGGTTTGTCCCTTAGCGAAGGGTGTCTTTGAGGATGAGGAATCCAAAAACATACTGGGCAAGCTTCCTGATATTGAATTTACAGGCGATAACGATATTCTAGGCAAAAACGATTTTCAGCTTGTTATTGTTGAAGACTGCGCTACGGACCTTGGCGTTGTTTCCGTGCTTATGTCATCGGGCGACAGCGTTATCACCACTCTCTTTGAGCCGATATTCAATTATCTTAAGTGGTACTTCGACTCCGAGGAAAAGAACGACTATCTCTACTTCGGTCTTGACCACGAGCCGGCTTGCTTCAGCTTTGATGCCCTCTATAAGCTTTCAAAGCTTCTTGGCGACAACGCTCACGATATTAAGTATGTTGACATAGCCGAATTTTTGGAATGTGACACTTGTGATTTCTGCGGTAAGCGCTACACTAAGAGCGAGGACGTTTCCGAGCTTCAAGATGGCAGAAAAATGTGTAAATCCTGTGCCGCTAATCTTGTGGGCAACAATAAAAAACTGCTTAGACAGCATTTTGACCGTGCTAAGATGTTCTTGGAAAGCACCTATGGTCTTGCTCTTAACGATGACTACGAGGTTTGCTTTGAATCTACTACCAAGATAGTAAATACTCTTAAGCAAAACAGTAAGGTAATAAGACGCGGCGCAGACGTTCCTCTTAAGTCCTTTATTGACGAAAACAAGAAGATTAATGCGGAGTATTCTCTCCCGTCGGTTAACCTTTCCGAGCTTCTTGTGCGTGAGCTTACTCATACTTGGCAGTTAAAGCATCTGCCCGACCTTTCCGAAGAATATGTCGAGGGGCTTATTGCTCTCGTTTCCGTTCAGCATCTTAAGTTCCTTAACCAGACAACGCTGGCGGCAACCCGTAGTGCTTACTATGAAAGCACCGCTAATCCTTCGGGCGTTGGATACAGAAAGCTTGTACGAGAACTGCTTAACAATCCTCGCTACAACAATAACCCCTTTAGGTATCTTATCGAGCTTTCAGGCGTTGCGGCCGAGGACGACGTGTTTGTACCCGATCCCGGCATTGAGGAGGTTTCCGATTACGGTGACGGTTACACTACCGAAACTCCTGACCGTGATACGGAGGGAACCCTTCAGTATTTCTACCGCAATCGCTTGACTGCGGATATGCAAGGTGTATACGACACGCTTCTTACTGCTATCAAACAGCACGCACCAAGCGCCACTGTTGATTGTACCTTTGCAGACGTGGATATGGTTACCGATGCTATCGCATACGACCATCCGGAAATATTCTGGTATAATACTGTTTCTATGTCGGGCAGCGAGGTGTTTATACATTACGGTGCTACTCAGCAGGAGGCAGAGCTCCTTAACAAGCGTATGGAAGAGGTAATTCCTAAGTATCTTGAGGGTATAACCGACGGTATGAGCGGTTACGACGTTGCTTTGAGAATTCACACCAAGATAATTTCAGCAGTGGATTACGATACCATCGCTCTTAATAAGCAAAAGCAGGCAGGTGGTCCTGATAAGGATTCCATAGATTATCTTAGAACTATCTGCGGCGTTTTCCTTGAAGGAAAGGCCGTTTGCGAAGGCTACGCTCGTGCAATGCAGTATCTGTTGCAGCGTTGCGGTATCGAATGTGCCGAAGCGGCAGGCTTTATCCGCAAGGAAACCGGCGAAAAGGGCGAGGCACACGCTTGGAATATCCTTAAGCTTGACGGTGATTATTATTACCTTGATACTACTTGGGATGACAGCTCCAATACGGTTCAAAGCGTAAGCAACAACGACCTCGGTTTTAATTACTTCTGCATAACCACCGAGGAGCTTTGCCGTACCAGAGAGATAGACCTTTGTCCCACGCCTATGCCAAGGTGCGAGGCTGTTAAGGCAAACTATTATCACCACAACGGCTTTGTTCTTGAAAGCTATGACCTTGACAAGATAAAGCATATTGCGCAGGTAGCGGCCAAGGGCAAAAACAAGTCCTTTACCGTAAAGTTTAAGACAAGGTCCTTGTTTGAGCAGGCCATCAATAGCCTTTGCGTTTCCGGTCAGGATTGTTTTGAGGCTCTTAAAGCGGCTTCCAAGGAAGACAAGAGCATTAACCCCACTTCATTTATGTATTCTACCGATAAGAATATATGGACTATTACCGTAAAATTTAAATATAAATAGTTTGTGGGGATGCAAAAACAATGCTGCTTTTCGTGAAAGCGTCCTTAATATAACAAAATATTGACTATTCGCATCCCAAATGCCTCCCGCCACACTGCGAGAGGCATTTGGTTTTGTTGTTCTTGCTTTCTCAAATCAAAGTGGCTTAAAATGCCGCTTTTTGCGTTTTATCCGCTTGAATGGATTTCTTTATTATGGTATAATACCTATAAGGCTTATTGCCGCTAATTACGGTTTGGAATTGCCAAAGATTGATTTAAAAAATAAAGAAAGGGCACGCTTATGGAAAGTGATATAAAAACCAAGGCAGCAGAGCTTAAAGCTTTGCTTGACGAATCAAATTACGCTGTGTTCTTTGGCGGCGCAGGAGTATCAACCGCCAGTGGAATACCGGACTTTAGAGGCAGTGCGGGACTGTATACCAATAACGGTATGGGGAACGAGTATTATCTAAGCCGTCGTTGCCTTGTAAAAGAACCGACGCTTTTTTATGAGTTTTTTCTTGCCAATATGGTGTATCCCAACGCAAAGCCCAACGGCGCACATATAGCCTTGGCAAAGCTTGAAAGCGAAGGGATAATAAAAGCTATTATTACCCAGAATATAGACGGTTTGCATCAGGCGGCAGGCAGTAAAAAGGTAATAGAGCTTCACGGTAATACGGCTGTGTTTTACTGCGAGCGTTGCGGTAAAATTTATGAAACCTGCAACGTGGTTGCGGGTGGAAGTGTTCCTTGTTGTGCTTCCTGTGGCGGCACGGTGCGACCAAACGTGGTACTTTACGGTGAAGCTTTACCTGCGGATGCCTTTGACGAAGCGGAAAGAAATATCCAAAAAGCCGACCTTTTGATAGTGGGCGGCACCTCTCTTACGGTTTTTCCTGCGGCATCCTTGGTAGCAGATTATAAGGGCAAGCGAATGGTCATAATCAACCTGTCACCTACACCCTATGACGAATACGCTGACTTGGTTATAAGAGCCCCCATAGACAAGGTGCTGAGCCTTGCGGTCGAAGCTGCGGAGCATACAATGCATTTAATGGAAAAGCCTTTTTCACTTATATGGGACGAAGCAAAAACCATAGAGCTTAGACTTTACGACGAAAAAAGGCAAAAGCTAAAAAAAGGCGACCTTTTGCGCTTTGTAAGCAAAACCGGCGACAGAGAAATAACAGCAAGAATAACGGCGCTTCATCGTTTTAAAGGCTTTAAGGAGCTTTACGATAATCTTCCTCTTGACAAATGCGGATACAGCAGTGGGGAAGAAGCACATTATACGGATATGGAGAATTACTATACCAAGGAAGAGCAAAGCCTTTTTGGCGTAGTCGGAATAGAATTTGAAATGATTTCAAAACAAATAAATAAAACTTAAAAAAACTATTGAACTTTTAATTGATAAGTGATATAATACGTTAGGTTAGTTTGCTAGCTATGCCTTTTTTTAGAAAAACAAGGCTTTTTGTGTTAAAAAACGGTCAATTACGGAGTGTTCAATGATAAAAAAAGATTCTAAAGAAAAAGAATTTTATACAATAGACGTCAGTCATATATTAAAAACTATATGGAGAAGAGCGTGGATAGTTGTGCTTGCTGCTCTTTTGTGCGGTGCTTTGTTTTTTTCTTACGCATCGTTTTTAATAAAGCCCTCTTATTCCGCTTCCATATTACTTTACGTTAATAACAGCTCTTTCTCTTTCGGCAGTACGGAGTTTACAATTTCTTCAACCGAGCTTTCTGCGGCGCAAAGTCTTGTTAAGACCTATGCAGTGCTTCTTAATAACCGTACCACCTTGGAGCGTGTTATTGAAAAAGCAGGGGTTGACTACACTTATGAACAGCTTTCGGCTATGATAGTAGCCGCTCCGGTAAACACTACGGAGGTTATGAAGGTGACCGTTACTACGGGTGACCCTAACGAGGCGGCTAAAATAGCCAATTGCGTATCAGACGTTTTGCCCGAAAGAATAGCTCAGATTATCGAGGGCGCTTCTATGGAGGTTGTTGATACTGCGGTTCCCAACCCTCAAAAGGTTGCTCCAAGCATCACTTCCTACACAGCCCTCGGGCTGCTTATCGGCGCATTTTTGGCACTGGCAGCTCTCATTGTTGCGGCAATAAGTGACAATTCCGTTTACGACGAGGAGTATATTCTCAGTAATTACGATTATCCCATTCTTGCAAAGGTTCCCAACCTTTTGGCTTCGGGTTCTAAGGAATACGGATATTATTCTCAAAAGAAAAGACCTTCAAAATAAGACGGAGTGATTTGGAATGGGATTGTTTAATAAAAGCAAAAAGGGTGACCTGTTCGCAACAAGCGACAGCAAAAGAACCTTGCATAAAAATCTTGAGTTTACTGCTACTGAGCAGTATAAGCTCCTTCGTACCAACTTAAGCTTTACTCTACCTGCGGACGTTAAATGTCCCATAGTGGGTGTAACAAGCTCTATGAGAGGCGAAGGCAAGAGCACAACTGCTATAAATTTGGCGTACGTTTTGGCAGAAAGCGGAAAAAAGGTGCTTCTTGTAGACGGCGACCTTCGAATTCCCAGTATTGCAAAGAAGATGGATATAGACTCTAAGCCCGGTCTTACCGACCTGCTTATGGGCTACGGTGATTATCAGCTAAGTACATTTAAATCCAAGCTTTTGGATAATTGGTATATTCTTCCTTCGGGCGCTTTGCCCCCCAATCCTTCCGAGCTTTTAGGCTCTAAAAGGATGGAAACCGTGCTTAATCTTCTTTCCGATATGTTTGATTTTATAGTGGTTGACCTTCCTCCCGTTAATATCGTTTCCGACGCTTTGGCTATTTCGGGATTTATTTCCGGGATGGTGGTGGTTATCAGAGAGGGCTACACTCAAAAGAGAGAGCTTGAAACCTGCTTTAGGCAGCTTAGCCTTTCCAACGTAAAGGTTTTAGGCTGCGTTATGAATGAAGCTAACGACGGCAAGGGCTCCTACGGCAAATATAAAAAGTATTATAAGTATTATAAATCCACCGGTTACGGTACGGGTAAAAGCTGATGCTTGACCTCCATAGCCACTTGCTTCCTTGTATTGACGACGGTAGCCGAAGCCTTGAGGAAAGTCTTGCTCTTCTTGATATGCTTCGGGAGCAGGGGATAAGCACTGTTGCTGCAACCCCTCATTTTTACGCTAATTCCGTAAGCGTGCAGTCTTTTATAGAAAACAGAAACAAGGCTTTTCGCAGCTTGGTTGCCGATGAAAAGCACCCCAAGGTTTTACTTGGGGCAGAGGTTTTGTTTTACAGCGGCATAAGCCGTCTGGAAGGTATAGAGCGCCTTTGCATAGAGGGAACAAAGCTTTTGCTTTTGGAAATGCCCTTTGCTAAATGGACTGATTCTGTTGTAAAGGAACTGCTTCAAATGTCACGTTCCGGCTCTTATACTGTCGTTCTTGCGCATATTGAGCGATACTACGATATGCAAAACGGTGCATTGTGGCAAAGACTTAAGGAAAACGATGTGCTTTTTCAAGTAAACGCCTCGTTCCTCCTTTCTCTTCGCACTCGGCGTAAGGCGATAAGGCTTTTAAAAAACGGCTTTGTTCATTTTTTAGGCTCGGATTGTCATAACACCGCAGATAGACCGCCTATGATAGGCGATGCCTATGGTCTTTTGTCAAGTAAGCTTGGTGAAGAAACCGTATGTAATATGCTTGACTTTGGGTATTCTTTTTTTGATAAATAATCATTTTTACATATAGAAAGGAAAAACGAAAATGAAGAAGATTTTTGTTTTATTGCTGGTTGTTGTTATGTCGCTTTCCGTAAGCGTTTCCGCTTACGCTGCTCCTAACGGCTTTACGGTAAGTCCGGGTGCAAACTTAGCTCCCGAGCTTGTTGAATTTGATAAGGAAAGCCTTGACTGTCTTGCCAGATTGGTTGTAACTGCATACGTTGACCGTTTCAGCCTTCCTGATGACACCCGTGCTTTGATTGAAAAGGCTTATGCAGACATAGTGGCTGCGGATGACCTTTCCGTTCTCAGTGACGAGCTTCGTGCTCTTGCGGGCACCCTTGGTGTTGATACCAAGCTTTTGGCAGTAAGCGACCTTTTTGATATAAGCTATTACGATTGTGACGACCATAGCGGTCACGGCGGTTTCAGCCTTGTGCTTAAGCCTGAAACCCTTCAGGGCTTTGTTGGTCTTCTTCACTTGAAAGATGGCAAGTGGGACCTTGTTGAAAACGCAAAGATAGAGGCAGACGGCGCTCATCTTTCCTTCAGCGTTGATACACTTTCTCCTTTTGCTATAGTAGTTCAATCCGAGGAAGGCTCCGAAAAGCCTCCGGCATCAGGTGACCGTATTCCCGTAGGCGCTATCGCTATGCTTGTTGTGTCTGTATGCGCAGGTGCAGTGGTGCTTGTAAGCTACAAGAAGAAAAAGGCGTAACGGTTTTATATGAATAGGGGTAATGTCAAAAGCATAAAGCCTATTAGGGCCGTTGCCCTTGTTGTTTTGGTTCTCAGCCTTTTTGCCGCCGCTTTTCTGTTTTTCAACCATTGGGAGAAAAATCACAGCGATTTTAAAGGCGAGCTTACCGAGAATGACGGTGTTGTCACATATAACGGCAAGGAATACGTTCAAAACAATAACGTGGAAACCTTTTTGGTAGTGGGGCTTGATACCTTTACCAAACCTTCCGATGATACCGCTTATCGTAACGATAAATTGGCAGACTTTATGCTGCTGTTGGTTATGGATAATGAAAAGGGAACGGTAAGTGCCGTTCACGTTAACCGTGATACTTTGGCAGACATAAACGTTCTTGACGTGGCGGGTAAGAAGACGGGTACAATAAACAAACAGATAGCACTTGCCCATACCTATGGTAACGGTAAGGAAGTAAGCTGCAGAAATGTAGCAGATGCTGTGTCAAAGCTTCTTATGAATATAAAGATAGACCACTACGTTTCCGTTACTATGGATGCCGTAAAAGGCTATAATGACCTTGTCGGCGGCGTAAGCCTTGAGGTGCTTGACGACTTTACGGGAATTGATGAAACGCTTGTAAAGGGTCAAACGGTTAATCTGACAGGTGAACAGGCCCTAAGCTACGTTCGTGCCCGCAAAGGTCTTGAGGACAGCAGCAATACTCGCAGAATGGAACGCCAGCGTCAGTACCTTGGTGCTTTGTATGAAAAGACGAAAGGAAAGGTAGCGGAAGACGAAAAGTTTTCTGCAGCTGCGGCTTCCGAGCTTGCAACGCATATGGTGTCTGATTGTACTGTTACTCAGCTTCAAAACCTTATAAAAAAGGTTACCGCCTATACCACTACCGAGATATACAGTCCTGCAGGAAATTCGGTAAAGGGTGAGGAGTATATGGAATTTACTCCCGATAAGGCAGCTTTAGAGGAGTTGACCGTAAATTTATTCTTCGTTCCCAAAGATAAATAAAAACAAAGGATGTAAAGCATCAAAGCTTTACATCCTTTTTATCTGTTTTAATCTAAGTAAACACGGGGAACTCTTTGAGATATACCGCAAACTATTTCGTAGTTTATAGTGCCAATGATGTCAGCCATCTCGCTGACTTCACCGTCAAACCCGAAAATCTGCACTTCGTCACCCTCTGCGCAATCGATATCGGTAAGGTCTACCATAAACATATCCATACAAACTCTGCCGAGAATAGGAGCGCTTTTGCCGTTAATCTTAACGCTGTATCTATTTGAAAGTAATCTCGGCATACCGTCTGCATATCCAAAGGAAACAACCCCGCGTCTTAAAGGCTTGTCCACCGTGTAGGTACGTCCGTAGCTTACCGTGTCATCCTTTTCAAGCTCGCCTATCGATACAAGAGTTGCGTATACAGCCATAGCAGGCTTAAAAGGGAAGTCACCGCAGCTACGCTCCAAGCCGTAAAGTCCTATACCCTGTCTTACCATATCAAGATGCATTTCGGGGTAACGGACGGAAGCTGCGCTGTTGCAGCAATGTCTTGTGCCAAGCCTTTTGCCCTTTGCCTCCAAGACGTCGATAACTGCTTTAAAGGCTGCAAACTGCCTTCTTGTAAAATCACAGGTGTCTCCGTCAGCGTCTGCAAAGTGGGTAAATATACCTTCTGTTTTTATCCCTTCAATGTCGAAAAGCGGCAGTATCTTTTCTGCACAAGCGCTTGCGTTTTCGGCATCGTGGCAATAAAAGCCAAGTCTGCTCATCCCCGTATCAACCTTTATGTGTATGGCAGGCTTACCGTCTTTTACTATGGCCCTTGCGTATTCCACGCTGTCGCAGGCTTGTATAAGGTTGTACTCCACCAGCTTTTCTCTGCTTGACAGAGGCGTCTTTCCAAGCACCAGTATATTGCCTGTTACGCCGTTTTTTCTTATTTCCGCACCTTCGTCAGCAGTGGCAACAGCAAAATCATTTATGCCGGCAGCGTTTAGCATTTTTGCAACGGGTACAGCGCCGTGACCGTAGGCGTTCGCTTTAACCACAGCCAACATTCTGCATCCGTCCGATAAAACCTTTATAACGTTTTCGGCGTTTTCTTTTATAGCCTTAAGGCTTATTCTTGCTTCTGTACGGTTTTCCATACCGTAGCCTCCGTAGTAATTATATATTTCCTTTGCCGTAAACCGTTTTTAA
This sequence comes from Eubacteriales bacterium, assembly GCA_045535465.1. GTDB lineage: Bacteria > Bacillota > Clostridia > Oscillospirales > CAG-382 > SIG636. The sequence goes on from JAZSLS010000126.1 coordinate 29,190, forward strand.
AACAAAGCTCGGTAATACGGCTGTTTTTAACTTTTGCCTCGGCGTTAAATCCATCCACCGTGGCAGATAAAACGCCGCTTTTATAAACTCCTGCGCTTTCCAAAAGCTCTAATGCTTCAAAAAAATCCTCTGCTGTTTCCACGGCGAAGCTGCCAAGGGTAACCTTCATCCCTTTGTATTCCAAGGTGTAGCTTCCGTCGTTGCTTATGGCACTAAGCCCCTCTATGGCAGGTGGGGCGGTGAAAACAATACGGTTTTGCACCTCACCGACAATCGCCTTAAAAGCAACTCCCGTTTCTTCGTCTGTGACGGTATAAGTGCCTGTTTTACTAAAAACAAAGTCCTTTTTGCCGCCGCAAGAGGAAAAAGAAAGCATAATAGCGCCCATAAGCGCAAAAACAATAAAGCGTTTCAGACCAATCACCCAAAGTACATTATTTGGCCTATAATCTCCGGCAGCTCCGATGGAAGCATAGCGTAAACGCCCTTTGCTTTCGCCAATCGTTCAGCCGCCTCTCCGTGCAAATAAACGCCAAGGCAAGCTGCGTCAAAGCTTGACATACCTTGCGCTGTCAGCGAAGCGATAAGCCCTGCAAGCACGTCGCCGCTGCCACCCTTGGCAAGCCCCGTGTTTTCGTAAGGAGCAATGCACACACGTCCATCGGGGGAGGTAACAACCGTTCTTGCTCCTTTAAGCACGGTGACAACGGAGTATTGTTTAGAAAAGTCCAACGCTGTTTGTAAACGTGCGGCGTTAACCTCTGCGGCGCTTTTGCCAAGTAATCTTCCCATCTCTGCAGGATGGGGCGTTATAATGGCTTTGTGAGAAACAGACCTGTACAATTGTATGTCGCCCGCTATACAGTTTATGCCATCGGCATCTATTATCGTAGGGCACTTTACTTTTTTTATAAGCTCTTTTATAATTTCGTCGTAGCTTCTTCCGCATCCGCAGCCTATAAGCAAAGCATCGGGCTTTTTAAAAAGGATATTCTCTACCGAAAAATCGGTGCTTATAACCGGCTCGGCCAAACGACTTTTGCTTACCGTTGCGCAAATATCGTCGGTAAACAGCTTTACAAGTCCAACACCGCTGCGTAAAGCGGCAAGGCAGGCAAGGTAAGCAGCCCCGCACATCTCCTTGTTACCGCATAAAGCGGCAAGAGTGCCAAAGCTGCCCTTGTGTCCGTCGCCGCGTCTTTGGGGCAGCAGCTTAAGTAATCTGTCGTCAGCTGTCGTAGCAAAAGGGGAGTGCTTTTCAAACTCTGCGCTCGGCATTCCTATATCCGCCACCACAATCTCTCCGCAAACAGCCCTTGAGGGGTAAGAAGCTAAGGCTACCTTCAAAGCGCTGAAACAACAGCAAAGGTCGGCTTTTATACAAAGCTCGGGTAAGCTCTCACTGTCAGCCACCACACCGCTGGGAACGTCTGCCGCTAAAACAAAAGCACCACTTTTGTTAACGGCATTAACCACCTCGGCGTATTTATCCGCAAGCTTGCCTTTGAAGGAAAAACCAAATATGCAGTCTACCACAGTGTTTGCGACAGATACGGCGCCTGTGTCGGCTAAAACTCCGCCAAGGGCTGCGTAAGCATCACGGTGCTTTACAGCAAGAGGCGATTTGGGCTCGTCTACGGAAACAACAGTAACGTTGTGATTGCGTTGCAAAAGCTTTATGCCTAAAGCGTAGCCGTCAC
>JAZSLS010000108.1:0-18324 GCA_045535465.1 Eubacteriales bacterium
TCTGATGAAATACAGAAAGGAAGATTGATATAGAATGACTTTAGCCGACAGACTCAACCAAATTATCGACGAGCAGAACATTTCCAAAGCTGAATTCTCCCGCCGTGTCGGTGTCAGCGTAAACTATATCTACCAGCTCACAGGTTCCTCCGAGAAGCGCCCAACTACCATCCATCATACCCTCGCCAAACTCATTGCTTTGGAATTTGGATATGACGAGAACTGGATCCTCCACGGAGAGACAGCCGAATAACGATCGAAAGCCGACGCAGCTGCGTCGGCTTTTCTTATGCCTATATAATGTGAACGGAGGCAGACCCGAAAGTCTGCCTCCGTCTTTTCAATATATTTTCGTTATGTAGAAGTGTTTATCAGAATCGAGAACGTTTTCCAATGCCCGAAAGCTGTAATGTTCCTGATCATACGGTTTGCGCATAATATCACTGGTAATATCTACATCCCACCAAACGCCGTCGCAGTAAACACGGTTCCAAGTGTGGCGATCCATAAAATCCGTGTAGGATGTTCTGTCAATGACATAGCAGGGAATATTTTGACTGCGGCAGAATGCAGCGAACAGATGGGCAAAGTCAAAGCAAAGGCCTTTTTTCGTGCGGAGCGTTTTTTCAACATCAAAGTGCTGAACGAATGGGTTGCAGTCAAAGTCATATTCAAAAGTCGATACAATCCAACTTTGAAACGCTCGCGCCTTTTCCGCATCGGTCTCACAATCGGCGCAGATTTCCTCAGCAAGTTCTTTCGACTGCGTGTCCCACAGGGTATCTCTGCCGTTGTCAAGATACGGTGCTTCCGGTTTATAGATAAAGTTGTATGCAGAGATCAAGTTTAGTATAATGATTCCCGTTACCGCAAGAACATAAATTTTCGTCAGGACTCCGTCCTTCCGTGTTTTTTCTATGAAGGCACCGAAGTAAAACACCTCAATTATAAGTGATGCCATTGTGGGAAAAAGGATCAGTCTGCGGCAACGAAACGCATAGATAACATCCATAATGAGTATGAGCGACAGTAAGACGAAAATAACGGCTCTTATACTTTTGGAGCGTATGTCAACAAGCAGAAACAGCGTCGGTAATGCCGAGAGCAAATAGAACGTCAGTAGTATGGGCGACAGCACAAGAAAATCTTTCAGATACAAGCCCAAGAGCAAATTGTATATTACTGCGACAGCTAAGAAAACAAGTCTGGTTTTCGACTGCAAAGTGATTGCAAACAATTTGGATATCTTCACGATAAGTCCTCAATTCATTTGTAAATTCACATTGCAACAGTTCGTTTCCCAAATCTAAAACTAAAATTTTGATGATTCTTGCCCTTGATTTTGCCCTTATAATCTTTCGGGACAAGGGTAAAGCGGTGTAACACCGTATAGTGGGATGAAATGAGTTGTTTGCGGAAAACCCTTTATTTAGGGCGGTTTTAGAGCATTTTACTGTGTGTTATGAACAAGCAATAACATCTCAGAAAATCTTGCTATTCAAATTGGAATTTGACTATTTATGGGTGCCGTTAACTTCGTTACAATAATAATCTTCTAAAAGTCTTCTTGCATATTTAGAAGCCTGAATTTCAAGTGAACGGTTGCTTTTTTTCTTATCATCAAAAAAGTACCACTGAAAGTAATGTGTCAACTCGTGACATAACGAGTCATAAATAAAATATAATTTGTTGTTTGCAGGAATGTAAATTTGCGGATAGATGCGCCCGTTACTTTCCTCGTTAGAGAAAAAGACGCCGTAGCAATAACCGCTCTTTGAAGAACGAAACTTTTCGTAATTACAAAAATATACGTTACATCTTATTGGAAAGTAAAATTCCTTCCTCAACCAACGAACAAATTTACAAATTTCATTTTTAGTAGTGCGGTCAATTGCAGAAGCAAAGTGAAGCGCAAGGTTGGATTTTGATGAAGAATCTGAATAAAACTGTAAGTTTTCTTCAGTATTCGTTACCCATAAAAACTCCTTTGCCATTTATTTTCCCTCCAATTAACATAAGATTAATACTATAGTACCACAATAAAACAAAAAACACAATTTTTCTAAACATAAAAAAGCGCTTTGTAAACTTAGGTTTACAAGGCGCTTTGCAATTATTTCATTCTTTCCGGGTTGGTGTAATTGCCATTAATCTTGTCAGCGGCATAACCGTACAAAATATCACGCCACATATGATAATGCTCTATTTTAGGGTGGCAGTAGTTATCCATTGCAAGATTCTTGTCAAGGTAACCGTATTCATCTGCAAAGCAGTTGGTTACGTCAATATAGTCAAGACCAAGGTTGTTGCAGTATTCAAGAACAAATTGGTTATAATCTCTGTGACGGAAACAGGTACGGTAATCGTTAAGGCTGGGCTGATAGCTTTCTCCCTGCTTGGTAAAATTGCCGGCACTGAGGATGATAATCTCAATATCGGGCTTAACAGCTTTGATGTTTCCTATAATTCTGTCAAGACACTTTTTGACGTTATTTGTGTTAACGCAGCCAAAATCGTTAAGTCCAAAGGCTATAAACACCTTGTTAGCGTCTGTAATAGAAATCATTTCCCATATAGTTCTCTGCTTACCCTGATATACGGGATGTAGAGATTTGCTGCTAACTGCGCTCAAACAGCTGTTAAAGCCGTAGCAAGCCCCCGTATGGAAGGTCATTTTTTCGAAAATGTTTTTTTCGTACATAGACTTATAAAGCTTAAGACCGTTAGCAACGGAATCGCCTACAAACAAAGCATCATCAAAATAATCATCAAGCTGTTCTGCAGTGTAACCGTGATAATCCGTATCCTGTTGGCCCTTAAGGTCGTTAATCCAAACATCTTCATACTTAGAGTGCTCTATGGAAATATCAGGAGAGCTGATAGGAGGAGCGCTTATAACCGGGGATTGGCTTGTTACAGGCGCCTCGCTGGAGGTTGGTGCCTGACTAGGTACGGTAGAGCTGCTTTCACTGCTCTCTTCCTTACTGCTGTCCACAACAGTTTCTGTTGATGTAGCATTCTCGCTACTTTCTCCCTCGGCAGAAGAAGCAGTGTTGCTGATATTGCTGTTTTCGTTAGAAGCTTCTTCACTTGAAGATTTGTCGGCAGGGTAAGAAAAAATAACGTTATTATCTTCGCTGCCGTTATCGGCAGAAGAATTGTTTTCTTTGCTGTTTTCGTCGTTTTTGCTCGCCGTACAAGCTGCGGCAAACAGCATAGAAAAAACCAATAAAAGACATAGTAGTTTTTTCATAACAAAATCCTTTCTTGTTGTACTCGTTATGAATGGAAAAGCTATTTCATTCTTGCGGGGTTTTTGTAATTGCCGTTAATCTTATCTGCGGCATAGCCATAAAAAATATCGCGCCACAAGTGATAATGTGTAATGTTTGCGTGGCAGTAGTTGTCGCTGGAAATAGCTGTATCGAGGTAACCGTAGTCATCTGCAAAGCAACTGCTTACGTCAATATAATCATAGCCAAGGCTGTTGCAGTACTCAAGCACAAACTGGTTATATTCTCTTTGACGCTCACAGGTACGGTAATCGTTTTTGGCAGGATTATATTTTTCCCCTGCCTTTGTAAAGTAACCGGAGCTTAAGAATATTATTTCAATATCAGGATTAACCGCTTTAATATTGGCTGTTATGGTGTCTATGCAATTTTTAAGACTTCCGGGAGTGGCATAACCAAAATCGTTAAGCCCAAAGCCTATAAACACCTTCTTTGCATTTGTAAGTGAAACCATCTCCCATATAGTTCTTTGTTGACCCTGGTATACGGGGTGCACCGATTTGGACGAGACAGACCACAAACTGTTATGAAAACCGTAAGAAGCCGCTGTGTGGAAGGTCATACCCGAAAAGATACCCTTCTCGTACATAGTAGTGTAATATTTAAAACCGTGAGAAACAGAGTCCCCCACAAACAAAGCATCGTCAAAATAATCGTCAAGCTGTTCTGCGGTATAACCGTGATAATCCGTATCCTGCTGCCCTTTAAGGTCGTAAATCCAACCGTTATCAACGGTGCTTGAGTTATCTTCCGAGGGGTCAACCGAGCTTACAGGTTGGCCAATGCTGCTTTCGTCCTCAGATGAAAGGTCATCGCTTGAAAGGGCGCTTTCTTCAGAGACGCCATCGTTTGAAGCCGGGGAAGAGGACACAACGCTATTCTCCTCGCTGCTCTCCGTTATTATACTTTCATCAATGCTGATATCAGCGGAAGAAAGTTTTTCGATGTCGTCGATAGACGTACAAGCCGCTACAAAAAGCGTTGAAATAATCAATAAAATACAAAATAGTTTTTTCATAACCGACGCATCCTTTAAGTTATCTGTGATAAATGTAATACGCCATAATAGTACGTTCACGTTCGGTAATCTGGTCAAAGCCCGTAATAGTTACGCCTTGCAAGCTTAAAAATTCCCAAGCAGACATAGTATCAATAGCGGTGCGGAATTTTTCCGTACCATCTGCAATGACAACTAAATCATTACCAACAACACTGATAAAACCGTCGCGTCCTATAATGCGCTCGTTATAGTTTTCTTCACGCTCCAATACGTAGCGTATGTGCTTTTCGTTAAGTTTATCCGCCATCCAACGCTTAAACTGCACGCTTTCGGTATCTTTAGGCGGTTTATCTTTTCTAAAATTGGTAAAAAGTCCCATAATTTCACCTATAAAAACTCTGTGGCAGCCGTATGCTGCCACAGATTATTGTTTACGGATTAATAAGCTTATCTATCTCGCGTATAACGGGTGCGGCGTAGGAAGAGTTTTCCGAGGTATAGTTGGTAGGATTATGAGAATAAAACGCAATTATGTAAGAGTCCTCGGAGTGAACCACGCCTGCATCGTGGAAATAATAGCTGGTACTGCCGCTCTTGTGTGCAACAGCGTGTGCGCCGCCAAGAGCCTTTTTTATAATGGGATTGGTTGCGTTAAGGCAAATGTTGTAATACTCTGCACCATAGCTGGAGGTTTTGGAGAAATTATAAATCTCCGCCCACCAAAGCGCAGCATCAACAGCAGTAATAACGGGCCAATTTGTAACGGCAAAGCTGGAAGCGCTGGGGCAACCAAGCTTCTGCGCAAAAGCTGCAAGGTCAGCCTTGTTAATGTAACGCTGAAGCATAGTATAGGCGATGTTATCGCTGTATCTTATAGAATAATCAGCAAGCTGACCTAAAGTGTAAACAGTGCCGACAGAGCTGGATTTAATAATGCCGGAGCCGGGATAATAATCGGCAGAGGTATAAGTTAAAGGCGTATTAAGATTAAATACACCTGCGGCTGCCTGCTTGAAAACGTACAAGGAAACAAATGCTTTGTAGGAAGATGCGCAGTTATACGTTCCGTTAGCGTTATATGCAATGGTAGCACCGTCAGAAAGACGAATAGCCACGAAAGAGCATTTGTTATATCCTTTATTGATAGCGGTCATTAAAGCGGTGGTATCCGTGGAGATATCATTCTTAGAGGACTGGAAAATATTTAAACCTGTGGTATAATTGTGTCCCTTAATAACAGATGCAATGTTGGAAACCTGAACAGGGGGAGTGGTAATCTGACCGTTGCCGGTGCTACCGCCGGTATTAGGCTTGCTGTTGTTCGGGGTGTCGGGATTTGTACTGCCGTTATCGTTGGTGTTGGGCTTGTCATTATTTACAGTTCCCGAACCGGGGGTAAGGGTTGGGGTTTCGTAATCACCGGGTTTTGTTGCAATTATGCTGCCGCCGCCGAAAGGAAACTTAGGGGCAGAGTCAGCGTCTTCGTAATCGGTTGCGGGCGGGGTATGTGTACCGTCAACAGATGTGGCGGGTTTTTCCATAACGTCAGTATAAAAATCAGGCTGTGCAGGGTTTAGGGTAGGGTAATCAGCACCGTTTTCGGCAACGCTGTCACCCTTGAATAAGCCGCTAATACCCCAAACCATTGTGCCTATAATCAAAGCAGCAAGCAGAACGGAGCAACCGGCCTTTCTAAAAATTGAACTCATATCAAGAAAACTCCTAACAAGTCATAATTACACAATTTTACAAATTAAGCAAACATATTCGCATAGAGTTTACCATATTATACAGCTTTTGTCAAGTGTTTTTGAAATGTGTTGACAAACGGAGGCGATTGGTGTTAAAATCTGTTGTAACAATCTTTTACGGAGGTAATAAAATTGGATTATAACAGCTTACAAACAGAACAAGTTAACGAACGCAGCTTGCATATAGATGAGATGAGCACCCTTGATATGGTTCGTCTTATTAACGACGAAGATAAAAAGGTAGCTTTTGCGGTAGCCGAAGCGGTAGAGGAAATGGCAAAAGCCATTGATATTACTGCCGAAAGATTGGGGAAGGGCGGCAGGCTTTTTTACGTTGGTGCAGGTACTTCGGGCAGGCTTGGTATCCTTGACGCTTCGGAGTGTCCTCCTACCTACGGTACTCCCTACGAGATGGTGCAGGGGGTTATTGCAGGTGGTAGAGAGGCCGCATTCCGTGCTGCTGAGGGCGCAGAGGACAGTGGAGAGGCTATGGTTGCGCAGCTTAAGGAGCTGGGCTTTTGCGGAAAGGATGTATGCGTTGCAATTTCCGCCAGCGGCAGCGCTCCTTGTGTTCACGGTGCGTTGGAATACGCTCGTTTTTTGGGAGCGGCAGCTATATCCGTTCAATGTAACAAAAACAGTCCTGCTATTCCTTTATCCGATGTGGCAATAGTAGCCGAGGTTGGTGCAGAGGTAATAAACGGCAGCACCAGAATGAAAGCAGGCACAGCAACAAAGCTTATACTTAACACCCTTTCCACGGGCGTTATGGTTCGTCTTGGCAGAGTAAAGGGCAACCAAATGGTTTATATGCGCCCTACCAACAAAAAACTTGCCGATAGAGCAGTGCGTATCATAATGACGCAAACAGGCAAAAGCTACGAAGAAAGCAAAGCCGCACTCGATGCCGCCGGCGGCGACATAAATGCGGCTGTAAGCTTGTTAAATTAACATTCCGATTATACTGTTAGAAAGTCTAAAGCCTTTTTCTGTAAGGCAAACCTTTTCACCGTTGTATTTTACAAGGCCTGTATCCAAAAGCATTTTGGGTACGGGCTTTTTAATTTTAATACCTTCCGAAAGTCTTAGACCCAGCATAATACGTTCCTCCTCCGCATCCTCGTCGGTTAACGGCAGGGAATGGGCATAGCTTGTGGGAGCGGTAAACCCCAAATGTGTATTATCAATGTATGCACGTATATCTCTTTTGGTGTCAAAACGCCTGTTTTCAAAAAAAGAGTGTGCGCCGGAACCAAATCCAAAATAAGGGGTGCGTTTCCAGTAACCGCTGTTATGGTGCGACTCTTTTGACGGCTTTGCAAAGTTGGAAATTTCGTAATGATGATACCCGCCATCATACAACAATTTACAAAGCACTTCGTATTGCTCTTCCTCTTCATCTTCAGTGGGGAAAGAGTAGAGGTGTTTGTTTTTCCAAAGGGGTGTATCTTCCTCAATACTCAGCCCATAAACTGAAATATGCTCCGGAGCAAGAGAAATAAGCCTTTTTACGCTGTTTGTAAGCTCCTTAGTGCTTTCGTTGGGCAAAGCAAAAATCAAGTCTGCGCTAATGTTATCAAAGCCGGCTCTTCTTGCGTTTTTATAACAGTTTACAAATTCGTCAGAGTTATGGGCACGGTTAAGCAAGCTTAAAGTTTTATCGTTAAAGGATTGTGCACCTATGGAGAGGCGGTTAACCCCTGCAGAGCGTAAAAGGGAAAGCCCCTGCATATCAATAGTGCAGGGGTTTACCTCAACGGTTATCTCTACATCGGGAGCCAACCTAAAAACCTCGTGTATTTGTGCAAGCACTTTTGTTATTCTGCCGGCACCGAGCGTTGATGGAGTGCCGCCTCCAAAATAAACAGAGCTAACCGTGTAATTGTCTGCACCGACAAATCCCAAGGTTTGCCTAATTAAAGCGTCTGTATAAGCATCCATAAGCTCTGCATCGACGCAGGGAACGGAATGAAAAGCGCAATACGCACATTTTGAACGGCAAAAGGGAATATGATAATAAAGCATAAGCTTTTTCATATTATTCATCCAACTTAAGAACAGCCATAAACGCATCCTTGGAAAGCTCAACGCTGCCAAGAGAGCGCATCTTCTTTTTACCTTCCTTTTGCTTTTCAAGAAGCTTCTTCTTACGGGTTATGTCACCGCCGTAGCACTTGGCAAGAACGTCCTTACGTAACGCTCTTACGGTTTCTCTGGCAATTATTTTACCGCCGATAGCAGCCTGAACGGGCACTTCAAAAAGCTGGCGAGGGATGTTATCCTTAAGCTTTTCAACTATTCTTCTTGCTCTTGCGTAAGACTTATCGGCGTGTACGATAAAGGACAAAGCGTCCACGTTTTCGCCGTTAAGAAGAAAGTCCAGCTTAATAAGCTTGGAAGCCTTGTAGCCTGCGTGTTCATAGTCCAGAGAAGCGTAGCCTTTTGTTTTTGATTTCAGGGCATCAAAAAAGTCGTAAATTATCTCATTAAGCGGCAAAACGTAGTGTAGCTCAGCACGTTCTCCGGCTACGTATTTCATATCAATAAACACGCCGCGTCTGTCCTGACAAAGCTCCATAATACTGCCAACGTATGCGGTGGGGGTTATTATGGTAGCGTTAACAATAGGTTCAGCGGCTTCTTCAATTTCATCGGGTGAAGGGTAGTTTGTGGGGTTGTCAATAAACCTAACCTCACCCTTTTTATCGGTTATTCTGTAAATAACGCTGGGTGCTGTGGTTATAAGGTCGAGATTAAACTCACGCTCAAGTCTTTCTTGGATAATTTCCATATGCAAAAGACCAAGGAAACCGCAACGGAAACCAAAGCCCAAGGCAGCAGAGGTTTCGGGTTCAAAAACAAAGGCGCTGTCGTTGAGTCTAAGCTTTTCCAAAGCATCCTTTAAATCGTCGTATTTAGCTCCGTCTGCAGGGTAAATACCGCTGTATACCATAGGTAAAACCTTTTTAAAGCCGGGCAAAGCCTCAGGTGCGGGAGCATCTGCAAGGGTAACTGTGTCGCCAACCTCCGTATCTGCAATGCTCTTAATGCTGGCAGTAAGGTAACCAACCTCACCCGCAGAGAGAAAACCCTTAGGGTTAAAACCAAAGGTGGAGAGAGTGCCTACCTCAACAAGCTCAAACTCTGCACCCGTGTGCATCATTCTAACCTTGTCGCCAACCTTAACGGTGCCGTCCTTAACACGTATATAAACTATAACGCCCTTGTAGGAGTCGTAGCAGGAGTCAAAAATCAAAGCCTTAAGAGGCGCATTTGCATCACCGACAGGGGCAGGAACAGCTTTAACTATCTGTTCAAGTACGTCTTTTATGTTAATGCCCATTTTAGCAGAAATTTCGGGAGCCTCATCGGCAGGTATGCCTATTATCTCTTCAATTTCGTCCTTAGTACCTTGAATGTTTGCACTGGGGAGGTCGGTTTTATTGATAACGGGAAGAATTTCCAAATCGTTATCAACTGCCAAATATGCGTTAGCCAGCGTTTGCGCCTGTATGCCCTGAGTAGCATCCACCACAAGTAAAGCGCCTTCGCAGGACTGTAAGGAACGGGAAACCTCATAGTTAAAGTCAACGTGACCGGGAGTGTCAATAAGGTTAAGGTCGTAAAGAATGCCGTCATCGGCCTTGTATTTGAAATTAACGGCACGTGCTTTTATCGTAATGCCTCTTTCACGCTCAAGGTCCATATTGTCAAGCATACGGTCAACCGCTTCACGCTTGGAAACGGCTTCGGTATATTCCAAAAGTCTGTCAGCAAGGGTGGACTTACCGTGGTCGATGTGGGCAATTATAGAAAAGTTTCTAATCTTAGTAATGTCGGTCATAGTATCACCTGAAAATACTTATTTGTCTTTTATAAAATTCCAACTGCTGCGGCACATATCCTCAAGCCCCAGCTTTGCTTCCCAGCCAAGCTCTGTTTTAGCCTTTTCGGGATTAGCAAAAATGGTAGGTACGTCACCTGGTCTGCGTGGACAAACGGTGTAAGGGACGTCAACACCGTTTACCTTAATAAACGTATTAATAAGGTCGTAAACGCTATATCCTGTGCCGGTGCCTAAGTTGTAAATATGAACGCCAACCGAGCCTTCAAGCTTGTCTAAAGCGGCAAGGTGGCCGTCTGCCAGGTCGCAAACGTGAATGTAATCCCTAACTCCCGTGCCATCGGGTGTGGGATAGTCGTCACCGAAAACTGTAAGGGATTTCATAATACCTTTTGCAGTTTGGCAAATTCTGGGCATAAGGTTATTGGGAATACCGTTGGGATTTTCACCAATAAGACCGCTGGAGTGAGCGCCAATGGGATTAAAATACCTAAGCAGAGCTACTGCAAAATCCTTATCGGCAACGCAGCAATCTTTTAAAATTCCCTCAATATAAAGCTTTGTGCGCCCGTAAGGGTTGGTTGCGCTGTTTGGTGCATCTTCGCTTATAGGAACGGTTTCAGGCTCACCGTATACGGTTGCACTGGAGGAGAAAACAATTTTTTTAACGCCATACTCTTCCATAAGCTGCAAAAGGTTTACTGTGCCGGATATGTTGTTTTCGTAGTACATAAGGGGCTTTGCCACGGATTCACCAACAGCCTTAAGACCTGCAAAATGAATAACAGCGTCTATTTTGTTTTCTTCAAATACAGGCCGCATACTCTCTTTATCGGTAAGGTCTGCCGTGTAAAAGGGAAAATCCTTTCCTGTAAGCTTTTTAACAGCCTCAATCGCCTCAGGTGAGCTGTTGTAAAAGTTATCAAAGCCTACTATTTGTTTGCCGTTTTCCAAAAGTGCAACGGCAGTGTGAGAGCCAATGTAGCCGGCAATACCTGTAACAAGTATCATAATGCCACTCCTTTCGACTGATGCCATACTACCAAAAAAGCCGTAAGGGAATATCCGTTACGGCTTTTTTAAGCAAATATCTAAAATTTATCGCTTAAGCTGCTTTTTTGTCGGTTTTATCGTTCTTTCCGAATACAGCCCAAATGGGTGCTGCAAGGAACACGGAAGAGAAAAGACCTGCAATTATACCGATGATAAGCGGCAAAGCAAATGCCTTAATGGATTCAACACCAAGAATGTAAACCAAAACAATGGTAACAAGAGTGGTTATTGTGGTGTTGATGGAACGAAGAAGGGTAGAATGAACACCGCCGTTTGCAGATTCTTCAAAGCTAAGCTTACCCTTGGAGTAGTTTTCACGGATACGGTCGAAGATAACGATTGTAGCGTTAATGGAGTAACCGAGAATGGTAAGACAAGCGGGAATAATGTCAAGAGTCATTTCCCAACGGAAAATTGCGTAGAAGGTGAACATTATAAACAGGTTAAAGAACAAGCATATAACGCTTGCCAAACCGGAAGATACCTGCTTGAAACGGAAGGTAATGTAAACAAGCATAAGAACTATAGCTACGGCTGCTGCGATAAGAGCGGTCTTGGTCTGAGCAGCTGCACGGTTTCTACTGATGGTGCTTATGTCTTCCTCAACAACGGGAGTGATTTCGTTAATCTTGTTAACTATCTGCTGTTCAACAGAGGTGGAGTAGTAGTCAACGGTGATGTTGCCGTCTTTAACGGTAAGAGCCTTAAAAACACCTTTTTCTGCATCGGTATAAAGAGCATCAAGCTTTTTCTTAAGGTCATCTTCCTTAACTTCCTTAGACGCTTTAAAGGAGTAGGAAGCATAAGTACCGTCGCTGGACCAATCAACGTCACCAATTTCCTCGGCCTTTACGCCGTAAAGCTCAGCAATTGCAGCCTTAACGTCGTTATCAAAAGGCTCTACGGATTTAATGGTAGCAATAATAGTCTTTTTGTTAGCGGTAGAGTTTATGAGGGAAACAAAGTTTTCCTTGCCAACCTTTTCCTTAACTATTTCTTCATACTTAGAAAGGTCAGAGGGCTTTTCGCTAAGCTGAACTGTTATTTTGGAACCGCCGGAAAAGTCAACGCCAAAATTAAAGCCAAGCAGAATAAAGGAAGCCAAGCCTGCTATAAGCAAAACCAAAGCGATGATAAAAGCTATTTTTTTATTTGCAATAAAATTGTAATTTTTCATTATTCATTACCTCCTTCAACGTTGGGGCAATAGAGGGAAGGCTTAAGAATACCCATACCCGTAAATAGACGAAGGAGAAGCTTGGAAAGGAAGTATGCGGTAAGAACGGAAACGGTAACACCTAAAAGTAAGGTCTGACCAAAGCCCTTAACCATACCCTGACCAACAAACATAAGAACAAGTGCTGCAATAGCGGTGGTTACGTTGGAGTCGATAATAGCGGAAAGAGCTCTCTTAAAGCCGGATTCGGTAGCGGCTTTAACGGGCTTACCGTCACGGATTTCTTCCTTAATACGTTCAAAGATAACAACGTTTGCGTCAACTGCCATACCAATGGAAAGAATAATACCTGCAATACCGGGAAGGGTAAGGGTAATATCAAAGGCAATTATACAAAGAAGAACTACGCCTATGTAACCACAAAGGCTGATAGAAGCTATAACACCGGGAACACGGTAGATAGCTATCATAAATATCATAACAAGTATCAAACCGATAAGAGCTGCAAGAACGCTGGAGGAAAGTGCTTCTTCACCCAAGGTTGCGCTTACAACGCTCTTGGAACCGTGAATGTTGTCGCACTTAAGCTCGTATTCCATAACACCTGCATTGATAAAGCTTGCAAGGTCTTCACATTCGGTGGGGTCTTCTTTAAAAGACTCGCTCTGAATGATAACGCCCATTTCGCCGTCGATAGCCTGATTAACGGAAGGGGAAGAGATAAGGTCGTCACCTACGTAGATGCTGAGAGTCTTGTCGGAGGAAGCAGCGATTTCGCTGGTAACCTTTTTGAATATCTTCTTACCTTCGCTTGTAAGCTCAAGAGAAACAACGGGAGTGTTGGTGCTGGGATCAATAGAAGGATAAGCCGATTTAATAGCAGAAGCAGTCATCTTTACGTTGCCGGCAGAGTCTCTGAAGTTGAGCTCGCCGCTTCTGCCGAAACGTCTTATAACCTCGTCGGGATCGTCATAACCGGGAATATCAAGCTGAATTTCAGTATCACTGATTTTATATACGCTTGCTTCGGGGTTGTTAACGCGGTTTTCAAGTATCTTAACGGTATCGTTCATACCTGTGTCGGTAATTTCTTGACCTTCCTTAGGAACAACCTCAAACACTACGGATGTACCGCCTGCGAGGTCAAGACCGAGGGAAACGGAATCATCTTCAATAAAGCCCTTTTGGTCAATGTCGATACCAAGCCAACCAATTTTAACCTTTACTCCAAATACTGCCATAAACACAACAAGTGTTATGCAAAGCAAAAGGAGCGCTGTACGTACAACATATAAAGTACGTGACCTTTTCATAATCTACCTCCGGATGAGTTACTTTTATATATTAAAAAATATATAACTTAATTAATGCTTTTGGATAATATTCCATAACGCCTGTTTCGCCGTCAATATAGCGTAACCAATAAATATAGTGTCGTTTTTGCGCATTTATAAATAGATACACTATGCATTGAAACGTCAACATTCTCTATTATACTTGTAATAGATGCAAATGTCAAGATTAAGTTTTAAATTTTATCAGTCGTTTGCTTTATTTTTTGACGAAGGAACTACAACTTTCACCGCTTTTCTGCGGTTAATAAGAGTAGCTTGGGTGCAAGGCTCGCTTTTTTCACCGTCCAAAGAGAAAACAACGGGCTTATCAAAGTTTAATTTTATATACTTTGTGTGAAAAAGAGCAACGTTTTTTGTATTAAAACGTCCTGCCAAAAGGTCGGAAAACAGTTCAAAAGCAACTGCAGGGTTTTTGGGATGTTTAATTAAAAGCACCTCAAATAAACCGTCGTCATAATTCACCTCGTCCTTATTCAGCTTAAGCACACCGCCAACCGAGGTGGTGTTGCTGACAGATGCGTAAATAAAGTTATCGGTAATTATTTTGCCGTTGGCTTCAACGGTTATTTTTAGGGGCTTTATATCCGCTATGGATTTTGCAGCTTCAATTATATAAGCAAAATGCCCAACCTTGTTTTTCAGCTTCTGGGGCGCCGTATAGGACGCTGAAGTGAATGCCCCCACGGCAGCCACGTAAGCGAAGGGCGTTCCGTTGAATAGCCCCAGGTCGTAATTTACTATGTTGCTCGTTGCGGCAACGCAAGCGGCTATTGTCGGGTTTCCGGATATGCCCATATTGCGAGCGTAGTCGTTGGTGCTGCCCATAGGAATACAACCAATGGGAATTCTGTTGCCGCTTGTATATACGCCTGCCATAACCTCACTAAGAGTTCCGTCACCGCCACAGCAAATCACTCGCTTATAACGGTGAGCGTTTTCTTTAAGGTACTGGGTAGTGCCGTGCCGTCTTGTCGGATATACAGTAACGTCGTATCCCAAGCGTGACAGGACGGAAACAATATCAAAAAGATTTTGCTTTGCGGCACATTTTCCTGATTTGGGGTTTACTACAAGCAAAAGCGGCTTTTGCGTTTTTTTAATAAACAATTATAACGCCTTCTTTCGTTTTTAAAGGGACTGCGGCTTTTTTATGCCTTTTTCCGTAACAAAGGCAGTAATAAGCTCTGCGGGGGTAACGTCAAAAGCGGGGTTATATATCTTTGCTTTTTTTGTCACCATAGGGGTTTTGTACCACAAGGAACGTATTTCTTCTTCGCTACGCTGTTCTATGACTATATCCTTACCGCATTTTGTGTCAAAATCAATAGTGGAATAGGGAGCGCATACGTAAAACGGAACGTTATAATGCTTGGCAAGCACTGCCAGCATAAGAGTGCCTATCTTATTTGCGGCGTCGCCGTTGGCAGCAACGCGGTCACAGCCCGTAAATATTGCTTTTATTTCGCCGCTTGCAAGAACAGACGCCGCCATATTGTCACATATTAAAGTAGTATCTATACCGTTTTCGGTAAGCTCAAAGGCGGTAAGCCTTGCTCCTTGTAAAAGAGGACGAGTTTCCAAAGCGGTAACCGAAACGTTTTTGCCGTCTAAAGCTGCCCTGTATATAGGTGCAAGTGCAGTACCAAATTCAACCGCTGCAAGAGCGCCTGCGTTACAAACCGTCATTACTGCATCGCCGCTACGTATAAGCTCGGCACCGTATACACCGATCGCCTTGCAAACGGCAACGTCCTCCTCAAGTATCTCCAAGGCCTGCTTTTTCATAGTAGATTTAAGCGATACAACACCCTCTCCTTTACGTTTTTCTACCGTGTCAAGCATTCGTTTAAGTGCCCAGGAAAGGTTTTTAGCCGTAGGTCGGGTAGCGTTAAGAATTTCTGCAACGTTTCTGGTTTCGGTAATAAAAGCCTTTTCATCATCGGTGGCTATTCTTTTGCAAATGCAGTAAAGACCAATGGCGGCGGCAACCCCAATAGCGGGAGCGCCTCTGACTTTAAGCTTTTTTATTGCGTCACAAATATCCTCTATCTTCCAAAGCTCTAAAAAAACAAGCTTTTCGGGAAGAAGGGTCTGGTCTATTATAACAAGTGTGTCGTTTTCCTCGTTTAGATATACAGTTCTGGGAAGGCTCATAGATTATCACCAATCTTTTAACAGCATTTAATAACTTCACTTACAAGAGAGCCGAGAACAAGACTGCGTCTTCTGCCTGTTTCTGCCACCTCTTCTTGGGTAAGGCGGTTGCCCGTTATACCTGCAGCCATATTTGTAATGAGAGAGAACGCCAAAACCTTGTAGCCGCAATGAACTGCAGCAATAACCTCGGGTACCGTAGACATACCAACCGCATCTGCTCCCAAAGCTCTAAAAGCTCTTATTTCCGCCGGAGTTTCGTAGGAAGGACCGGTGCAAGCAAGATAGACGCCGTTTTTAAGCTCTACACCCAAAGAGGCGGCGCAAGCGGTTGCCAAAGCTCTGAATTCCGGGTCGTAAGCGTAGGTCATATCGGGAAAGCGTGTACCAAGCTCGTCGTCGTTTTTACCGATAAGAGGGTTACGACCTTGGAAATTTATGTGGTCTTCTATAAGCATAATGTCGCCGACGGAAAAGCTTGTGTTAATACCGCCTGAAGCGTTGGTGAAAATTATCTTTTCCGCACCAAGCTTGCGCAAAACACGTAAAGGAAAAACAACCTGCGAAAGCTCAATGCCTTCATAAAGGTGAAGTCTGCCGTCCATACAAGCCACGTTTTTGCCGTTAATGGTTCCAAATATAAGCCTGCCGTTGTGATAAGGTGCCGTCGATGCGGCAAAACCTGGGATAACGTCGTAATGAATAACACACGTATGATCTATTCTGTCGGCAAAGCCTGCAAGACCGCTGCCAAGAACAACCACTATCTCGGGGACAAAACCTCCGGAAATATCATTTATAACCTCGCAAGCATAATTGTAATCCATAATTAACCTCCAATTTCATTAGCAATCGCATATGCACGTTTTTCAGTTTCATAACGTGCCTTTTCCACGTCTATCGTTGTGTAAACACCGTTTTCGTAAAGTATTTTGCCGTCACACATAGTAAGCACTACGTCGCTGCCTTGGGCGGAGTAAACGAGGTTGGCAAGCATATCGTGTGCAGGATACATATAAGGCTTGTCCGTATCCAATAGGAACAGGTCAGCCATAAATCCAACCTTTATAAGACCGCAGTCTTTTCTGCCTTGGGATAAGGCGCCCGCACGTGAAGCTGCGTAAAGGGCCTCGGCAGGGGTTATAAGTGTGGGGTCGCCGCTTACGGCTTTGTTTATAGTTGCGTATAGCTTAAGCTCCTCAAAAAGGTTAAGGTTATTGTTGCTGGCAGCGCCGTCGGTACCAAGACCAACGTTTATACCCGCCTTCAGCATTTTCTCAACGTTTGCAAAACCACTGGCAAGCTTAAGGTTGCTTAAGGGGTTGTTTGCAACTGTTACACCCTTTCTTGCAAGAATTTCAAAATCCTCGCCTTCAAGGTATACGCAATGAGCGGCAGTACAGGGAACGTCAAAAGCGCCGTGCTTTTCAAAATAAGCTGCGGGAGTAAGCCCGTGACGTGCCTTGCACTCCTCGTGTTCCGATTTTGTTTCCGAAAGGTGCAGCTGCATATTCATACTGTATTGCTTAGCCATAGCGGAAGCCATTTCAACAATTGTTGGATTGGTGGTATATTCGGCGTGTATAGCCATATCCAGTCTTAATCTGGTATTAGCTTTTATACTTTCGTTGTTTATGCACTCCGTATATTCTTTGTACTCACTAAGGCCTTCAAAGTTTTCGTTGCCGAAGCATATAATGGCGTTAGAAGCGTTTATTTTCAAACCGCTTTTTTCGGTAGCTTCAAAAAGACGGGAGAGGGAAAAATACATCTCCGTAGAGGAAACACAGCCAAAACGAAGCATTTCAGCCTGAGCTAAAAGAGTGCCGTAGTAAATATCGTCGGAGGAAAGCTTCGCCTCAAAAGGAAAAACACGCTTGTTAAGCCAATCGGCAAGAGCGTAGTTTTCGGCATAGCCTCTAAGTAACACCATAGGTAAATGAGTGTGAATATTGTAAAAAGCGGGACAGGCAAGTCTGTGTTTACCGTCCTTTACGGTCGTGTATCTCTTTTCAGGAGCAATTTCTGAAATATAATCAATTTTACCTCCGTCAATGCCTAAAAACATATCCTTTTTAAAGGTAAAGTTTTCGTCAATAATATCTATGTGTTCAAACAAAATGCTGTCAGCCATATAACAGACCTCCACATAATAAATTTCCTACATTATATCACATTATAAAATGTTATTCAATACTTGAAAATAATAAATATATGTGTTATTATAAAAAAACAAGCTGGATGCTTATAATTTTTTCTGAATATTGAAAGGATGATTATTATGCAAGGATATTTTAACGGTGTTTGGGTTGCAAGTGTAACCAATTTGGATTTTCCCACTAAGCGCGGTCTTTCCGTGGCGGAGCTTAAGGCGGAAATGGAAGATATTATAGCTACCTCTAAAAAGGCAAAGCTTAACGCTATACTTTTCCAAGTAAGACCTGCATCTGATGCACTTTATGCTTCCAAGTATTTTCCCGTATCCGAATATCTTACGGGTGTTCAGGGCTCCGATCTTCCCGAAGGCTTTGACCCTCTTGAGTATATGGTTACCAGATCTCACGAGGAGGGAATAGAGCTTCACGCTTGGATTAACCCTTATCGTATTACTCTCGGCAGTGCCGATAAGCCTAATCAGGACCTTTCGGCTCTCAGCGCTAATCACCCCGCAAGACTTCATCCCGAATGGGTTGTTGC
>JAZSLS010000134.1:0-4870 GCA_045535465.1 Eubacteriales bacterium
AACTGTATTACCACCCCACAAAAATACATTTTTGTGGGGACCCCGGAGTACTGTGAGCCGAGGTTCGTTTTGAACGAAAAAATATATAAAATGCAGAAAATTCAGGGGTGTTCTCCCTGAATTTTCTACTTTAGAATAACTGTATTTTATTCTTTTTCGTGCTCTGTGCCTTTGTCAGCAGTCTGGGTGGTGCGGTTTCATCCGCAACACCCATTTATTTTTAAGGAGGTAATATGACCGGAAAGGATATTTACGATATTGCCCTGCATCTTATAGGTCTTAAGACCGCCGAGGGCAACGACCATCCCGATTGCAACGACCTTTTAAACCGCTCCCCTGCCCTTATCAACGTTTTGATGGCGGAAAACCAAAAAATTGACCGCAACCTTAGAGGCGACAAGGAGACAAGAATTGTGCCTATTACCGGCCTTGAGGACAAAATCCACTGTCACGAGCTTGTAGCCTACGGACTGTTGCCCTTTGGACTTGCTTCCCTGCTTGTTGCCGACGAGGATGCCGAGCTTTCTCGCAGTCTTTACGAGCGTTATCTGCTTAACCTTAAAAACATAAAGGAGTCGGTCACCTCTATGATGCACAAAATAAGTGACTGCTACGCTTACTATGGCTAAAGACATTATTCTAAGCACAGGCGGCTTTGACGGTCTTGACCAGCGAGCAGGATGCTCAACGGGGATACAAAAGCTTCCGCACCTTGTTAATTTTCGTGTTGACGAAAGCGGTGCTTTGGAAAAGCGAAACGGCTACGGTGTGGTAGACGTAATAGAGCAGGGACAGGAGATAAGCGCAGTATACCGCGGCGTTATCGACGGCAAGGAGATAACCCTTGCCGCCTGCAACGGCGGAATGTACGCTTTAGGCAAAGACGATGCCCGCTTTAAATTTATAGGTCAGACCCAGTTCACGCCTTGCACTTTTTTTGAGTTTGGCGACAAGGTGTACTGTCTGGGCGGTGACCTTTTCAGATGCTACGGCGACCGAGTTGAAAGGGTGGAGGGCTATGCGCCTTTGGTAGTTACCGCCTGCACTCCCGCAGGAAAAGGTACCGTTTACGAGCAACCCAATATGCTGTCCGAAAAGCGCAGGGTACGCTACAACGCCGACGGCATAAGCATTAGCTATTCTCTGCCCGAAAAAAACGTTACTGAAATTATAAGCGCTAAGGTAAACGGCGAGGAAGTGCCCAAGGAAGACTACGTTCTTATTACGGAAAACGGCGTTGTAGAGTTTAACAGCGTACCACCCGAGGGTATTAATAACGTAGAGATATGCTACGGCACGCAAATAAACTACGGCATAAAAAGCATTATTACCGGTTGCAGGTATGCAGTTGTTTTTGAAAGCCGTTTGTTTTTGTTTGGAAACCCCTACTACCCCGACAGAATTTATCACTCCGAGCTGGCAGACGGTATTCCCTCCGTGGAATATTTTACGGAGTTTGGCTACCACGCTACCGAAAAAGAGGTTACGGCACTTATTCCCTGCTATAACAGGCTTCTTATATTCTTCAAGGATTCTGCCTGTTTTACCTATGCGGAGCTTAAAACGGACACTTTGGGAAACGCCTTTACATCTTTCCCCGTTTACGAGCTTCATTCCTCCAAGGGTTGTACCGTAAAGGGGCTTGGCTGTTCCTTTGACAATACGCCCGTAACCCTTTGCAGAGACGGACTTAACAAATGGGTATCTACCGCCATAGCCGACGAAAGAAGCGCAGAAAACTTTTCACACAAAGCCTTTAAGTTTTTAAAGGAAGCGGCTTTAACACCCGATAAAATGTATATATTCAACCGCAAATCCCTGTCGGAGCTTTGGCTGTGCAGTAAAATAGGCACTCTTATATACAACTATAAGTCCGACTGCTTTTATATCTACGACCTTAACGATATACGAAGCATACACGAGGACGGAAGAGAGCTTTGGCTGGGGATGGCAGACGGCAGAGTATGTATTTTTTCGGAGGATTGCTACCTTGACGGTGACACGCCCATAAAAGCAGAGTTTGAAACGCCGTTTTGCAGTTTTGGCTCTCCCTACGAGCTAAAAAGCCTTTCGGGGCTTTGCCTTGGCTTTTGGGGCAAAAACGCTGTAGACGCAAATATTTCACTCATAAGAGGCAACGGAAAAGAAACTCTTTCCGCCGCAGCCAAGCTTAACCTTGAAGACTGCACAGACGGCGGGTACCGACGGGTTAAAAGCAGGCTGCATTTTAAAAGGTTTTTTAGCTGTAAGCTGCGTTTTAGCTCCTACTCCTACCCGCTTACCGTAAAGGACGTTACTGTGTTTGCAAAGCAACTGAAAAACGGTATACGCATAAACTAAAGAGAAAGGAACGGTATGGACTACAAAAAACTGATTGATGAAACCAGAAACAAAATAGAAAACTATTCCTTTGACGACGATATATATAAGGGCATATACGACGCCGCCAAGGAGAAGCTTGACAGCGCATACAAGGAAGGGCTTAATACGGTGGACAGCGAGCATAAAACAAACCGCAGGAAAGCCATAGCCGACAACGCCGTTCAAACCAAGTCCTTAAGAGAGGAGCTGGCGGCAAGGGGGTTGGCACGCTCGGGAGAAAGTGCCGCTTTAAGCCTTAACCAATCTATGGCGCTGAGAAACACCGTAACAGAGCTGGCAAGAGAAGCGTTAAAGTCTAAGTCAGAGCTGCGCGCCTCTCACGCTAAAGAGCTTGCCGCCTTGGAACAGGAACGCTCCGACAAA
This sequence comes from Eubacteriales bacterium, assembly GCA_045535465.1. Taxonomy (GTDB): domain Bacteria; phylum Bacillota; class Clostridia; order Oscillospirales; family CAG-382; genus SIG636. The sequence continues at coordinate 2,746 of JAZSLS010000134.1, forward strand.
ACGGTTGCCGCTGCCGAAAAAGAAAAGGAAGCCCTTGCTGACAGGCTTAAGCATTTGGAAAGCCTGGATGCCGATAAGGAAAGATGGCAAGCCGATTACAATATGGAGCTTATTAAAGAAACAAACCGTGCCAAGGAAGCCGCAGCAAAGCTTGAAGCCGAAAACACAAAGGCAGAGAAAGCCGAAACGGAGGAGAAGAAGGATTTACCTACCACCGGACATACCAGCGTAACTCCTAAAACGCCCGCAGAGGACGTTGCAAAAAGCCTTATGAAGCTGGCACACGTGGGCGAAGGTGAAAGAATTTACTCGGAATACGCACAAACGCAGATAAGGCACCAGCTTGCACGTTTGGTGGTTACCTCCGGATTAAGCAAGGAATATACCAACGAGGTATTGCTTCAACTGAAAATGTATGGCTTTGACGGCGATTTTGACGTAGAGTTTGCCACCGGAAAAACCTTTAAATGGATATATGCGGCTTGGAAAAACGCCTATGACGAGAAATACAGAGCACAGGCATACCTTGGCAGCACTCACACGGTATGTGACAACGCCGCCTCCGTTTACGCAAGGCAGGCAGTTAGAGAATATATTGCCAAGCTGCACCTTACTGACTACGAAAAGCTTCAGCTTAGTAAGCTGTACTGGATGCAGGATTAAAACAAAAACGCTAAAAAGCTTTTCCTTACACTAAAGCTTGCAGTGCTAATTTCAAAAAAAATCACCTTTGTCAATTGACAAAGGTGATTTTTTTATGAAAGAGTAACCAACCAAAGCAGAATTGAGATAAAAGTAACCAAAAGCAGTGTGGCTTCTCCGTTCGACAAACCTAAATTTACTTATTTTCTTTATCTTGTTTGGAAACCAAAATGATTGAACCGACAAGCAAAGCAACACCAAGAGTGAAAAATACACATCCTACTATTGTATTTAGCTGATTAGCAAAAAAGCCTATCATTCCGGCACCGACAGCACAACAAATTATGTGAAATACCTTTTTCATAAAATACCCTCCAACAAATTAGAGTTTGATTAACAGCAAATACGAGAATAATTGCTATCACAGCACTTTTAACCTTTGCTGTCAAAAACCTTCTTCAATTCATCAGGTAAAACATATTCATCTAACAAGAAGGATGGTACCTTTGGAACCAATGCCCATTGAATAATCTCTTTCGCAATCATTTCAGCAAGGGGAGCCCCGACAATATCTTCGCAGCAACCACAATTATTTTCTTTTACGAAATTACAGATATCTCTGCCATTTACACGGATCGTAGGGGAAGAAAGAAATCTGTAGGCTGTTGCCATTTCTGCTGTTTCAATCAACACTTTATGACATTCAAGATCGTAACCGGCTATTTTAAAAGCGTGGCGTAATTCATCCACAACACTTTCCAAAACTTTTTCAGTTCTCACGCAGCTTTCACATGTATTCAAATTCAGGTATAAATATTCTATAACGACAGACTTTTCATTCTCACCGCTAGTGCAACAACGATTTTCTAACATAGCATTTCCTCCGTAATGTCTTTTTAAAATAATAATTTCTTATTTACCAGTGGGTTTATTATATTACTCTTTCGTAAATAAATCAAGTTATCGCCTTGTATATCATCCGCAACTTGTTGCGTTATTTCCTCAAAGGAGGATGCACGCTGGCGCGTGATGAGATACAGCCTCAACGGGGCTGATGAGATACACGCTACGCATGATGATATACAGCCTGACGGCTAATGATATACCATTGCTTTAGCAATGGATAAAAAAAGACGATCCCGAAGAATCGTCTTTTTTGGAGCGGATTACGGGGCCCGAACCCGCCACCTCGACCTTGGCAAGGTCGCGCTCTACCAAATGAGCTAAATCCGCAAAGGTGGCGATCCGGAAGGGACTCGAACCCTCGACCTCTAGCGTGACAGGCTAGCGTTCTAACCAACTGAACTACCGGACCAAATATGGAGCTGATGATGGGAGTCGAACCCATGACCTCATCCTTACCAAGGATGCGCGCTACCGCCTGTGCCACATCAGCATTTTGTGGTGCCTCCGGTCGGAATCGAACCAACGACACGAGGATTTTCAGTCCTCTGCTCTACCAACTGAGCTACAGAGGCATTTA
>JAZSLS010000153.1:0-3137 GCA_045535465.1 Eubacteriales bacterium
AGGGGCTATGTTCTTTGCAGTGAAGAACGGCTTTCAGTGTGCCCTTATGGCGCCAACGGAAATATTGGCTAACCAGCATTTTGCAAGTCTTTCGGATATGTTCCGCAGCTTTGATATACGCCTGGAGCTTCTTACGGGCAGCACCACCGCCAAGGAAAAGCGCCGCATAAAGCAGGGGCTTGCCGATGGCAGTATTGATGCCGTAGTGGGCACTAACGCCATAATTCAAAAGGACGTGGATTATAAGGCGCTGGGGCTTGTAATAACCGACGAGCAGCACCGCTTTGGCGTACTGCAAAGGGCCTATCTTGCAGATAAGGCAGACGGTCTTACTCCCCATTCTCTCGCTATGTCGGCAACGCCTATCCCACGCTCTCTTTCACTTATTATATATGGGGATTTGGACGTTAGCATTATTGACGAGCTTCCTCCCGGAAGGCAGCCTGTGCAAACACGATGCATAGGCGAGGACAAGCGTGAGGCGCTTTACGGCTTTTTAAAAAAGCAGGTTATGCGAGGCAGGCAGGCTTATATTATATGTCCCTTGGTAGAGGACTCGGAAACCGAAGGGGACGATAAAAAAAGCGTGGAAAGCTACCAAAAGGCCTTTAACAAAGCCCTACCCGATGTAAAGGTGGTTTGTTTGCACGGGAGAATGAAGGGCAAGGAAAAGGATGCCGTTATGCAAAGCTTTGAAAAAGGCGAGGCAGACGTGCTTATAGCCACCACGGTGGTTGAGGTAGGCGTTAACGTGCCCAACGCAACTATGATGATAATAGAAAACGCCGAATGCTTTGGGCTTTCCCAGCTTCACCAGCTTAGGGGCAGAGTGGGCAGAGGAACCGAAAAAAGCTTTTGCGTTATGATAACGGAAAAGGCGTCTGACCGTCTGGAGGTTATGTGCCGCACCACCGACGGCTTTGAGATTGCCAACGCAGACCTTTTAAGACGCGGCCCCGGTGACTTTTTTGGGCAAAGGCAAAGCGGCGACCTTAGATTTGTTCACGCCTCTGCCTTGGATATGCCCCTTATAGAAACCACAAGAGCTCTTGCGGCACGTCTTTCGGAAAAGGGACTGACCGAGCCCCTTATTCAAGGGATACGGAACTATTTATCCACCTTGGACAGCGAAAATATTTTTAACTGAGGAGAAATACGATGAAGGCAAAAAGCCTTATAATGCTTGCACCTATGGCGGGAGTTACGGACGGAGCTTTTCGCTACGTTTGCTCTATGTATGGGGCAAACTATGCCGTAACGGAAATGGTTTCTGCCAAGGCGGTATGCTTTGGGGACAAAAAAACCGCTTCCCTTGCCACTCTGTACGAGGGCGAAAAAGCGGCTATCCAAATATTCGGCAGCGACCCCGATTACATAGCAAGGGCGGCAAAGCAGCTATTGCAATACGGCCCTATGGCAATAGACATCAATATGGGCTGCCCTGTGCCCAAGTGCGTTAAAAGCGGCGAGGGCAGTGCGCTTATGAAAAATCCCGCCCTTTGCGGCGAAATAGTAAAGGCGGTGGTTGCCGCCGTGGACGTGCCCGTTACCGTAAAGATGCGCACGGGCTTTAACGCCGCAAGCAAAAACGCCGTGGAGGTTGCTTTGAGATGCGAGGAAGCGGGGGCTTCCCTTATATGCGTACACGGCAGAACAAGAGAGCAGATGTATTCAGGCCGTGCAGAAACCGAAACCATAAAAGCGGTAAAGGAAGCCGTGGGCGTACCCGTTATTGCCAACGGTGACGTTGTGGACGGCAAAAGCGCCGCCTGTATGCTAAAGGAAACGGGCTGCGACGGCATAGCCATAGGCAGAGGCGCTTTAGGCAAGCCTTGGCTTTTTGCAGAGGTGGCAGCGTACCTTAACGGTGAGGAATACGCAGAGCCTACAAACGCCCAAAAGCTTGAAACGCTTACTACCCATCTTTACAGAATGCTTGACATAAAAGGCGAATACCTTGCCGCTATGGAAGCAAGAAAACACCTTGCCTGGTACTCCAAGGGCTTGCACGGCTCGGCAGCCATAAGGCGAAAAGCCAACGGTGTTTCTACTATGGAGGAAGCAATAGAAGTAGCAAAAATGATATTCCCCGAGGACAAATAAAAAAATTAAAAAATATATAAAAAAGGTATTGACAAACGTAATAAATACTGATATAATACATTGGCGCGGGGGTCAGTTGCCAGGCACGGCATATGGCGGAATAGCTCAGCTGGCTAGAGCATCCGGTTCATACCCGGCAGGTCGTTGGTTCAAATCCGACTTCCGCTACCAATACCCCGGCTATGGCCCGTTGGTCAAGCGGTTAAGACACCGCCCTTTCACGGCGGTAACAGGAGTTCGATTCTCCTACGGGTCACCAAAAGACATCCGAATCGTTGATTCGGATGTCTTTCTTTTTACTGTTTATTAGTCAAATAAAGCTTTAGCAATAACGGGGTAAGCGGAATCAATTATGGAAACAGCTCTTCTTACAAGGTTAAGGCATTCTTCCCCGCAGGTAAGGTGGTCTATATAAGCATCACAATCAGCAACGATATCTCCATCCTTATCAAGATAAAACTTTATCCAACGGTACTCGGAATTAAGCTTGTTGCAAACAACCAAAGCCGTAGCTTCCTTGTTCTTAAACTTAGCTATATCCCAGCACTTAACGGAAATTATGGGGTCGTCATCCTTATCAAAAACAACGTAAATGGGTATGGTGTTAAGGTTGTCGCCGCCGTAAACCACCTTAACCAAGTAGTCATCTTTAATGTCATATCTAACGCCTTGACTATCCATATAATCAGTAAACAACTGTTTGTAATTTGCCATAAATACACCTCGTCTTTTCGTTTTTATTATTTTAGCATACCTCCTCTCCCGTGTCAATAGAAGCGGAGAAAGGTGTTGCTTTTCCTTTTTGGGCCTTGCAAACCTTATAGTGCAATTATATCCAACACACAAGCCGGGTCTGTGTTTTTTGTTTTTGGAATATTTTTTAAAACAACGAAAAAAACTATTGACAAGCCGTGGCGTGTGTGGTAGAATACTCTTTGCGTGAGGGAGAATACTCCTTAAGCGCAACATAGCGGGTTTGTGTAAGGGTAGCACAGCAGACTCTGACTCTGTATGTGAGGGTTCGAATCCTTCAC
>JAZSLS010000144.1:0-8409 GCA_045535465.1 Eubacteriales bacterium
ACCTTGTCATCAGCTTGAACCCCGCCACTATGGCGGGGTCTTCGTATGTTGTTATAAAATGGTGATCTTGATATTTAAGCAGAGTTAATTATATACGATATATTCAATCCTAAATATAGGCATTTCCATCTGATAAATGATAGGTAAAATCGGCTTTTTCAGCTATTTCCTTGGAGTGAGTTACTGCAATTACGTATTTGCCGTTTTTGTGTGCTAAATCTTTTAAAAGCTTTATTATATTATCGCTGTTTTCGTTATCAAGGTTGCCCGTCGGTATTTGCCTGGTTCCTGCTCAAATATTGATTTGCCGTCCAATAGAATGTCACCGCTTTTAGGTTTGTAAAAATTATGCGCAAAAATATTTTCCATACTTGTTTTAATGGGGGAGAAGTGTTATAATACAATTGTGTAAAACTATAGTTAAAAGAGGTTGCATATATTTTTATTTTCAGGAGGAAAAATTATGGGGAAAAGAATAACCAAATTTTTGGGTATTATTCTGGTAATAGCTATGCTTTTACCGCTTATACCTGCATCCCTAGTTAATTCTGCCGAGGGTAACCCCTTCAACTACAACGTGTACGGCTCCGCAGGCGGCAGCGGCGTTATGAAGAACGAGGTTATCAATCAGGTAACGAATTTAACGGACTATTATTATCACGAGGGCAGAGACCCGGATACGGGTTTTAAGGACCCTAAGTACGTTACGGGTTCTCCTGCAGTAAAGTTTGTTTCATTCGAGAACAACGGCGGTGCATGGTCCAGCGGCGTTTACGTTGTTGAGCTTTCAACCGCTAACCTTAGCCCCGAGCTTACATTTAAGAGCGGCAACGGCGGCAATTGGAACATTAAGTTCGAAAACGACGGCGTTTACGACGAGGATGCCATAGACCCCGAGGCAGAACTTGTTATTAGCTGTAACTTCAGCAACAAGCAGGGCTACCTTAAGATAGGCAATAAGTCTGTAAGCGGCAAGGGCAGAAAAGAGCTTGCCGTAAAGTTTTAGGATATGTCAGAGCAGGTCATAGAGATAGGCGGCAACAAAAAGACCAAGGTCAACGGCGTTTACGGCTACGTAAGGGACAACACTCCCGCTTACATAAAATCCGTTGACGTAACGCAGGAGGGCGCAAACCTTGTAGTCACCGCAACAGCGTCCGAGGCGTTGCGCAACTTTGGCAGCGATGCCGCAAGGGACGAATGGAATAGAACCTACGTGAAGGTAACCGTTCAGGACGCCCGTTGCGGCGGTAATACCGATTACCTGACTGCTTACATAAAGAGTGTTTCCGACGATAAGATCATCTTTGAAGCCCCTCTCGGCGACTGGGGCGGCAAGGACTATACCGTTATGTATCTTTCTCCTTCTACACTTAAGACTATTGACGGTACAATAAGCTTTGACCATAGGGAGCTGATCTATGACTACACATGGTACAGGGGCAGCGCTTCCATGTATTCTTATTACGGCTGCAAATTCTTTAAGAGCTTTAGTGTAGCTACAAGATCTACTTTCCTGAGTGACGTGGCAGGCAATTCCCTTAGCCTTGGTAACATCGCCCGCACGATGAAGAAGACCTTCGACAACACCACTCCTAAAGTAGACGGCGTTTCTCTAACCGCGCCCGGCAAGATAATGAATATCACCGCTTCCTCCAACAAGGATGATTGGCCTGAGGATATCAAACTTTCCGACCTTTATATCAGCGAAGGCGAAAAAGTATACTTCAAGGTTACTACTGATGAAGCTCTTTCCAGATACGAAGGAATAAAGCTTGCTGTTAACGTAAAGGACGAAACCGGCAAGCAGGTAGTCCTTCCTATGTATAAGATAAGCACCCTTCAGACTCTCTACGGTGTGCCTCAGTCTGTTATGGAGTTTGGTCCTATGACTGTCAAAGAGGGCTACTCTATGATGAACGGCTATGAAGGAAAGCGTATCGCTCCAACGTCACTCACTTATACCGTTGCGAGTGACGGTGCGGGTCATAATCTCAACGCTCGCCTTTTCAACCCTGCCGAGCAGCTTTACCTTGACCTTACGGGTCCTACCGTAAGCGTCACCAAGCTTGACCGCGCGCAAAACAGTCCTTACGCAACCTTTAAGGTTGATATTGCAGATGCGGAATCGGGCCTTTACGGAGCTCCCGTAGTTGTTACCCTTAAGGGCAAAACCGATGCGGCATCTTCCTTCCGTTATCTGGTAAGCGACAGTATGTCAGCGCCTACAGATGCATCTGCTTATACCGAGCAGGTTCAGCTTTCGGGCGACAGCACCGTGCAGATACCCTTCAAGGCTCACGCACAACATGAATATACCGGCTACATCCATCTTATGCTTGAGCCCGGTCTTGAGCAGATAGTTGACGGTATAGTAGCATCCGCTACTACCGAGGACGTCCTCGGCAACTCTGCTTCTTCGGATGGTTGCACCATAGACTATGATTACGATAATATAAAGCCCTCAGTTTCGACCACAGGTATATTGGCAAAGTACCACAATGTGGGCAGCTCCAATGCCGGCGTGAGTGTAAACGCAAGCTTTGTGGGTACAGACCACAGGAACATACCCGTTATTCAGTATCTCTGGCTTATTGATGACGCCTCCGTTCCCACCGCAGCCAGCGAATGGAAGGTTGCAGGCGGCTTTGCCAAGCTTGACAGCCAGCTTCAGCTTTATAAATATTCAGGCTCTCAGACCACAAGCATAAACGACGGTGCGGACCACACCGTGTACTTCTGGGCAAGGATGCAGGACGAATACGGCAACTGGAGCGATCCCGTGGGGACCAGTATAGACGTATACCTCTCCAAGCCTTCGTTGAACGTTGAAGTGCTTTCGGACATAAACGTTCCCAACTATGAGCACAACGTAACAGTAACGGCTCCCGATGCAAGGGAAAGCGACGGTGCTGTTTCCTATACCCGTATTACTATGAAGGTGGGCGATAAGACCTATTTCAGAGTAGTCAAGACCGGCGAAAGCACAAACGTATTTGATTTTGACGGCACTTGGTATACCGGCGCTATTCTTAGTGGTACGTACAGCGGTATAACTGAAGTTACCGACTTTACCTCTGTTAAACAGCATTACGGCAGTATAACTCTCAGCTTTGAAAGCGCATACGTGCCTCTTACACCCGTGAGCGGTGAAAGGGTAAATGTAAGCAATGCATCTTACGTAAACCACAGCCAAAAGATAGACGTTGTTTACTCCGGCGTACAGCCTGACGGCGTTGAGGTGCACAAGGTAGAGTTTCTCGATTTCCGTTCCAGTATAGGCGAATGGTTCGGTACAAAATATCAAGATGAAGCTATCCGTATGAATCTGGATATGACGGGTGCTATGATCCGCTTTAGCATAAGCAACGAGCTTCGTCCCGACTGGAATCTTTCTAACCTCGATACCGAAAGATCCTACGTTGTTATAGAGCAGATAGACGACAAGTATAACGTTCTTGGGGAATGTGTAAGATACACAGGTCTTGCCGCTACCACGGTACAGACCATAACCGTACCCGCCGCAAAGGATGACGGCACACCCTTCGAGAGCGGCGCTTACCGCTTTAGAGTAGGTGTATATCAGAAGGGCTCCGATTACGTACAGGAGTTCATTCCCGACGGGTTTATTATGGTGCTTGATGCCAGCAATGATAACATTGCAGGCCTTTGGGGCTACACCATAGACGTGCACGATGACCTCAGCAGTGACATCAGAGTGATGGCAGAGAACAATGAACCCATCCAGTCCTTCGGCATAAGTGCAGGCCGTCTTACTCAGACCGAGCGTGATAGGGAGTTTGCCACCTATACGGCAGGTTTGGATCTGTTCCAGTTCTACGTAGGCAGCGTTTCCCAGCCCCAAAGCTATTTCGGATTTGAAATAGGCGCCGTTGCAGGTATTCGTTTCTGGAATGCAGCAGCAAATCCCTCTGAAGAGGATCTGGCGGCTTATGAGTTCATAGAACCCGAGTATGACATTACCGTAGGCGAAGGAACCGCACAGGTGTATATCGGTACCTACGGTGCCAGCGATATCGTTAAAAGCGTACCTCAGGGCGCGGCAGGCTTGGGCATGACCAATATATACCTTACCGCAGGTATGAATACCTTCTGCTGTCAGACCGTAAGCTCTGCAGGCGTTGTTTCCCCCATAAATTATTTCTACGTCTACGTAACCAATACTCAGCCCACCGTTGAGCTAAGTGTTGACAGCTACGTTCCCTCCATCAGACCTTCTGAAATAGAGGGACAAACCAACGTAGACTCCATTACTTACAGAATAGACGAGGCATTCTCTGAACTTGGCGACATCATCCTTGAGGTAGTTCAGAGGAACCCCATCAACAACTACACTCCCGTTTACGTAAACGGCGTTGAGTATACTGAGACTAACGATTACAACGATATAGTAGTACCCGTTAAGGCAGGCGATCTTGTAACCATTAAGATGGACTCTTACTCCAACAAGCTGGATAATGCTACCGTTCTCTTCATTGCCCGAGATGACTACGGTGCAATTACCGTAGTAACTCCCGAGCTTGGCGAAGTATACCGTGACGGCTATTATACCAACGACCCTGAAAGCGTACGCTTCGGTCTTTACGAACAAGACCCTTGGAAGTACAGCGATATTTGGACGGGTATCACCTACAACGAGCCTGTTGAGATTTATAATGCAGGAGAAGATAAGCTTAACGGCGAGGATATCGATGGCAAATTCGTGTCTTACATATACGGAGACACAGTTCTCGAAATCGTTAATGTCACAAGTGAAGACCTTTATGTAAACAAGTACAATATCGAATCTAACGATATATCCCTTGGTGAGCTTGACCGCTGGTGGGATCATTACAGCGAGGATTCCGTCTGGTCAACTCAGGATACCTATGCATACGGTGTAAACCTTGACCTGCTTGACTGGGAAAACGCTGTTATCGAAATAAGCGGCGACGATATTGACGGCACCGTTACCTTGCCTTACGGCGCTTCCACACCAAACGCCGCAGGCCTCATCTGGTTTAAGTATTCCGAATACAGCGGTCTTGAGCTTGCCTTTGCAGACCCTATCTCCGAGACCGAGTATGACTCTGATCACAGACTTTATAGGTCTTACACAATCAAGGTTAAGGATATAGCAGGCAATGACTACGTATTTACCGAGGAATATACCAACCAGTACGTTTACTATACCGATGGCGGTGCTTCCTTGGTATACGGCTTTGACGATCCAATCTACGGTGTAGACCTTAATTTAAAGGTTTACCTGGAAAACGGCGGTAACGTAATCCACACTAATATGTGCAAGGACGGTGTGTTTAACGGTTCGTTCACCGATGCCTACGGCAACGTATGGCCTATCTCCTACGAGATAATCGGTACTTCCTACAATGCAGAGATAAACTTCTCTACTTTAGAGCCTACCATGAACCCCGTTACTATCACCATAAAATCAGATGTAGATATTACTGTAACCGAGTATGATGAAACCATTGTAACTATTGAAAACAACGGCACTACAGAAGTTACCGTAACCGCTAAGGAAAACACCCGGTTCTATATCGACACCATTGGTAGATACGTGGATGTAGAAAACATCTTCACTCCTTCCTATTCCCTGAATTGGAATATTAGTGATGAGCTTGTAGAAAACGGCGGCGAGTTTGCAGGCCCCGTGACCGTAACTCTTTTGCCCGACGAGATTTATGAGTACAACGGAATATTCGACGGTCTGGAATACGAGCTTATCGACCGTTATACGGGTGACGCTCCCAGCTTCACCTTCTATTACGGCGATGCAACAAGCTACACCTTTAAGGCAGAGGATCTGGCGTATATCTGCGGTAACGAGACAGCAGTTCTTACCGAGGATATAACCGTAACTCTTCCCGTAACTATTATAGAAACAGCTCCCTTCGTTCCCGGCTTGGGCGAAGAAGACTATATCCCCGTAGACGAGGAAAGCCCTGAGGTACAGCTCCTTGCCTACACTCAGCAGAACGGTCTGTATATCGATACACAACTTATGCTGAGAGTTACCAACGGCGAGTACAGCTACCTTCAGGACCACTACGGCTACACCGTATACGAGACCGCTTCTCCCAGAGCGGCAACAGCAAGTTTTGTAAACGCTCTTGGCTGGGGCAGTGCATACCGCTTCCACCTCGAGGCGTTTGATATAAGCAAATATAGCTTTATAATAAAAGAAGGCTTGTTTGCAGAGACACCCGAATACGGCGCAGTAAGCGACACTGTCGAGGGTGTAAGCCTTGTGGGCAGACAGCTTACAGTAACTGCTCCTTGCGCCTTTACGCTCTTCGTTGTGGACGAAAACGGTCTTGCAACCGCAATTCCTCTTGATCTAAGCAACATCGGCACATCACCCATCCCCGGTACCGTAAAGGTTCCCGTAGATGGCGGCGTGCGCATCTACCTTACCGAGCCGGTTTGCGGTGAGGGTCAGTCCGTAAACGACCTTACCATCGTTCCCTCGGGCTATGAGGTAAGCGTGGATACCGATGCCGAAAGCGAATACTACGGTCTTAGCTATATTACCGTAGACCAAAACGGCATTTACAATATCAACTACAGCTATATGTACACCTTTGATGCAGGCAAGGAACCCGCTAAGATAGATGGTACTGTCAGTGAGAGGGTAATAGAAATACGCAGCGAAAAGATATATATTGTAGGCAGTATAAAGTGGTCTGACAACTTTACAAAGCCTCTTACTAACAATAATGTAACCGCAACAATGCAGTTCTCTCAGCACGTGAAGGAAATTCAGGTGCCCGCAGAGCTTGTTGATGATATCAAGGTGCGTATCAACGGCACTATAGTTACTGTCCGTTACGACGGCAACTGTAAGGCTATAACCTTGACCGTAATAGCGGCAGGTGGCACCTCCACTACCGTAGACCTTGCGGCAGTTTCCAATATCGACAAGGATGCTCCCACTCTCAGCGTAAAGGACCGGATTCTGTCCTCCGACGGTAGAACCGTAAGCGTGACCCTTCACTCTGATGAGGCGGCAATATTTGCCAAGGATGGCAGCTACGGCACCGAGGTAGAGGAAGGCTATGATTACACCGTTACCGTAAAGGAAAACGGCACCTTCACCTACACCTTTGCAGATATGGCAGGCAACATCTCCACTATCAGCGTGACGGTTGAAGGCATAATAGATACTGCGCTTAAGTTGGAATACAGCAAGGATGGCGTGGACTTTGTTACTGATGCTCTTAGCCTCAGCCTCAGCATAGGAGATAAGATCTATGTAAGGGCTAACCGTGATAGCAACATCAGCATGAACGGCAGCGAAGAAATGTTTGCATCGGCAGGTGAATCTGTAGAGCTAACCGTTAACGCAGGCATGTCCGGACTTTGGCCCATCATCCGTGCCGAGGATGTCTATGGCAACGTAGTTCTCGGTCAGCTCGGTCAGGTGAAGCTTCCCGATATGAAGGCTCCCGTCGTTGACCTTATCAACAACTTGATCGTAGTTGAGGTCGGCACTTCTATTTCCGAGCTTGAGGCATTGCTTAGAAGTAACGTTACCGCATCCGACATAGATACGAACCTTAGCTACAGCTTTGAGTATGAGCTTGACCTTGCCTATGCGGGTAGCTGTCAGGTAACCTATACGGTAAGCGACAGCAGTGGCAACGCGACCTCGGTATACGGTATTATACGTGTAGCGGCAGAAGGTGAGCCTATCGTTAAGATCAACGGTGACATAGTAGTACGTGACACGATTTACGTGGCAGATGATGATAGTATTCTTCTCAGCGTTGATACCCAAGGCGAGCCTTACAGCGTGGTATACAAGGACGGTCTTAAGAGTGTCGGTCAGATGAAGATAGGTATAACCGACCTCGTAAGAAACGCCACAAGCACCGATGAGATACTTCTTCCCTTCGAAGAAAGCGGCTATTACACTGTTTGCATCATCACCCAAAGTCGTGATTACTACAGAATCCAAATCTATGTAGAATAGGACTAAGACAGGAGGTAAACTTATTATGAAGCGTAACATTAATGCGATAATAAAAAGGGCAACAGCCATGCTGTTGACAGCTGTGTTGCTTATGGGTTTTGCCCCTGCAGTACTTTTGGATAACCTTCTGTCTGCCAGTGCAGAAACAGGATATCTTGCGCTTAACGACGGGTATCTCAGCGTAAAGGTTTCCAAGAGCAACGGCGGCTTCCTTGTGGACACCGTTGAAGGCGACAAGCTTAACAAATCCGATAACAACAAGTATTTGTTGTACCCCGACGAAAATTATGACACCTCCTTCACCTCCTTTAGGGTGAAGAGGGGTGACACCATAACCGAGTTTGTGTTCGGCAGAGACTACAATCATAAGGGAATAGAAACAAGCGCAGTGGCCGTTACTAAGGTTGATGATA
>JAZSLS010000162.1:0-5845 GCA_045535465.1 Eubacteriales bacterium
GCGTCCAAGCTGTTAACAATACCGTCAAAATTAACGTCACCGTTCTTCAGCCCGTTTTCGGAAAGGGTTATCAGTTCTGCATCGTGGCGAAGGATAAACGCCGCATCCAAGCTGTTAACAATGCCGTCACAGCTGGCGTCCCCCACAAGAACAGTCTCCTCTGCAAATACAGTAAGGCTAAAAGCGCCTAAGCCCATGAGCAGAGCTAAAAGTACCATAATACTCTTTTTCATAATTTGTATCTCTTTCTTGTTAATTATTGTAAAAATATTCAGCAACATATCGCTTCGCGATGCCGTAAGGCAACATATCGCGCGTGTAACGCATATCACGCCGTCAGGCATATCGCAAATCCCGCAAGAGATTTATATCGTCCAGCAGGGTTCTAAAGAACACTACTCTCCTCGGTTGCTTGCCTCTTCTTCAATCACTTTCAACGCAGGCTTTACGCCGATAAAGTTCGTAAAAGAATAGGTAGAACCGTTATATTCAAACTTCAATACCTGTCTGAAGATTCCTGCCCGAATCTTCAGGTTTTCAATTTGCTTCAAATCCACCGAATACAACAATTCACCAATATTGCTTCTTATATCCACATCAAACAGATTTAGCGTGCTTCCGTTTACACAAAGAGCCACTATGCCGTATTCACCTTCGGGCAATCTAGTAGCGTTTGCGCAAAAACCTGCACCGCGATTATCGCAATAGCCGTCAGCAATCAGTTTATCTTGAAATTTTGCCATTTGTAAAACCTCCGTTTAATAAGATTTAATAGATATTATAACATAAAAACGTGAATATGCAACGCCTTCGGGTGAATGAAATATCAATACGTGGTCTGTACCTTTATCGACGCTCCGTTCAGAACATGCCCGCATCGTGTTTAAGTATCAACGCCGCGTCGATGCTGTTTATAACACCGTCCGTGGATACGTCGCCTGCGGCAATGGTTTGAAGTATGCCCGCATCGTACCTGAGCACAAACGCCGCATCAATACTGTTTATAAGTCCGTCACCGTTGGCATCTCCGTTTTCAATGCGAACGCAGGTGGCGGCGGCAAGGTTCGGGTTACCCTTTACAAGGCTTTCCTCTTGGGTACGGTCAATTACCGTTTTAAGGCTGTCGCAGCCGTTAAAGGCAGTTGCGTCTATCTCCGTAAGGGTGGAAGGTAAAGAAAGCTTTTTTACGGCACAACCCTCAAAAGCGAGCGCGCCGATGCCGCTTATACCCTCATCTATCACTACCTCTTTTATAAACTGAGGGTATTCCTGCCAAGGGTAGCTGTCCACAACTCCGCTTCCTTTTATTACCAGCTTACCGTTTTTGTCCAAGGTGAAACGAGCGTTTTCGCCGCATTTTCCCTCTTCGTCAAGCCTTATAAGCTCTATACCCTCCGCCGCAAGGCGTTCCTTGGTGTTTACAAGACAGTATGT
Organism: Eubacteriales bacterium; assembly: GCA_045535465.1. Classification (GTDB taxonomy): domain Bacteria; phylum Bacillota; class Clostridia; order Oscillospirales; family CAG-382; genus SIG636. The sequence continues at coordinate 1,435 of JAZSLS010000162.1, forward strand.
TATAGGAGAAATTGTCTCTCCGTTTTCAAACAGCTCTTTGGACTTGAAAATATAGATGGTCTTAAACGGAAAGGATTCAAACGTAAACAAAAAATCATATATACCGGAGGGAAGGACTAACTCCTCGGGAAGCTTGGTGCACGTGTGGAAATGATTCAAATTAAAAATGCCTTTTATTTGGGGAGATAGCTCAAGCACCTCAAGGGCGGGAATCTCAAAGTCCATGAAGGGCACAGCCTCGCTCTTCACAACCAGCTTCTTGAGGGAATCGTTGCCTTCGAAGGAGTTAAATGCACCTTGTATGCCGTAAAAGTTAAGGCTTTCAAGGCACTTTGCTCCCGCAAAGGTATGATCGGACACGTATAAGGTGCTTTCAAGCATCGTATATACTTTGTCGGTCTTGCCAGCTGGGTAGCAATAAATAATTGTTTTGTCTTTGGAATACAGAACCCCGTTCACACTGCTATAATGGGGGTTGTTACTGTCAACCTTTATTTCTTTAAGCTTATAGTTGTTTCCCAGGAAGCTATCGTAAACGTTAGTTGCGCCACAGTAGGAGTACGAGGTCGGCTTTCCGCTTGCGAAATCCGCAGGAAGCTCAAGGGATTCAAGGGAATGGCAATTATAAAGTCCGTTCGTGCCAATATTTTTTACAAAGCTCAGGTCAATGTTTTTAAGCGAACGACAGCCTTCAAAACAACCTTGACCCAAGATCTCCAGCGTAGAGGGTAAGCTTATCCTTTCAAGGGAGGTGCATCCGTAAAACGCGCTATCGCCAAGCTTTTCGATAGGCCCTACGATGTCTGCGCTTTTTAAAGCAGAGCAGCCGCGGAAGGCACTATCCCCCATTTCCTCCAAGGAAAAGGGGAACTCTACCGCAGACAGTGCTTTGCTGTCCATAAACGCTTGGCGCTCTATGACTTTAACGGTGTCGGCAAAGACAAGCTTTTTTAAGTTGCGGTTGTTGCGGAAGGCTTGCTCACCCACGGCGGTAACGTCAGAGCTGATAGTATATTGTTGGTTTGACTTGTTCTGGGGATAATGCTTAAGGGTATAGGTGTTTTTATAGATACCGTTTTCCTCCGTGTTCCGTTCAAAAAGCACGCCGTCCACTGCCTTATACGCATTGTTACCTGCAGACACCACGTATTCTTTAAACTTGAAGCTTTCATAGGGAACGTTTCTCACTTCGGTACAGGTGGAGGGCAAGGTTACTTTTTCAAGGTTAGGCAAATTCTGAGTATCAAAGAGAAGGCCGGTCATCCCCTCGATCAACACTATCTCCTTTGTATTTTCCAGACAAGCGGAAGGAATGGTGATAGTGGGAAAATGTGCCGTTCCGGTGCCGGAAAATTTAAGCTGACCGTTATCGTAAAAGGTCCAGACAACGTATGAGCTTATGTGGCCCTTGCGATAAGCGCTTGCCAACGGTGAAAACGCGGCAAAACAGCCTATACACATTGCCACCGCAAGCATAAAATAAACAATTCTTTTCATAATTATTGCCTCCTACCTAGACATAGTTAAGGTCTTACCGTCTGAGCTCGTTTTGAGCTTAACCACGTAATTATTCTCGCCTTCTGTTAAGGTAATGGAGAATCGAACGTATTTGCCCTCTCCTCTGTAAGTCCTCTCCGCGTAAGGGATATTCTCTGCGGAATAGTAAAGGTTTATTTGGGGATACGTCGCAAGCTGGTTGCTGTTTTTCATACCGCTTACCACGCCGTCCTTGCCCGATGTCGCCGTGTATATCCTGCTTGTGTCCGACGGGTCTGACATAATAAGCTGAACGCCCTCTACACCCTCGCCCGTATCCGCATCGATTACCCTTACGGTATAGGGATGGTCTTTAATTTTGGAAAGGGTTACGGTAACGTTGCTTTTGTAAATATCCACGTTAATCCTTTGGCTTGCGTAGCCGTTGCAGGTAACGTCCAAGCCGCAATATGTTTCGCCGATGTGATTAAACTCTATAAGGGGCGATATAGTGGCTACACCTTGGGCATCCGTATAAAATCCCGCGTCTACGTATTCGTATCCGATTATATGGGCGCCGCTTATGCCCTTGCCCGTATCCGCATCAAGCACGGTGACGGTGCAAGGCTTAAACGTACTGCTTTTATAGGTTACTATGGATACCCTTATAGGGTTAGACAAATGATAAATCATCGGAGTATTTACGGTGAAGGCCTCTGTGGTGGCGGGAACGTATTGCTCTGACCCCTCAAAAAGAAGGGTATATGTTCCCTCGTACACCTCAAACCTTGCAATACCTGAGCTGTTTGTGTAAACGTAGTCTATTTTTTCACCTCTAACGTCACACAGCCACACGATAAGACCCTGCTCGTATATTCTGCCGGTACCGGTGGTTCTCAAATTTTTTTCTTCGTCGTAAACGCTGACGTAAATGGGTGTTTTTCCGTCGTTACGGGATTTTGTGCAATCATTTTCGGGGTTTATCCCCTCGGCGGTAACGTGTTGGCTTTGCAACGACATACGCTCCTGAAATACGTCCAAATTGGAGCCGTTATCCTCCGGCAATGCTTCGGGGAGGTTCGGTTGCTCCGAGGTGTCCGTGTCTTCTTCGGATACCGTGGGCGGTAAGTTAACTTCCTCGCTTATTTCTTCGGTTATTTCCTCTTGAGGAATCTCCTGTGAAAGGTCGGGTTGCTCGGAAGTATCCTCGGCTTCGTGGGATACCGTAGGCTCGCCGTAGTTTTCTTCGCTTGCGTTGCCGACGGTTTCGCTGCTTTCTTCGGTGCTTTCCGTTACAGCATCCTCAGTATTTCCGTCATCGTTCGCCCGCTCTTTGCCGCTTGATGCCTTGGGGTTTGTAAGCAACATCAAAGCAATAACACCCACTATTATAAAGCAGGCAATCACTATGCACACGCTTGTTTTTTTGTATTTCAGAACCTTTAATATACGCTGTTTTACGTTAATTTCACCAAAGGATACCCTACAAGGGGAAAGACCGCCCTTTCGCGAACAGCAATACAACAAGGCAGACGCATAAAGCTTTTTATAGTCTTCATCTCGGCTTTTGATGACCCTTTCGTCGCAGGCAAGCTCTATATCCTTGCAAAATAACCAATAGGCGCACCACACGAAGGGGTTAAACCAATGGAGGGAAAGCAATAGATAACCGAACATCTTTTTAAGATGATCACCTTTTGCGATATGTTCCCTCTCGTGGGAAACGATAACGTCAACGTACTCGTCTTCCATATAGGAGGGTAAATAGATACGTGTGGAAAGCACGCCCATTATGAAGGGGGTGCTTATCCCGTCGCAAATATAAATCCGATCTTCCTTCTTTATGCTTATCGACAAGCGTCTTTTAAGCCGCAAATAGCTTACAGCAAAGTAAAAAAGCATAGCCACCGCGCCCGAGAACCATATTATGGCGCCTATTGCAAGGGGTGAAGTCTTTTCGCCTTCGGTTACGGGCTTTTCCGTTTGCAATACGGGTTTTTCGATTTCGACCGTGGGTTTTTCGATTTCGGTTACGGGCGGCACGTTTGGCTTGGTGACGGGCAGAGGAGCTTGCTCCGTAATGGGTGGGGACATTACGGGCGAATCATCCACAGACGGTGCCGCTTCGGCACTTGATACTGCAATGAATGAAGGGACAAGGCTGTATCTGCTTTCTATCATCACGGGGCACAGAAGCCGCACCGCAACCATCAACCACAAAAGCGTTCGCAAGCCGCCCGAAAGTTTTTTAAGCAACGGCCTGAAGATAAGCAACGCAAGCACCACCAAGGTAGCGGCGGCACTCATCCGCAGTACCGCTTCAAATACGTTAATCATGGTTATCTCCGCAAAGCTCGTCAACAAGCTTTTTTATCTGCTTGCTTTCCTCTTCGCTTATTTTTTTGCCCGCGGCAAACGCGGCGATAAACGAAGGTAACGAACCATCAAAATTCTCGTCAACAAACTGACGGCTTTGTATGCCGTAAAACTCGTCACGGGTCATGAGCGCCTTCACGATGCCGCCGTCATTGCAAAAGATTCCGCGCAAGCTGAGTTTCTTTAGAACGGTGTAGGTGGTGGACTTCTTCCAGCCAAGCTCCTTGTTGCATATCTCCACAAGCTTGCCTGAGCTTAATGGCTCGTTGCTCCACACTAAATCCGCAAAACGGGATTCTACAACCCCTATTTTTAATTCATCCATTTTCGTTTTCTCCTTCCGCTTGCTTGTTCTTATTTGATTGAGCCGCGTTTTTTCTCGGCGCTTGCTCCGCCTTTTGGTCTATTGTGCATAGACCACACGATTATAGTAACACGCTTTTCATCATTTGTCAATACGTTTTTTATTGTTAACCAAGAAAATTCCCAACCTTACCCATAGGAAAGGTTGGGAATTTATCATGCATCCTTTTTTCTCGTTGCCGAAGGCAACATATCG
>JAZSLS010000156.1:0-41044 GCA_045535465.1 Eubacteriales bacterium
GTATCACCGTCTGTGCCTGTAAGAGCGGAAACCCTTCTGCGGTCTTCATATAAAGCAAGGTATGCGCCAACGGGCTGTTCGCCCTTGGTGTACCATTTTGCGTTGCCTTCTGCATCAAAATACAGCCATTTGCCGTCGGAGCTGCGGCTAAGATACCAGCCTGCAAAGGTGTAGCCTTCACGAGTGAACTCGTTTATTCTAAGCCTTGTGGTAACGCCTTTTATATGCTTTGTAGCACTCATAGAGCCGGTGCCGCCGTTTGCGTTGTATTTTGTAGTCCATATTATGGAAGACTCGTCAACTATCGGAGTAAAGTCACCGCTTCCCGCAGTGTAGCTGCAGGAGTAAACGCCCTCCTTGGAGATAGATTATGCGTTTATAATGAAATAAAGCCTTCGGTCGCCGTTCGTCCCCTGTCCCGTTCTAAAGCTGCAGGACTCTATCTCAAAAACTGCCTCGCTTGTGTCCTCAAACATAAAGGAGGTCACGGTGGGGAAGACGGTAGTAGAGGTTTCCTTTGTATCGGCAAGTCGCTCGTCCGTAACAAAATCCGCAATATTAAAGGTTATTATAATGCTGCGGGAGGGGTTATCAATATTGTCCCAAAGGGGTATATACAAAACCTTTTCCGTGTGGTTGTAGCCAAAGCCTTGGTTTGTCCAATCCTCCACGTTATCGTAAGTGCCGAAGGAGGTACTGCTTTTAGCAAATATAGCGTTACGCATATCGGCGTTAAACAGCTTGTAAATGGTTATAGGAGTAGGATTTGCTTCGGTACCGCCCGTAGCCCCCACAGGAATTTTACAATAATAAAAGTTTGCGGAGCGCTTTATAAGAAAATAAAAATATCCGCCCTCGGTTTTTATGTGGCGCATAGAGCCGCAGCTTACCGAGGCACCCGCCGTGGTAACAAGGTCAAAGTAACCCGTAAAATAAAGCCCGTCGCCGTTTATTTTAAGCCTTGTCAGCGCCTTGCCTGCAGTACAGGTGGCAGCAAACAGATAGTTGACCGTAACGCCGTTTTCAGGAGTGCCGCAAACCATAAGCTCGTTAGCGTGACCTACGGTATTACATCCCGTGGGGGTAGTGGAAGTAAGGCTTGAGTAGTATTTCATATTAAAGCGTTCGCCCGTGTTCATATTTATACGGACAATAGCCGCAACAGCCTCGCTGTTTGTTATCTTGGAAAGATAGCAGTAATTTGTGCCGGTGTTCATCCCCTGCAAAGCAGTGCAGGTGTACCCGTCTACCGATACGTTGGGTGCCTGCCATCTAAAGGCGGAATCCGCCATAGTGTAGGTAGTGTATTTGTCGGAAGTTATCTTACTCGGAGTTTCTTCCGGCACGCTGTTATTAGCAGCGGAGGCAAACAAGGGTGCCGTTCCCGCTATGGTGCAAAGGCACATAACAAGCGCTAAAGCACGCTTTATTGTTTTCACTGTCAACCATCTCCTAAAATTACAAAAAACATTTAATAATTATGAATAATTATAACACAACACTGCTATTTTGTCAACGGATACGAATAAAACCCACACTTGCACAAACATTTTTTATATTTTGCACAAATTACAGCTTTGTTTTTTTACTTATAAATGTAAAGCAGACTTTACGAAATACCGCAAAGCCTGCTTGCTATTAATTAAACATAGGGGTGGAGAGGTATCTGTCTCCTGTATCGGGTAGAAGCACCGCTATGGTCTTGCCTCGATTTTCTGCCGTTTTAGCTTCCTTTATCGCAGCACAAAGAGCAGCACCCGAGGATATACCTACCAAAAGGCCTTCAAGCTCCGCAAGCTTTCTGCCACAGTCGTAAGCATCCTCATCCGTAACAGTATGCACTCTGTCAATCACGGATAAATCCAGTGTTTGAGGTATAAAGCCTGCGCCAATGCCTTGTAAACCGTGACTGCCCGCTACCCCTTTTGTTATAAAGGGAGAGCCGAAGGGCTCTACACCTACTATTTCCACGCCTTGGTTTTGCTCTTTAAGGTATTTGCCTACGCCGCTAATAGTACCGCCTGTACCTATACCTGCCACAAAAATATCAAGCTTGCCGTCGGTATCACGCCATAGCTCAGGCCCTGTGGTTTCGTAATGGGCTAGGGGATTTGCAGGGTTTTCAAACTGCCCCATAACCAAAGCGCCATCTATACTTTCCGCCAACTCCTCCGCTTTAGCAATTGCACCCTGCATACCAAGAGCGCCGTCGGTAAGCACCAGCTCAGCACCGTATGCCGTCATAAGCTTTTTGCGCTCTTCGGACATAGATGAGGGCATTACAATTATAGCTCTGTAGCCTCTTACTGCGGCAAAGCAAGCAAGCCCTATTCCCGTGTTGCCCGAAGTGGGCTCTATAACCACGCTGCCTGCTTTAAGCTTTCCTTCTCGTCCTGCTTTGTCAAGCATATAAAGCGCAACTCTGTCCTTGGAAGAGCCTGCGGGGTTAAAACGCTCGGTCTTAGCCAACAGCTTTGCTTCCAGCCCCAAAGCCTTTTCAAGCCTTGTTAATCGCAATAGGGGGGTGTTCCCCACCAATTGTTCTACCGATGTATATATCATAGCTACGCTTTATACTCCTGCTTTATAAACCTTGCTATTTGCTTTGCAAAGCGGATATGAGCCACCGCATTGGGGTGACCGTTACCTCCAACCTCGCCATCACGCTCGTATATGGAGCTAAACTTGAAAAACCTTGCGTTGTTATCGTCAAATAAACGGAAGGTCTCCGTAAGAGCCTCCATAGCCTTGTATTGGGTCATACCGTAGCACCAAATTATCATAGCTTTGGGATAAGTTTCCCTTACCTGCTTCAAAAAAGCAAGGGAGGCTTCGGTAAACTGCTCTTTGGTTGCGCCACCGTTAAAATCGTTAGTGCCTGCGTTTATAACCACAATGTCGGGAGTAAAGCGGGAGAAATCCCAGGGCTCTCTCGTCACTCTGGATGCGTGAGTAAAGAACGTGGGTATCTCATAGCTTTTCGCACCGGTGCAGTCGTTATGAACGCCTTTGCCCGAATAGCAAACGTAATTAGCTTCTGCGCCTAAAAGAGAAGCGCACAGATAAGCATAAGCACGAGTGCTGTCCTGTTGATAGGTGTTAAAGCCCTTTTCGGAAGCGGGTGCAATATTTCCGTAGCCTGCGGTAAGAGAGTCACCTATAAACTCTATCTTAAGGGCGTTTTCGTCCTTTTCCTTGGGGTAAAGCAGGGAAGGAGAAGAGCCGCCTATTTCTATCTCGGTAACAACTATTCTCTGTTCGCCCTCGGTTATCTTAATAAGCTCCAGAGAATGTATGGTATCTCTAAGCCCTTCGATAATAACCTTTTCGTTACCCGTAGATACAGCAAAACGTTGGGATGTTTTTCCAATCTTTACAAGAACGTACATAGTTTCCGTCTTTTCAAAGGGGGCAAAGCTTATTCTTACAAAATTGCCCTTAAAGGAAAAGCCAAGACCGCTGTTTGACCAATCAAAGGCGGGCATATTATCGGCTAAGGTATATCTCCCGAAAACGTTTATATACTCGTGGTTAGCTTTAAATGCTTTTGTTGCCATTTACACGTCACTCCGTTTTTTATTATTGCTTTTATAATAATACTTTTTTTCACTTTTTAGGTGAACAAATTGTCAACAATATTTTATATATTTCTAAAATAAGAAGCGGAAGCAGAGAAAGGGCAAGGACAACAAGCCACTGAGTACCGTCTAAAGCTACAGTTCCGAAAATATTTCTCATAGGCGCAAATATTACGGTGGAAAGCTGTATTCCCATACACAAAACAAACGAGCCTAAAAGCCAAGGGTTAGAAAACAGCCCCACTTTGCAAAGGGGTTTATCACTTCTCATATTAAAGGAATGAAAAAGCTGGCTTGCCGAAAGCACTGTAAAGCAAAGGGTGTTACCTACTTTGTAGCTTCCGTAGTATTTAAGCCCAATAATATAAGCGGTAAAGGACAAAGCGCCTATAAGCAGTCCTTCAAAGGCTATTCTAAATCCCATATTACCCGAAAACAAGCTTTCGTCCTTCTTCAAAGGCTTTCTTTCCATAAGGTCGCCGTCAGCCTTTTCCATACCCAAGGATATGGCAGGAAGGGAATCGGTTACCAAATTTACCCACAAAAGCTGTATAGCCGCCAGCGGTGTCCCCAGCCCCAGCATCATAGCTGCAAATACGGTAAGTATCTCACCCACGTTGCAGGAAAGAAGAAAACGCACACCTCGTCTTATATTTTCATATATTCCCCTGCCGTGGGCTACGGCTCTTACTATGGTGGCAAAGTTGTCGTCGGTAAGGACAATGTCTGCCGCTTCTCTTGCCACGTCTGTACCGCCCTGCCCCATAGCACAGCCTATGTCTGCCTTCTTTAAGGCAGGTGCATCGTTAACACCGTCCCCTGTCATTGCCACTACAAGTCCTTCCTTGCGGTATGCGTCCACTATCTGTACCTTAAATTCGGGAGTGGCTCTTGCAAACACCGTTCCGCTAAGGATTGCTCTTTTACGCTCCGCTTCGGAAAGGGAGCGTATTTCGTTTTCCGTATATGCCTCGTCGCCGGGTTTCCAAATCCCCACTTTTTTTGCAATGGCAACAGCCGTGTCCTTGTGGTCGCCCGTTATCATAACGGGTTTTATCCCTGCCTTAAGACACATTTTTACCGCCTCTGCCGCTTCCGGTCTTGGCGGGTCGCTTATACCTACAACACCTACAAAGCTGTAAAGAATTTTGCCGTCAAAGCAATCGGCAGGTACAGTGTTACAATCTGCAAAGGCAAAGCCTATAACCCTAAGCCCGTTTTTAGCCATAGCCTCAGCCCATTCACGGTAAAGGGAGGAGTCGCCCTTGCAGTACTTAAGAATAACGTCGGGTGCGCCCTTTATTAGTACTCTGTACGAGCTGCCAAAGCGGTGCACCGTAGCCATTCGCTTGCTTTCCGAAGAAAAAGGCTCTTCCTTGGTTCGAGGATATTCGGCGTTTACGTCCTCGGGAGCTATGCCTTTGCTTTTTGCGTACTCAATAAGGGCGTTTTCCGTAGGAGACGAGCCGTTGTTGCAAAGTGCGGAAAACAAGGCAAGCTTTGCGGCGTCGCCTTTATCTTCGGTTACCGTCATACGGTTCATAGTCAAGGTGCCCGTTTTATCTGTGCATATAACGTTAGCACAGCCCAGTGTTTCCACAGCAGGCAGACGCTTTACTACTGCCTTGTGTTTAGCTAACCGTTGTACTCCGATGGACAGAACTATGGTAACAATGGCAGGAAGCCCTTCGGGAATAGCCGCTACCGCAAGGCTGACGGAGGTCATAAACATTTCCGTAGGCGGCATTTGCTTTACAAGTCCGTATCCAAATATAAGGGCGCATATTATCAAAGCCACGTTGCCAAGCATACTGCCCGTTTTTGCAAGGCGCTTTTGCAGGGGTGTTTTTTCTATGGTGCTTTCGGATATCATTGTGGCAATTTTCCCCACAAGGCTGTCTTTACCTGTTGCAGTAACTGCAAAAACAGCGTGACCGCCTATAACTGCCGTAGAGGCAAACACCATATTTTTAAGCTCTGCGGTAGGTGCGTCCCCAGCTATTATAAGGTCGCTTCTTTTTTCCGCTCCTTCCGATTCGCCCGTAAGCACCGCTTCGTCCGTAACAAGCGCCGTGCTTTCTATAAGCCTTCCGTCAGCAGGTACAAAGTCCCCCTTTTCAAGGTAAACGATATCGCCAACCACAAGACCGGCGCTTTTTACTTTATGTCTTTTGCCCTCACGTATAACGGTGCTTTCCGGGGAAGTCATATTTTTAAGGGCTTCTATGGCTTTTTCTGCCTTGCTTTCCTGTATAACGCCAATAGCGGCGTTAAGAAAAACAATAAGCAGTATAATAAAGCTGTCTGCGTTGCTTTCGCCTGTGGCAAGGGACATCCCAAAGGAAACGGCAGAGGCTATAAGCAAAATTATTATCATCTTGTCGGACAGTTGGGAAAGAAAACGCTTAAAAAAAGACTTTTCCTTTTTGGAAGCAAGGCAGTTTGCGCCTTTTTCCGAAAGCCTTTTTTTTGCCTCCTCTTCAGTAAGTCCCGCCTTGGACGTGCCGAGAGCGGCAAGGGTTTCGTCTACGCTTTTATTTTGCCAATGCAATTATATCACTCCTTGATTTAAATAGTAGGTAAAGGTTAGGAAACAGCATAAGAGCGCCCCATATATCGGCAGCGGCAAACGCTCCGTTTTCGCTCATTAAAGCTCCGGCAAGAGCGCAAAGGGCAACACCCAGATGAAAAAACCAAAAAACAATTTTTTTGTTGGGACACAGAAAATAAAGGGCTTCTTCACCGTAAAAGCTCCAGCTTATTATGGCGGCGAAGGCAAAAACGCATATCGCAACAGCGTAAAAGACTTCTCCAAAATCTCCCAAGCAAAAGCTGAAAAGTGCGTAAACGCTTTCCGTCTGCGTGCTAAGCAAACACAAAGCTACAAGGGTGCTTACCACAAAGCTGTCAATAAAAACCTCGGTAACGCCCCAAAGCCCCTGAGTGTGAGAGTCGGTTTCTGCACCGGCGGAATATGATATAGGTGACGAGCCCATTCCGGCCTCGTGGCTAAAGGTACCTCGGGTGCATCCCACTGCTATCATAGCTACGCCGCTTATTCCTCCCGCAGCCTGTCTTAAGCCAAAAGCCTCTTCAAATATCCGTGCAAAAACTCTCGGCAAGGCGTAAAGGTTAGAAAACAAAATAAAAAGGCATACTATAACAAAAAAGGCGGAAACAACGGGCAAAGCTATGGTGTTAAGCTTTGTTATAAGCTCTCTGCCGCCTCTGACTATAAGAAAGGTAACGGCGCCTACGGTAAAGGCAATAAGCGCTTTGCTTTTAAATAACCCTTGCAAGGTACCCGATATGGCTTCAGCCTGTACCAAGCTTCCGCCCGATACCGCTGCCGCTACGGTAAGCACGGCAAAGAATACAGCCAAGCGAGGAAAGCCTATCGCTTCAAGGCAGTACATCGCACCGCCTCGGTACCCTTCCTTGGTTTTCACTCGATGCTTGTGAGCAAGGGCAACCTCTGCATATTTAAGCCCCATTCCCAAAAACGAGCAAACCCACATCCAAAAAATGCTGCCTGCGCCGCCAAGGCTTATGGAAAGGGCAACCCCGCTTATACTGCCTACCCCAACAGTTCCGCCAAGTGCGGTTGAAAGTGCCGCCAAGGGTGATATGCCCCCTTCCTTTTTGCACCGCGGCTTGCGTAGTAGCTTAGTCCACGAGGAAGGCGTAAATATTTTTGTTTTTAAGGTAAAATAAAGCCCAAAGGCAGAAAGCAAAACCACCGTGGGCATACCCCAAAGAGTGTCTCGTGCCAGTGTTAAAAGTTTCATAATCCACGTCCTTTGTTGGAATGTATATGCGGCAGTGGGATTAAAAATTAAAAAAACGCAAAAAACACTTGCAAAGACAGGTAAAAATTGATAGAATAATGTCGAATAGAAAATGGGAGGTTTCGTTTTTATGACAGGAGAAGTGTTCTTCAGCGAGACAAAAAAAGGATATAATAAAGAGGAAGTTTTAGCCTTTATAAGACGAATGAGCGAGGAGCACGAGCGTGCCCTGCAAGCTAAAAACGACGAGATAAAAGCTCTTATGAACAAAAGCTCGGCAAGGGACCAGGAATATGCTGCCCGTATAGCGGAGCTTGAAAGGGCTTTGGCGGATAAGGATAGCGAATGTGCTGAAAATTCTGCCAAATACGAGGAGATATGTGCAAAGCTTGGGGAAAAGCTTTTGTTTGCTGAAAAACAGGCAGACAGAATTATCAACGAGGCAGAGCAGTCTAAAAGGAATACTGAGGATGAGGCCACAAGGCTTGCGGAAGCTAAGGTTGCGGCCATTGCGGCAAAGGCAAGGGAAGATGCGGCGGCGGCGCTTCGGGCGGCTGATATACTAAGGCAAAAAAGTCAACTTATAAACGCAGGCTTGGAGCAGACCAGACGCATACTGGAGGATGCTTTGGAGCAGATAGAAAAGGCGGCTAAAAATGCTTAAAATTAACACAGCAGAACTTAAGGAAAAGGCCCATCTTCTCCGTGCAGGGGATGAGGTTTTGCTTTCGGGCGTGGTATACACGGCAAGGGATGCGGCACATAAGATACTTATGGGTTATATAAAGGATGGCAAACCACTACCTTTTGAAGCGGAGGGTGCGGTGATTTATTACGCAGGCCCTACCCAAACTCCAAAGGGTCAGGTGTGCGGCTCCTTCGGGCCAACCACCTCCTGCAGAATGGATGCTTTTACTCCCACTATGCTGGAAAACGGTGTTGCCGCCACCATAGGCAAGGGGGGCAGAAGCGATGCTGTTACGGAAGCCATAGTTAAATACAAAAGCCCCTATTTTGCGGCGCTTGGAGGGGCAGGCGCTTTGGCGGCAAGCCATATTAAAAGCTGCGAGGTTATAGGGCTTGAGGATTTAGGCTGTGAGTCTGTTAAAAAACTTGTTTTTGAGGATTTTCCTTTGTTTGTTGCTACGGATATTTACGGCAACAGCATTTATGATTTGAAGGTGAATTAGTATGAATATGGATAAATTGCTTTCTGCTGTTACTTTGTATATAGAGTCCAAGCGTGACGAGTACGTAAAGGACCTTTCTGCTCTTATCGGCATAGAAAGCGTTGGTACTACGGCAGAGGGAAAATACGTTTTCGGTGCAGGCAGCGCCGCTGCTTTGGATAAGATGATAGAGATAGGAAAGGGCTACGGCTTTAAAACCGAAAACCACGATTATTATTGCGCCAGCCTTGTTTACGGAGATAAGGAAGAGGAGCTTGGTATGATAGCTCATTTGGACGTAGTGCCCGCAGGCGACGGTTGGTCTTACCCTCCTTATCAGCTTACCGTGGAAAACGGCTTGCTTATAGGAAGAGGAACCGAGGATGATAAAGGCCCTGCGGTGGCGGCTTTGTACGCTATGCGTTTTTTAAAGGACAGCGGTATTTCGCTTCCTTTTTCCGTAAGACTTTTGCTTGGGGGCGACGAGGAAAGGGGTATGAACGACCTACCCTACTTCCTTAAAAGCCATAAGCCACCCTTCTTTTCCTTTACTCCCGACAGTGAGTTTCCCGTTTGCTGCGGTGAAAAGGGCATTGGTAAGATAAACGTAGTATTTGACGCAGGCTTGGACAAAATAGTATCAATAAGCGGCGGTACGGTAACAAACGCTGTTGCAGGTAAGGCTATGGCTGTTGTTAAGGACGTTGCGGAAGGTTCACTTGCTGCGTCCGATGGCATAACGGTAAGCTACTCAGACGGTATGGCTACTGTTACTGCAGAGGGCAAAACTGCACACGCAGCAACTCCTGAGGACGGCGTAAGCGCCATAGCCCTTCTTGCGGAGTATTTGCTTAAAAGCTTAAGTTTTGGTGACGGGGAAAAGAAAATGCTTAGCTTCATAGCGGAGCATTGCGGTGATTATCTTGGCACCAAATTTGGTATAAACGAAACAGACAGCCTTATGGGCTATCTTACCTGCATAGGCGGTCTTCTAAAAACGGAAGACGGCAAGGCAGTGCAAAATTTTAACGTGCGTTTTCCAAAAAGCGGAAGCTGGGACGGTATTATTGCAGCGGTAGAAAAGGTTGTAAAATCCTTTGGCGGCAGAATACTAAGCCACAGCCATTCCGATGGATACAGCTTTTCTCCCGAAAAAACGGAGATAAAGGCGCTTACCAAAGCCTATGAGCTGGTTACAGCTGAGGAAGGCAAGCCCTATACAATGGGTGGCGGTACCTATGCAAGAAGCTTTCCCAACACCGTTGCCTTTGGTTGCACTATCGAAAAGCACCGCGGCCTTTTGGGAGAGGGAAGAGGTAAAGCCCACGATAGGGACGAGTACCTAAGCGTTGCCGAATTTGAAAGCGCAGTAAAGATTTTCGTTCTTTCCGTTATGGAAATAGCAGAAAACTACGGTGAATAAACAAAAAAGTGGTTGTAAAGAACTTTTTACAACCACTTTTAATATTAGATTAGTTTTTCCATAAGCCCGGCATCGTATTTGATTATCAAAACGGCATCAAGGCTATCTACCTTTATGTTCCTTATCTGGAAATACCAATTACCTGAAGTGTAATATTGCCACGGGGAGTTTCAACAAGCTTCTGGTCGCCAAGGCGCAAACCGAGAAGAGCCTTGCCTATGGGGGACTCGTCGGAAATCTTACCTGCAAAGGGGTCACATTCGGTAGAGCCAACTATTGTATATTCGGTTTCAACGTCGGTATCCACGTTAAGCACCTTAACCTTGCTGCCGTAGCTAACCACGTCGGTTTTAACGTCTATGTCGTCGATAATAACTATATGCTTAAGGCTTTCTTCAAGCTCTGCAATGCGGGTTTCAACCTCAACCTGCTCGTTTTTAGCTTCATCATATTCGCTGTTTTCGGAAAGGTCGCCGTATTCTCTTGCCTTTTTAATAGCTGCCTTAACTTCCTCACGCTTTACGGTTTTGAGATACTCAAACTCCGCCAGCATCTTTTCATAGCCTTCTTGTGATACAAATACCTGTTTTGCCATTGTAATATCCTCGTTACTAATATTTGCGGGACAAAATTTTATTTCTTTCTCCGTTCAAGGTCTCGCTTAGTCTTGAACATATGCATCGTTTAACGCTTTGATTGCCGCCTGTAATTGAGTGTCCTCTTCTTCGCTGACGGTAAAGTATTCTTCGCCCTTAGGCAAAGCCACTTCCACATCAGGAGCTACGCCGATACCGTTGTAGTTGTCGCCGTAGGGAGGGTAATAGTAGGCGGTGGTTATTTTTATGGTGTCTCCGTTTTTAAGGGGGAACAAGGTTTGCATAACACCTTTACCGTAGGTTTTTTCACCTACCAGCACCGCAAGCTTATAATCTCTCAGCGCTGCCGCAAACAGCTCAGCCGCAGAAGCGGTGTGACCGTTTATCAATACGGCAAAGGGAGCGTTTACTATCTGCTTAGCATCGGAGTTGTTTGCGTTTTCCTTACCGTCGGCGGTTTTCCAACGGACTATGGGCCCTTCGGGCAAAAGCATATCCAAAATGGAGGTAATAACGTTAAGGTACCCGCCGCCGTCGTCCCTTACGTCAAAGACGTATTTCTTTGCGCCTCGCTCCTTGAGCGTAAGTACGGCACTTTTAAACTCATCGGCGGTGTTGCTGGCAACGCCGTCTATGCGGATGTAACCTATATCCTCGGCGGTTTCAAGCATAAAATACTCAACCGATTCAACGGTGAAATTCCCTCGAGTGACGGAAACAGTCGTTTCCTTGCCGTTTCTGATAAGCTTAAGCGTAACAATCGTACCTTCTTTGCCGGCAATTGTGTCAACAATCTCTATATAGTTTTCCTCTGTAACGGTTTTGCCGTCAACCGAGGTTATAACGTCGCCCTTCTTAAGCCCCGCTTTTTCGGCAGGTGCACCGGGAAAAACGTAACTTATATAGATGCCCACAGGTGCATCGGAATAGCTTGCTCGAACGCCTATACCCGTCTGGCTTTGATAAGCGCCGTTGATATACCCTTCAGCTTCGGTTTTGGGCATATACTGGGTATAGGGGTCACCGACCGATGCGGTGTATACCGCAAGGGCGTTGTTTAGCATAGTTTCTTCATCAAGCTCACCCACGTAGTAGTGCTCAAGTAAAGCGTGTATCTCCAGCAAGCGAGTATAGTCAACGCCATCGGGAGCCTTTTCCTTGCCAATGCGAAGGTAGCCCGCTCTTACGCAAAATACACCCGCAAGGCTTAAAAGGTAACAAACAACAAGACACACTATAATAACCGAGCTGAGCTTAACCTTTTTTGGTTCCCTTGGCTTTTTCTCCTCGGGAGAGGGAGTTTCCTCGGCAGCGGCTGTTTCTGCCTCGTTGCCCTGCGGAAGCTCTTTAAAATCATCCATTTATTAAACTCCTCACTGGGTAAAATAGGTAGGCAGATATTGCTTTGGATCAACGTAATTCCCGTTTTTGGAAACGGCAAAATGAAGGTGAACGCCGGTTACCTGACCTGTTGCGCCTACTCTTGCAATAACCTGGTCCTTTTCTACGGTAGCGCCGTAGGAAACAAGCAAGGAGTCGCAATGGGCGTAAATGGTAGTAACGCCGCCGCCGTGTTCAACGAAGACTACGTTGCCAAAAGCGCCGCGCCAGCCTGCGTAAGTAACTACACCTTTATCGGCAGCACGTATGCCCGTGCCCTTTGGTACGCCGGCTATGTCAAGACCGTTATGGTATTCGGGAGTGCCGTTAAAGGGATTGTCTCTCCAACCGAAATTGGAGGTAATATAGCCTGCACTGCCAACTATGGGCCAAGAAAATTTACCGTTATAGGTAGCTGCTATCTTATCCTGCATCTGCTTTTGAAGGTCGGCAATTTCCTTAAGAAGCTCCTTCTCTGCCAATTCCATTGCGGCCTTTTCTGCATCGGTAAATTCAACCTTATCATTGTTTTCGCCAAGCTTTGCGTCCATTTCTGCCTGCTTAGCTATCAAATCCTGTTCTGCTGTCAAAAGCTCGCCTTCTTTTTCAACAAGCTGTGCAGCAGTTGTGGCATATTCCTTTTCTCTATCGTTTATATCTACGATGGTTTGGTTGATGTCCTTAATCATAGCGTCGCTGCTTTTAAGTATCTGCTCCATATACTCAACGTAGGAAACGTAAGAAGCATAGCTGTCTGCCTTCAAGAACATATCAAACTTGCTATCGTCGCCGTTTTTGTAAAGCTCTACCAACAAGGCGCTAAACTCGTCAAGCTGGTTTTCAAGAGAAAGCTCCTTTTCCGCCTTTTCAATGGCGGTGTTTTCCAGCACTACGTCAAATTGACCAATTACGTCCTTGATAGCCTTTATCTCTTGCTTTATAAGGCTGTACTCCTGGTCAAGCAACAGCTTTTGAGCAAGAATGGTCTGAGTGCTTGTGTCTATCTCTGCCTTTTCCTTTTCGAGGATGCCAATATTATCTCTGATGCCTTTAAGCTTTTCTTGAAGCTTTGCAAGGGCATCTCTGTCTTCGGAAATAGTGGTGCCTGCAACCTCAAACCCCAGCTTCAAGCCGGCAAAACCGTTGTATACAAAGCCTATGCAAAGCACAAAGCAAAGCAACAGCGTAAGCATCTTTCTAAACATAAAAATTTTCCTTTCCAAAAAACAACCGTAAAAAGCCTTTTTAAACGTCCAAGTGCTTTTTAACGGAAATTGCACTGGCAATAACACCCGCAAACAAACCAATGGCAAGGAAAGCCAAGGGAATTACGGGGAAGTAGTCCAAAGCGGGAACCAAATCAATAGCGGCGTAGTCTTCAACTATATCAACTATAACGCCTGTGTATAAATAATACTGCAAAGCGCAGGAGATAATTGTAGAAACAAGTCCTATAAGTATACCTTCAACTATAAAAGGCGAAACGACAAAGGTGCTGGTTGCGCCAATGTAACGCATTATAGCAATATCCTTGCGTCTTGCATAAACCGTAAGCTTAACGGTGTTCATAATAACAAGTATGGCAACTATAAACAAAAGCGCCATAAGACAAAAGCCAACCATAGTAGCGGTGGAGCGAAGCTCCTTTAAGCTTTCATAGGTGTCAACACGGCTTTTTATGTTTTCGCTGCCGAAAATCTCCTCTAAATCACGAAGAAGGTGTTGTACGTTTTCAAAATTGTCGTACTCAATATAAAAGGTTTCGGGCAGAGGATTGTTGGTCTCGTCATACTTTTCAAGAGCTTGCTTTAGGTCTTCGCTTTTTGACGCCATATATTCCAAAGCTTCTGCCTTTGTAAAGCGTTTATAGCTTACTATATTGGAATTTTCCTTAGCCTTTAAATCCTTAAGCTTTTGCTCTATTGCCTTAACGCCCTCCTCGTCAACACTGGCGTCAACGTAGGCGTTTATGGTCTTTATCTCATCCATCTGCTCGTCGATAAAATGGTTAAGATTATCCACAACGGCATAAAAAGACCCTAAAACCAGCATACAGCATATAAGAACCAATATAGCGGCGGTGGTCATAACCCCGTTACGCCAAAAGCTGATAAAGCCTTGACCTATAAGGTGCGGTATGTTTCTAAGCTTCATACACTGCACCTCCGTTCTTGTCGCTTACCACTTGACCGTCGTGAATGGTAATGGTACGCTTTTGATATTGCTCAACCAAGCTAAGGTCGTGGGTAACCACTATAACGGTTTTGCCTAAGTTGTTTATGCTGATAAGCAGCTTAAACAAGTCCTTACTCATTTCGGGGTCAACGTTGCCCGTGGGCTCGTCGGCAATAACTATCTTAGGGTTGTTTGCAATAGCTCTTGCAAAGGCAACTCTTTGCCTTTCACCGCCGGAAAGCTCCTCGGGAAAACAGTTTGCTTTATCTGAAAGCTCCACCAAATTAAGAAAATGAGGCACTCGCTTTTCTATATCGGAACGCTTTTCGCCTGCGACACGCATAGCAAAAGCTACGTTTTCAAAAACAGTTTTGGTAGGAAAAAGCCTAAAATCCTGAAAAACAACGCCCATAGTACGGCGAAGATGAGGAATTTTTCTTTTAGGCATTCTGTCAAGACGAAAATCCCCAACACGCAGTGAGCCGCTTGTAACCTTTTCCTCACGCATAAGAAGCTTGGTGAGAGTAGTTTTACCTGCGCCGGAACGGCCAACGATAAAAACAAACTCCCCTTCATCTATTTTAAGGTTAACGCCGTTAAGAGCAACGGTGCCGTTGGCGTAAACCATTGATACATCCTGAAATTCAATCATCCTTATAAGTCCCCCTCCAAAAGGGCGGTCAGACCGTGCCGTAGCGTATTAATAGTTTTGCGGTCTGGACTGTACGTATTTCTGAACCATCAACGCTACCTTGAAGGTGATGGCGTGTTCAAATTCTCTCAGGTCAAGGCCTGTGAGCTTCTTAATTTTTTCCAATCTGTAAACCAAGGTGTTTCTGTGAACGAACAGCTTACGGGAGGTTTCGGAAACGTTAAGGTTGTTCTCAAAAAATGCCTGAATGGTAACAAGAGTTTCCCTGTCAAGAGATTCAAGAGAGCCGCGCTTAAATACCTCCTGCAAGAACATCTCGCAAAGAGTGGACGGAAGCTGATATATAAGTCTGCCTATACCAAGGCTTTCGTAGTTAACAGTGTTCTTTTCGGGTTCAAAAATGCTGCCGACGCTGATAGCTATCTGAGCATCCTTGTAAGAGCGTGCAAGGTCTTTGATGTTGGAAACAACAGTGCCTATACCAACAACCACGTTCATAAGGAATTCGCTCTCAGCCGTAGCAACAATGGTCTTTGCAATGTTTTCAGCCGCTTCACCCGTTTTGGAAGCGGGAACGTTTTTAAGCTCCTTAACCAAAACAACGTCGTTTTCGCCTACGCTTATAACGTAGTCCTTGTTCTTGTCGGGGAACATATTCTGCACCACGTCGTAGGGAATGGTCTCGCCCTTGTTAATAAAGTGAATAAGAAGCACAACACGATTAACCTCGTTATCAAAACGAAGCTCCTTGCTCTTTATGTAAATGTCACCCGAAAGAATATTGTCCTGAATTATGTTCTTTATAAAGCTGGTTCTGTCATATTTTTCATCGTAGAGGGTTTTAATGTTAGCAAGGGAAACGGAAAGTAAAGAAACGGTGCTTAGCGCAGTGGCGTCGGTACCCTCAACGAAAGCGATATATTCGATATGAGAATGAGTGCCTATGGGCTTATAGGTATAGCCCTCGTGGGTAACGCCTTCAAAGGAGTAAGAAATCTCCTCTAAAGCGCCCTTTCTGGACTCACCCATATGCGTAAGCTGACTGCAGGCTATAATGGTGCCTTGGTCGTCAATAACACCGATAGTGCGGTCAACAGAATCTTTCATTTGATAAATAATACCTTGAAACAGCTTCATAACAAGAAACCCCCGATCCAAACTTATCATATTGCACATTGTGCCAATCTTAATACACACCTATTATAAACAATATGTATAAGAATTGCAAGAGCTTTTGCGTATTTTTAACAAAATTTTCAATATTTTTTTGTTGATTTTAACGCATAACAAGAAAATGCTGTCAAAAAGGGGTGCTTTTGGACGAGGAAAAAGCAAAACAAGCTGTTTTAAATGTCAAAACGCCCTTGACAAGTGGAGACAACTTTGTTACAATTGCACTGTAAACACAAATCCTATTAATGAAGGGAGGCGGCGGTGCTTAGTGCCGCTGTGTATTATGAGCGAAAATAAGCCTGATAATTTTGAAGAACTTCAGGGCGAGACCTGTTTTCTTATCGACGAAGAGGGAAAGGAAAGCCCCTTTGAGATAGTTGGCAGCTTGGAAATTGACGGTAACGAATATATTGCCTTTATGCCTATCGAAAGCGATGAGTGCGAGTACGTTATCCTTAAGAAGGAGCGTGACGAGGATGGCGAGGACGTTTACGTTACCATTGATGACGACGATGAGTTTGAAGCGGTAGCCGAGGTTTTTGAGGACCAGGTTTTTGGTGATCTTGACCTTGACCTTCTTGAGGAAGGCGAGGAATAGCTTTGTAGTTATTGCGGCGTTTTTCCTGCTTGGTGCGTGCTGTACCTGTGTAAAAACCCACATTTACGAAGAGGAGACCGGTCTTCCCACCGTGGGAATGCAGACCTCCCGACGGTATGCTGCTTATGTCACCGTACCGCTCGGACGTTGGGAGCACAAAGCCTGGGAGAGGTCACCACCCTTGCTTGAGAGCAGGGTTTCGTTCACGGGCCACGGCCCGGCGGGATGTTGATTTTTGCCGTATTTTGCAGAGAGTTGGCAAGGGCCGACTCTCTTTTTTTGTAAAAAACGTTTTTTATTTAAGAACAGTTTATAATTAAAGGCTATAATTAACCTGTAATTAACTTGGAAAGGTTTGTTGTTATGGTAAAACTAACAGATTTATGTAAGAGCTATACAACGGGCGACGTTACCGTTCAAGCTCTTAAGAACGTTAACCTGCAGTTCCGCAAGGGTGAGTTTGTTTCAATCCTCGGCCCTTCGGGTTGCGGTAAAACCACCTTGCTTAACCTTATAGGCGGGCTTGACAGGTATGACGGCGGTGATATTTCAGTAAACGGTAAAAGTACTAAGTTTTTTAAGGATACGGATTGGGACGCATATCGTAACCACTCGGTAGGCTTTGTTTTTCAAAGCTATAATCTTATCGGTCACCAAAGCATACTTGCTAATGTGGAGCTGTCTCTTACTCTTTCGGGCGTTTCCCGTGCAGAAAGACGCAAACGTGCCATTGCTGCATTGGAACAGGTAGGCCTTGGTAAGGAAATTAAGAAAAAGCCCAACCAGCTATCGGGCGGTCAGATGCAGCGTGTAGCTATTGCACGTGCTCTTATTCACGACCCCGAAATTTTACTTGCAGATGAGCCTACGGGCGCTCTTGACAGTAAGACCAGCTATCAGGTAATGGAGCTGCTTAGGACAATATCCAAGGACCGTCTTGTTATAATGGTTACCCACAATGACGATTTGGCTGAGGAATACTCCACACGTATCATAAGAGTGCTTGACGGTGAGATAGTTGATGACACCAACCCTTGTCAGGTGGCGGAATACAGCACGGCAAGGAAAGAGGTAAAGAAGGAGAAAAGGCAAAAAAAGCCTTCTATGTCCTTCAAAACCGCCTTTACCCTTTCTCTTAACAACCTGCTCACCAAAAAGGGACGTACCGCCCTTACCTCCTTTGCGGGTAGTATAGGTATAATAGGCATAGCCCTTATACTTTCTCTTTCCAGCGGTTTTCAAAGCTATATAAACCGTGTCCAAGAGGAAACTCTTTCCACCTATCCTCTTACAATAAACTCGGCTACTATGGGCGGCGGTGTAGCGGCTATGATGTTTGCCGAAAGCGAAGAAAATGCAAAGCCGGAAAACAACCTGCCAAATACTGTGTACTCCAGCACGATGATGGCAACTATGTATAACGCTATGAAAAGCGATATTCATACCAACGACCTTAAGGGGCTTAAGGAGTTTATTGAGTCTGACGACTGTAAGATAAAGGACGTTGCTACCGTTCAGTATAACTACGGTCTTAGTCTTAACTTTTACAGTGCCGACACCTCCAAGGGGCCCGTTAAGGCAGATACCGTTGAGATACTTGACGAGATATATCTTGCTATGACCGGCGGTATGGCAAGCTATACCGACCTTATAGCCTCCACGTCCGGTATGATGGGCGGCGGTATGGATGCACTTGCCTCCACTATGAATATGGATATGTGGTGTCAGCTTATTGATAACCAGGAGCTTCTTGACAGCCAGTACGAGGTGCTTGCAGGTCATTGGCCCAAGGAATACAACGAGGTTGTTCTTTGCGTAAGTGAAAGCAAGCAAATAAGCGAGATAGTTGAGTTTGCTATGAATCTCAAGAGCCGCGAGGAGCTTGACACACTTCTTGACCTTATGTTTGAGGATGGCGACGTTCCTTACGAAAGAAGACCTTACACCTACGATTATCTGCTTAACGACCACCGTTTTAAGCTGGTTCTTAACAGCGACCTTTATAAAGAGGGTGCAGGCGGCGTTTGGTACAACAACAGCGAAGACAAAGAGTTTTTAAAGGGTCTCGTTGACGACGGCCTTGAAATAAAAATATGCGGTATTATCTGCCCTGCAGAGGATTCTGTGGCTCAGTCTATGTCAGGCGTTTTGGGCTACACAGATAAGCTTGTTGAATATATTATAGCGGAAACGGAAAAGAGCCCTGTGGTAATTGCTCAAAAGGCGGATGAAAACATTAACGTCCTTACAGGCAAGCGCTTTGACGAAGAAATTCCCGAAGAACCTGACCAGAACGGTATCGTAAGTGATAAGCTTGGTGCGGAATGGGATACCTTTATGGCTGAACTTTACGTTTCCAATCCCGAGCTTGCTGCTAAGTTTGGCGAGCTTATTCAAAACACCTTGTCGTCTATGATGCAGACGGGTATGGGTTCTCAGAACACGGACACCAAATCTACCTACGAGAAGAACCTTGCAAACTTTGGCTCTGTGGATTTCAGCAAACCTGCATCTATCAACATCTATCCCGTTGACTTTGCTTCCAAGGATACCGTAAATAAGGAGATAAATAATTTTAATGCAGGCAAGGAAGAAAAGGATACCATTAAGTATACCGACATTCTCGACCTTATGCTTTCCTCCATCAGCACCATAATCGACGCTATATCCTACGTTCTTATTGCGTTTGTATCCATTTCTCTTGTGGTTTCTTCCATAATGATAGGCGTTATCACCTATATCTCCGTGCTGGAGCGCACAAAGGAAATAGGTATACTTCGTGCCGTGGGTGCATCCAAGCGTGATATATCCCGCGTGTTTAATGCGGAGACCTTTATAGTAGGTCTTATAGCGGGTCTTATAGGTATCGGCGTAACCGTTATACTTAACATTCCTATCAATATTATAATTAACAATATTGCGGAGATAGGCAATATTGCGGCATTGCCTTTAGGCGGCGCTGTTATCCTTGTGACGATAAGCGTTGTTCTTACCCTTATAGCAGGTCTTATTCCTTCCAGAATAGCTGCCAAGAAGGACCCCGTAGTAGCGCTTAGAACAGAATAACCAATAATTTTAAAAAAGCGGCAATTTTGCCGCTTTTTTAAAATTGGTGAGAGTTTTTTTATCCCCATTCGTCTTATATAATGTAAACGCCAAGGAAAGGAGGCGCACACTATGAACGGTGAAAGTAGCTACCGCCGTTTTTTAGAGGGCGACAGCAACGCCATAGGCGAGCTGGTGGAAAAATACAACAAAAGCCTTGTGTTTTTCCTTAAGGGTATAGTAGGCAATATAGATACAGCAGAGGACGTGGCGGCGGATGCGTTTGTGCAGCTCCTTGTAAAAAAGCCCCGTCTTAAGGACGAGGGCGCCTTTAAGGCGTATCTTTTCCGTGTGGGCAGAAACCGTGCCATAGACCTTCTTCGCAGGTCAAAGCATACGGCGCACAATGAAGAAGAAGCTGTTGACGGCTTTTCCTTGGAGGAAGAGCTGCTTAAAGAAGAGCGTGACAGGTGTTTGCATTCAGCGCTTTCTTCTTTAAAGGACGATTACCGTGACGTTTTGCATCTTCTTTATTTTGAGGAGATGGACTATAAAACGGCGGCTGTAACTATGAAAAAAAGCGTTAAGCAAATAACAAACTTGGCTTACAGAGCAAAGGCAGCTTTAAAGTCAGTGCTTGAAGAAAGGGGATTTAATTATGAGGTCTGATAAAGAACAGCTTGATATAATATTACAGAAGAAAAAAGAAACGGAAAGAAAGCGTATCCGCAACCGACGTATAATTTACAGCAGTCTTGCCTTGCTTTTGTGCTTTTCCGTAACTCTTACGGTGATGCTTGCCATAGGCAAGTCAGGCAGAAAGGGAGAAATGAACTTTGACTTCTCTAATAAGACAGAGGACATTTACGGTAAGGTAGAAAACACCGATGGAGTTATAGGCGGCGGTGATAAAGCCCCTACGGTTGACGCAGACCGTGCACCGACTGTGGACGAGTATTTTGAGCTTAAAGGCGAGGCGATGGAAGACGTTGTAACGGGCGAGGCACCCGACGGCACTATTACGACTCGTCCTGCAGCAGGTACTCTTTCAGGTGGTGAGTTGAAGGACAGGGACGACTACGACACTTGGCTTGAAACGGTAAAAAAGGAGGGCTGGAACGACCTTGGCAAGCATTGGCAGCTTTCTACGTCAAAGCGTATTACCGTAAAGACGGAAGGGTGCGCAGGCGCTTTAGTAAAGCTTCTTGATGCCAATGATAAGGTTCTTTACTGCTCCGTTACCAATATGGACGGCGTGGCGTATCTTTTTGTAGACGAACAGGCGCAGATAAAAACCGTTTCCGTAAGTGCGGGCGGAAAAACCGCAAGCCAAAGCTACTCTAGTGATGAATACAGCTTTGATATGGAAAAGCAGGGAGTGCCTCAAAGGCTTGACCTTATGTTTGTTGTGGATACCACAGGCTCTATGGGAGACGAGCTTGAATATTTAAAGGTTGAAATTGCCGACGTAATAGACCGCATAGCAAAAAAGGATATAGATGTGCGCACCAGCGTAAACTTTTACCGTGACGAGGGCGACGAATACGTGGTTAAATACTTTGGATTCAACGATGATGCGTCGGCGGTACAGGATATAGTGAAACAGCAAAGAGCAGATGGCGGCGGCGACTATGAGGAAGCGGTTCACACCGCCCTTCACAACGCTGTTTACGAACACGCTTGGGAAGAGGACAGTGTTAAGGTAATGTTCTTGGTGTTGGATGCACCTCCTCACGATGATGAAAAGGTGGTTATACCTACACTCAGCACTGCCGTTAAGCAAGCGGCAGCTATGGGTATAAGAATAGTTCCCGTTGCATCCAGTGGTGTAGACAAGAATACTGAAGGTCTGCTACGCAACATCGCCTTGTACACAGGCGGAACCTACACCTTCCTTACCGACCATAGCGGCATAGGCGGCTCTCACCTTCCTCCCAGCACCGAAAGCTACGACGTAGAGCCTCTAAACGATATGCTTGTACGCATAGCCCTTGAATATTGCGGTATAAACACTCCTAAAAATCAGTATGCTTCTACAGAGGACAGCACGGAAAGTCCCGAATACAGTCAGTAAAAAGGGGAAAACTTCAAATGAAAAGGGCAATGTCGGCAGCGCTGGTGCTATTTTGCGTGCTTGGCTTGGTTGGGTGCGGTAAGCAGCAACAAATTAAGGGTAAGCAACTGTTAGCGGAAAGCACCGTAACTACGGTTACAGTTGCATCAGAGCCCACAGGCTACCTGTATTCCTTCGTTGGGGAAGATGCAAAAATGATAGTTGACTATCTTTACGAGCTTAGACTTGCCGAAACAGAAAACCCTTGGAGAATGGGGATGTCGTGGGCAATTTCTTTGGAATACGATGACGGTACGGCTTTAACTGTGTATCATTGCGGTGAGTATATCGTAGTAGAAAAAAACTGGTACAAAATTACAAACGATGATGGCAGCCGTTTTGATACCTTGCTGAGTGAGTTAACAAAACGCTGAGTATCCCAACACAACAAAACAGCGCAAAGCAAAAGCCTTTGCGCTGTTTTTGATTATTGTTTTGTGGTAGGATATCTTTCGGCTTGATCTGTTTCACCAAGAAGGTAATCAATACTGGTGTTATAAAAACGAGCCAGTTTTATAAGCACAGTGGTGGGAATATCGTTTTCTCCCGTTTCGTATTTTGAATACCCCGTCTGTGACATACCAAGCATTTCTGCTACACCGGTTTGGTTAAGATCTCTGTCCTCTCTTAAATCACGTATTCTTTTATACATTTTTCCACCCAAGCTATAGTTTTTTATTAGTTTAGACTATATAGAGAAGAAGTATTGACTTTTAACCTGAAATAGGTTAAAATGTTTCGGGAGGGCGGTCGAATGGTAAAGAAAGTTGTTGTCGCCGGATGCCGAGAATATAACGACTACAGAGAAGCAAGTGAATTTATTAGTGATTGTATAAAAGATATAAGAGAGAAATATACACTTGTTTTTGTTTCAGGCGGTTGCAGAGGGGCAGATAAATTAGGCGAAAAATATGCAAAGGAAAACGGTTTTAAAACAGAAGTGTATATGGCTGAATGGGATAGATATGGTATGCGTGCAGGACCTATTCGTAACGAGAAGATGGCTGAAAAGAGCGATTATATCATTTGCTTTTGGGACGGAAAGAGTAAAGGGACTAAATCAATGATAGATATTGCATTAAGAATGGAGAAGCCCATAAAGATAAAAAAGATATACCTTTAGGCTCGGCTTTCTATTGCAATTACCGAAAACATAGTTTATAATGCTCATAAAATAAAAAGGAGAAAACTATGGCAAAATACAGCTTTGACATTATAGATGCAGGGGATTTTTCGTACGTCTATTCACCCATAGTAAAAAGCTACCCCGTTTTCGAAAAAGAGGCAAACTGCCTTGTAAATCGTTTTGATAGCGAGATAGATGATTTTGAATACATAAGCATAGTCAGCAAAAAAGAGTATAATAAGGCGAAAATAACCGTGGAATGTGACTTTCACAAATACGGCGCACCTCTTATAGTATGGAGTGGTGACGTATCGGAAAAAGAGGGAAGGGACGGAAAAACTCATTTGTTTTACGGTGTACATTTTGAGGCGGTTGCTTGGGAAAAAGGGCTTAACCTGTGGTATATAGTACCCTTTCCCGAAAGGGAGGAGCATCCCGTAAAGCCCACCAAGCTTTTAGGAGCAGAGTTTAAAATAGAGGCGGGAAGCAGAATAATTATGAGCGCCGAGATAGAAAAGGGCAAAGCGGTAATAACCGTAAACGGTAACAGTTATACGGTGGAGCACGAGGCTATGCCCCAAAGCTTCCACGTAGGATATACTGCCTGCGAGGGTATAAACAGGCTTTACAGTATGAAAATAGAATAATTAAAATGCTACGGCAACAGTTGCGTTGCCGTAGCATTCTTTATTTAATGCTTTCAAAAAGCTCTCTCAGTGTGGTGTTTCTCCTTTGTCTGCGGTCGTTTTCCACCATTTCCATAAGACGGTGGGGACGGCCTACGCCTATAAATATCTGCTTTGCTCGGGTAACGCCTGTATAAAGCAGACTGCGGCTCATAAGCATAGGAGGAAAATCATAAAAGGGCATTATCACTATAGGATATTCACTGCCCTGACTTTTATGCACCGTTACGGCGTAGGCGTGTTCTACGTCCTCAAACATAGAAAAATCGTATTCCGCCACACGGTCATCAAAGCGTATAACGGCGTATTGCTTTTTCGGTTCCAGCTTTAGTATAACGCCAACGTCGCCGTTGAAAATCCCAAGCCCCTCTCTGCCGTTCTGCAGGTAGCTTATGTCATAGTTGTTCTTGGTCTGCATAACCTTATCACCCTCACGGTAAAGGGTGCTGCCTATCTTACATTCCGCCTTGACCTTAGAGGGCGGATTAAGCGCCGCCTGAAGCTGAGCATTAAGCGCAACGGTGCCGAGAGGGCCTTTTCTGGTGGGCGATATTATCTGAATATCCTCGCTGGGGCGCACTCCGTACTTTGCAGGCAAACGCTTCTCGCACAGGTCGGATATAAGGCTTACCATACTTTCGCCGTTGTGTTCTTCTATAAAGAAGAAATCGTTTTTTCTGTCTGTAAGGCAAGGGGCTTCTCCCTTGTTTATTTTGTGTGCATTAACAACTATAAGGCTCTCCCTTGCTTGGCGGAATATTTCGTTAAGCCTTATTACGTTAAAACGCTTACTGCTTATAATATCGGAAAGTGCGTTGCCGGCGCCGACGGGAGGAAGCTGGTCGCTGTCTCCTATTAATATAAGGTAAGTACCGTCACGCACTGCCGAAAGCAGGCTTTGCATAAGCAGTATGTCCACCATACTTACCTCGTCAACTATAATGGCGTTGTAGGGCAGTGGATTGTGCGAGTTATGGATAAAGCCCTGCTCACCCTTGCTGTTAAAGGTAGTTTCCAGTAAACGGTGTATGGTTTTTGCTTCGTTGCCCGATGCCTCGCTCATTCTCTTTGCGGCCCTACCCGTGGGGGCACAAAGCATAAAGCTTATGCCTGCCGTGGAAAATATGTTAAGTATAGCCTTAATAACGGTGGTTTTACCCGTACCTGGGCCGCCTGTTACCACGGTAAGCCCGTTACAGGTAGCCAGCTTTATGGCGTGCTTTTGGTTTGGTGCGTATTCAATATCATATTTTCTTTCCAAAAAAGAAATGCTTTCGTCAATACCGCCTATCTTAAATGGAAGCTCCGCTGTGGCAAGGCTTGTCAGCTTTTCAGCCACAAAACGCTCTGCTTCGGCGTATGTCCTTAAAGCGGCTCTGTTTTCGCTTAAAATTATGTGCTTGGTATCTGCAAGCGCCAAAGCGCATACCCTTGTTTTTTCTTCGCTTATTCCAAGGTCGTAAGCGGCTTTTTCTATAAGAGCGTCTTTGTCTATATAACAATGGCCGCCGTTATATGCTGCTGTGGAAAGAAAATGCTTAAGGTAGCATTTTACTCTCTCATCATCCTCTGCATCTACACCCATATCCCTTGCCGCTTTGTCTATGCGTTCAAAGCCTATACCCGGTATATCGTCATAGAGAATATAAGGATTTTCCTTAATAAGGTCAACCGCCGCACCGCCGTATTTTTTGTATATCTTTGTGCAAAAGGACGTGCCAAAGTATTTGCTGCAAAACATAACAACGTCACGCATACCAAACTTTAGCTTAAAATCCTCTCCAATCTCAAGGGCACGTTTTTTGTTTATGCCTTTAAATTCAGCAAGCCATTCGGGATGCTCCGAAAGCACGTTAAAGCTTTCATCACCGTACTTTGCCACAATACGCATAGCCGTAACGGGCCCTAACCCCTTTATATAGCCCGATGAGAGAAATTTATATATGCCGTCCGCTTCCAAGGGGAGTGATTTTTCAAAGCTTTCCACTTTAAACTGTTTACCAAAGCTTTCGTGTACCGTCCACACACCCGTAGCGCTAAGCTTTTCACCCTCTGCAAGAGAAGGAATAATCCCCACTACGGTAACGGGAGTACCGTCGCAGTCCACAACGCAAACGGTGTAGCCGTTATCGGGGTTGGCAAAAACTATTTGGTCAACAGTACCTTCTATTTTACTCTTATCAGCCATAGTGTCCTCTTAAAAGAGAAAGCCGATGTAAAAATCGGCTTTCATAAAAAACGTTTTACTAAAGCTTTGCTTTAATAGCATCTACCATATCGGTATCTTCCCACTTAACGCCAAGCTCTTCTCTGCCAAAGTGACCGTAAGCTGCAAGGTTTTTATAAATGGGGTTTCTAAGCTCAAGCTTTTCAATGATAGCGGCAGGACGAAGGTCAAATACCTCGTTTACTATCTCGGCAAGCTTTTCATCGGAGCAAACAGAGCAGGTGCCGCGGGTGTCAATGAATACGGAAAGGGGCTTAGCAACGCCTATAGCGTAAGCTATCTGAACCTCACAAGCGCTTGCAATGCCGGAAGCAACTATATTCTTTGCAACGTAACGAGCCATATAAGCCGCACTGCGGTCAACCTTTGTGGGGTCTTTGCCAGAGAAAGCACCGCCGCCGTGACAAGCGTAGCCGCCGTAGGTGTCAACGATAATTTTTCTGCCTGTAAGACCGCTGTCGCCGTTAGGGCCGCCGATAACAAAGCGGCCTGTGGGGTTAACGTATATCTTGGTGTTTTCATCTATGTACTTAGCGGGAACTATGGGGGTAATAACGTTTGCAATTATGTCTTCTCTTATCTGTGCAAGCTCAACCTCGGCAGCGTGCTGTGAGGAAACAACTATGCTGTCAATCCTTGTGGGAACACCGTCATTGTACTCAACGGTAACCTGAGTTTTGCCGTCAGCACGGAGGTAGGGAAGAGTACCGTTCTTGCGAACCTCGGTAAGACGTGCGGAGAGGGAGTGCGCCATAGAGATGGGAAGAGGCATAAGCTCCTTAGTTTCGTTACAAGCAAAGCCAAATACCATACCCTGGTCACCTGCGCCTGTGTCATACTTATCGGTAAGAACGCCTTCCTTAGCTTCAAGAGCCTTGTCAACGCCCATAGCTATATCTGCAGACTGCTTGCCGAGAGCAACTATGACGCCGCAGGTGTTGCAGTCAAAGCCTTTTGCAGAGTCATCGTAGCCAATGCCCTTAACGGTGCTTCTTACTATGTTTTGAATATCAATGTTAGCGGTGGTGGTAATCTCACCCATAACAAGAACAAGGCCTGTGGTACAAGCGGTTTCGCAGGCAACACGTGCGGTAGGGTCTTGAGCCAAAATAGCGTCAAGAACGCTGTCGCTTATGCAGTCACATATTTTGTCGGGATGTCCTTCAGTAACGGATTCGGAAGTAAAAAACTTTTTCATAATAAAAACCTTTCTTTTAAATATATCAAAAGCAATAAAGAAAGCGCCCATCGCAATAAGAAGGGCGCTTTTTTATGCAAAGCTTCGCTTCTTATCTCCGATATAAAATCGCTGATTTGACACCTTGCGTAAAACGCAGGTTGTCGGGCTTCATAGGGCAGGTCCCTCCACCACTCTTGATAAGAAATAAATTATTGTCTAAATTTTAACACTGTACAGCCGCTTTGTCAATAGGTGGCTGCACATTTTTTGCTTTTAAAGGGCAGAAACACCAATTTTTTCACCATATTTTACAATGGTCTCAACGTCGTTGGAGCTGTTGCGAATAATGTCGTCATCAAGGGTAATGGTGTCTTTTTTGAAAAGCAGAACAATAGTCGAGCCGCCAAACTCAAACATACCCTTTTCTTCTCCTCGCTTAAAGGAGCAAGCCCCGTGCAAATTTTTTATCCTGCCAACCATCATTGCACCTACTTCAACCTGAACAGCCTTGCCAAAGTTTTCGGTTTCCATAACCGTGTATTCACGGCAATTGCGCTTGTAAATGTTATACTCACCCACAACTATGGGATGAACTGTGTGCAGAATGCCTTTTATAAACCTATTTTCGCCCTTGGTGCCGTTGTCAAAATAGCAATAACGGTGATAATCATCCACAGCCAACCTAAAAACAAGGCACTTGCCGCCAACGTATTCCTTATATATCTCATCACCGCCCAAAAGGTCCTTAACCGTATAGGGTGTGCCTTTTATAACAAAGCAGTTATCCACGTCTATATCGTATGCGGAAAGCTTGGAATCACAGGGGCTGACAAGGGAACTGGGACACATATCCACGGTTCTGCCGCCTTCCTTAAGCTTTCTGGTAAAAAAGTCGTTATAAGAACGAAACTTGGTTTTTTCAAGCATTTCCGTTTCTATTTTACGCTTTTTCATTGCGCTTTTTGCGGCAAAGGAGGATATTCTGCTGTCAAGCACCTTGCCCGTAACCTTGGAAACAACGGGGCGTGTAAGCATTTTAAGCACAACCCTGCCTGAAAAAGTTTTATATAAAAATCTTAAGGTTTTATCCTGTTTGTTGCCTACTATTATATAATTGCCGTTGCGGTCTTTTAAAAGTAAAGCCATACGTTTATCGTCCTTATAATTTAACTTAAAAAAGCTGCCTATGATTATATCCTAAAAGGTGAGGTTTGTCAATAAATATGTTTTCATTTGCCTTAGGATGTGTTATAATGTAGAATAGGAAAGGCGGTGCTTTTATGTTTGATATAATGGTAGTGGACGATAACGCCAATACAAGGCGTTTGATGGAGGCTGTGCTTAAACGCTCAGGCTACAATGTACATACGGCTTGTGACGGTGTGGAGGCGTTGTCTCTGCTTGACCACAAGCACGTGGATCTTATACTGCTTGACGTTATGATGCCCCGTATGGACGGCTTTGAGTTTGCTGCCCTTCTGCGTGAGTCCGGAGTGGAGACTCCCATAATAATGATAACGGCAAAATCAACTCCCGTTGATAAGCGTGAGGGCTTTAGAGCGGGTACCGATGACTATATGGTAAAGCCTGTGGACGAGGAGGAAATGCTTCTTCGTATCTCCGCCTTGCTCAGACGTGCAAGGATAGTTAATGAAAAAAAGCTTGTTGTAGGCGGCACCGTTTTTAATTATGAGGAAATGTCCGTAACCGCAGGCGGTAAAAGCGATACTCTTCCGCAAAAGGAGTTTTTGCTTGCATACAAGCTTCTTTCAAACCCCAACAAAATATATACCCGCCGTCAGCTTATGGATGAGCTTTGGGATATGGACAGCAACACGGACGAGCGCACTGTGGACGTACATATAAACCGCCTGCGTGACCGTTTTAAGGGGAATGATGATTTTTCAATAGCTACCGTAAGAGGCCTGGGCTACAAAGCGGTTTGCGGAGGTAAGGATAAATGAAGATAAGGCAAAGGCTTTCCATAAACACTATAATGATACTTGCGGTTTTTTGCATCATCTCCCTTGCCGCCGTCTTTATTATGGTGGGTATGTTTATTTATTCCGAGGTGTTGCACGGCGACCTTTCTTATTTTAAAACCACCCCTCTTATCATTACGCTTCTTGCCGTTTGTGCCGTTATAGGTACTCTTATTTCAATTCCAATCAATCGCTTTTTTATAGTGCCTATCCGAAAGCTGGCAGAAGCCACAAAAACCGTAGCATCGGGTGACTTTAGCGTAAGGGTGCCTACGGCAAATACCTCCAGCGAGCTTAGCTCGTTGGTAGAGGGCTTTAACAGTATGGCGGCGGAGCTTGGGAATACCGAGCTTTTCCGTATGGATTTTATAAGCAACTTTTCCCACGAGTTTAAAACTCCGATAAGCTCTATACGAGGCTTTGCAAAGGAGCTTCTTTACGATGATTCTCTCAGCGAAGAGCAGAAAAGGGAGTATATAAGCATAATTTTTGACGAGTCCGAGCGCCTTTCTCATATGGCATCCGACGTTCTTTTGCTTACTAACCTTGAACACACTCAGTACGTTAGCAACACAGGGGTATTTTCCGTTGACGAGCAAATAAGGCGCTCCTTACTTTTACTTGAAAGAAAATGGACAGAGAAGGGAATAGAGCCCGATTTGGAGCTGGAAAGTGCAGACTACAGCTTTGACGAGGAGCTTATGTCGCATCTGTGGCTTAATTTGCTTTCCAATGCAATAAAGTTCAGTCCTATAGGCGGCACGCTTGGCGTTACCTGCAAAAACACGGAGGAAGGCGTGGTTGTTACCGTTTCCGACGAGGGCTGCGGAATTCCTCAATCGGATATTGACAAAATATTCGATAGATTTTATCAGGCAGACTCTTCCCATAAATCCGAGGGCAACGGTTTGGGCCTTAGTCTTTGCCGAAGGATATGCGAGCTTTGCGGCGGTAAGATAGAGGTGAGAAGCGAGCTTGACCGAGGAACCGAGTTTAAAGTTACCCTCCCTGCAAGAAAAAACGAGAACAAAAAGTACCAAAAGAATAGAGCTAAAAAATCTACGTAGTTTTTGTGCAAAGGGCGCAAAAAACGCTTGACAGCCAAAAGCTCTTTTGATATAATTGTTGTATTATAAGTAGGAACTTTTTCCTACGGAAAGGTCGGGTTTTAAAAATATGAAAAAACTCTTAGCTTTACTTCTTACCCTTGCGGTATGTATACCTTGCTTCAGCGCTGCCGGCTTGTTTGCCTCTGCAGATGTTTCTGAGCACGTGTATATGATAATTACCAATCCCGGTGAAGATATGAACACCGAGATTAATATCGGTTGGCACGCTGATGAAGGCTATACCGATTGTTACGTTGAGTATACCACAGCCGATGATACTCTCTTTGCAAACGCAAAGACGGTAAACGGCACCTATGATGACGAGGCTTATAAGTGGTTCTATGACAGAGTTACCCTTATATCTCCCACTTCCGAAAAGTTTACCAAGGTTTTCCTTGACTACGGCGTGGAGCTTAAAAACCTTAAGCCCGACACTAACTATATTTACAGAGTTTGTGACGGCGAAGGCGCATATTCCGCAACCTACAACTTCAAGACTGCAGGTCAGGATGAGTTTTCCATTCTTTGGACGGGCGACACCCACGTTACCAGTGAGGAAACCGACAGAGAGCTTCTTAAGTTTACCAAGTACAACAACGCAGTAGATTACGTTGCTTCTCTTGCTAAGTACGAAATTGGTCTTCAGATAAGCACCGGTGACGACGTTGCTTGCGGCGACAGATATAATTTCTGGAAAAAGTTTTACGAACAGGATAATTTCAAGAACTACGTTTACTCCGCTACCGTTGGTAACCACGACGTATACGACAGTATGATGGATGACGTTTCCGATTACACCTCTTTCTGGAACTCTACCGAATATTTCCGTATAGCTAACAACTATCCCAAGAACGGTTATACCCAGACCTCCGGCAAGATAAGCACCTGGCTTGAGCAGACAGGCTATACAGCTTACGCCAACAAACCCGCAAACGAGCTTTTTGTTGCAGAAGAAGGCAAGCTTGCAGGTAAGCTTATTACCGGCGCAAAGGAAGACACTAACGGTAGGGCATATTGGTTCATTTATAACCGTATCCTCTTTATCGTATTTGACTACTATGCAATGACCTACGATTCTGAGAAAGCTATCGCTTTTGCTTGGGCTGACTCTGTTATCGAAGCAAACAAGGGCAAGTACGATTATCTTATAGCTTCTCAGCACCTTTATCTCTTCAACGGTGCAGACGGTACCTATGAAAGTGCAGGCTACTACGGCAAGTATGCTGACTGGGCTGCTTCCGCAAACGTTGATATTCTCATCTGCGGCGACAACCACATCTATATGCGTACCGACTCTCTTATTAAGAACACTGTAAACACCGACCCCGAAAAGGGCACCTACGTTGTTCAGGCTCCCGCTATTACCAATACTGACTCCTATGGCACTCACACAGGTGCTGCAGGCTACGCTCTTAACAGATACGCTTCCGCTACCTACCTTGGCGGTATTATGATAGACGTTGACGCTGACGGTATGCACTTCACCGTTGCAACAGGTACCGGCGCAGGCGACAATATGGCTGTTTACGAAAGCTTTACCATTCCTAAGAAGATTCGTTACAGCGATAAGGAAGTAGGCTACTACGAAACCGCAAACGACGTTACTCTTTACGAAACTACCGACCTTACCTCCACTTCTCTTACCACTATCCCCAGAGGAACTCTTATAGAGGTTTACGAAACCAAGGGTATTTGGTGCAAGATTCGTTACAACGGCTTTAGCGGTTGGACCAGACTTTCCTCCGAGCAGTGTCTCTACAAGGAAAAGAATCCTTCCACCTATGAAGAACTTGAGCTTAAGGCATACAATCAGGGCTACAGCACCGACGGTCTTTGGGCATACGACTTGGGCTACACCAAGGGTAACGGTACCATCGCAAACGGCGGCTGGCTCTTCTCCGGTAATACTATATTCACTGCTGTTGAACAGGAAGACGGCACTTATATGATTACTGAGATCAATGCAGACGGCAACCCCAAGAACACCACTCCTCTTATCGATAACGGTATTCTTCTTATGTGCGGCAACGGTGCATCTGCCGCTGCAAAGGACGTTTTGGTTGTTGGCTACGTGTTCACCTTCGACTGGGCAAACCTTAAGCTTAATCAGGCTGTTCCCGGTGAAGCAAATAAGGAAATAGTAATTCCCGAATTTGAGCTTGGCGACGTTAACGAGGACGAAATTGTTGACAATCTTGACGCTGCAGCTATCCTTAAGTACGACGCAGGCCTTATCTCCGAAATAGCAGAACAGGCAGACGTAAACGGCGACGAAATTGTTGATAACCTTGACGCAACCAAGATACTTAAGTACGACGCAGGTCTTATCGAGAGCCTTTAATCTCTAATTTAATACGTTAAGGTTTTCCGTAGCTTAAAACGCTACGGAAAACCTGTTAATAGAACAAAAGAAAGGAAAAAGACTATGAAAGCAAGAACAAGATTTATAGCGCTTTTGCTTACCCTTATTATGTGTCTTTCTATAGCTCCCGTTTCTGCTATAGTAGGCTCTGCAGCTACCTATTCTTCTAAGGTTTATATGATATTTACCAATCCCGGTGAAGATTGTAATACTCAGATGCGTATAGGCTGGCACTCCGATTTTGAAAATACAAACTGCTACGTAATGTAT
The DNA here is from genome assembly GCA_045535465.1 of Eubacteriales bacterium. Taxonomy (GTDB): domain Bacteria; phylum Bacillota; class Clostridia; order Oscillospirales; family CAG-382; genus SIG636. The sequence goes on from JAZSLS010000156.1 coordinate 32,633, forward strand.
ACCACCTCAGACGATACGAATTTTGAAAACGCTGTTCGTGTTGAAGGTACCTATGATAACGAGGCTTACAAGTGGTTCTATAACAGACTTACTACCAACAACCTCTCCAACAACCGTTTTGATAAAAAGTTCCTCGACTGGGGCGTAGAGCTTGATAACCTTACTCCCGATACCGAGTATATTTACCGTGTTTATGACGGCGAAGGTCTTTATTCCAAGGATTACACCTTTAAGACTGCAGGCGCAGATGAATATTCCATCGTTTGGATGAGCGACGCTCACGTTAACAAAGCAGGCGACACCAGCAGACTTGTAAACTGGCGTAAGATGTTCCTCTTTGCAACTCAGCAGGCTAAGTATCCTGTTGGCTTCCAGTTCTCAACGGGTGACTCCACTACCTCCGGTGACCGTTATGAAGACTGGCTTTCCATCGCAAACGAAAGCTTCTCCCGTAACTATATGATAGCTAACCTTGTTGGTAACCACGATGTATACGACAGTATAATGGATGACGATACCGTTTATTATACCCAGTATTGGAAGTCCGGCAAATACTTTGATATAGTTAACAACAACCCCAGAAACGGTTATACCTTTAATTCTCAGCGTATAAACGGCTATCTCCAGGGCGACGGCCTTACTCAGTATGCAGACCAGCCTGCTGACGTACTTATCGAGTACGGCACAGACGGCAAGCAGTGCACCGGCGCCGTTGATAACACCAACGGTCGTTGCTATTGGTTCAATTACAATGGCCTTCTCTTCATCATTTTTGAATACTATTCTATGATGTCCGGCGGTGACACCGCTGCAGCACTTGAATGGGCAGGTCAGGTTATCAAAGAAAACGAAGGCAAGTATGACTACATCATTTGCGCAAGTCACGTTAACCTTGTTAACGGCGGCGGCGGTGATTTCAGAGACTACGGCACAACCGACTACGATTACTACGGCGATTTCTTTGACGAATACAACGTAGATATCTTCCTCGCAGGTGATAACCACGTTTACCTCCGCACCGACAGCATTTACGATGGCGCAGTAAACACCGACCCTCAGAAGGGTACTCACATCATCCAGGCTCCTTGTCTTTCCAGACCTCAGTCCTTCTCTGCTTCCGCTGCTTCCGGTTACGCAGTTAAGCAGTACTCCCTTGCAGGCAAAACCGTTGGCGGCCTCGTTATCGACGTTGACGATGCAGGTCTTACCTTCCGTTGCTTGGTAAGAGAAGATGATAAGAACCCTCAGTACTTTGAATACGACAGCTACACTGTTCCCAAGAAGACCAGAGCTGCCAACAAGGTAGAGGTTAAGGAAGACGCAGGCTTTGTTGTTAACGGCAACTACCTCAATACCGATGAAGGTCTTACTGTTCAGCAGATAAAGGACGGCATTGCAAATACCGACGTTGTTGTTACCGACGCAGCGGGCGAAGCGCTTGATAACACCGCAATAGTTATGAATGGTGACATCGTTACCGTTCGCAACGAAGGCTTTGAATATCCTGCAGCAGTTCTTACCGTACACATCAATGGATCAGAGCCTCCTGCACCTGTAGGTATGCTTGGTGACGTAAACGGCGACGAAACTGTTGACAACCTTGACGCTGTTGTTATTCTTAAGTATGACGCAGGCATCATTGAAGATGAACCCGCTAACGCTGACGTTACCGGTGACGAATTGGTTGACAACCTTGACGCTGCTAAGATACTTAAGTACGATGCAGGTCTTATTGACGAGCTTTAATTTCATAATTGTTTAATGAAAAGGCTGAGTCGGTTGACTCAGCCTTTCAGATTGATACGGAGTTAATAAAAATATGCCTTTCAAACCAACGAAAGGCATATTTTTTAGCTATTTTTTTGTTTCAATATGGCGTTTTATTTTAGCCGTGGTTGTTTTAACCATAGGTGTAGTTTGTATGCTTATATTTTTAATATGCTTGTAAGCCGCAACTCCCTCGTTTATCTTTGTAATATCGGCCTTGATTGCGGTGAATATATCTATTTCTTCGGGTACGACCCCATCCTTTTTAAAATAGTCCTTGTTATAAACTATCTTAACGGCAATGATAGAGTTATTGTCACGCTTCTTTGCGTAAACTAAAACCTCGTTAACGTAAGGAAGCTTGCTTACCAACTCCTCAAGCTCTTCGGGGTAAACGTTTTTACCGCTTTTAAGAACAATAACGTTTTTCTTTCTGCCGGTAATGTATATAAAGCCGTCTTTGTCTATTTTACCAAGGTCGCCTGTATAAAACTTGCCGTTTTTTATCACAGAATCGGTCTCTTCCGACATTTCGTAGTAGCCAAGCATAACGTTTGGGCCCTTTGCCACTATCTCACCAATGCCATCCTCGTTTGGGTTGTCGATGGTAATTTCTACCGAGGGCATAGCCTTACCAACGGAGCCAAGACGCATATTTTTTATGTTCTCGGCCGCCAAGACTGGTGACGTTTCCGTAAGACCATAGCCCTGCACCGTTAGTATTCCCATATCGTTAAAGCCCTTTGCAACCTCACGCTTAATAGCAGAAGCCCCGCTTATTATAAATCTAAGCTCACCGCCAAGTTCCTCTAAAACGGGCTTAAACAGCCTGCGTCTTGCATCAATGTGCAGCTTTCTGAGGCCGTTGCTTGCCTTTATAGCAAGCTTAATAGTTTTCAGCTTTCCTTGCTTTTCGGCATTTGTCATAATGTTGCGGTACATAGCCTCAAGCAAAAGGGGAACACAAACAAAGGTGGTTATCTTGTATTCTTTTAAGTTTTTTTGAACGTGTCTAAGTCCATCGCAGAACATATTGCAAGCTCCGCTTGCAAGGAAGAACAAAAGCCCCGTGGAGCCAAAGGTGTGGTGCAACGGTAAAAACACAAGATTGCGGTCGGTATCAAGTATTTGTTCGGTGGATAAAAGGTCAAAAAGATTAGCGGCAATATTGCGGTTGGAAAGCATAACTGCCTTTGAGGATGAAGTTGTACCTGAAGTAAAGATTATGGTAGCCACGTCGTCGGGATTAGGTGAGTAGCTGTCGTAGTCGGTATTGCTTTTAAGATACAAACTGCCTATCTCGGTAACCTCGTTAACGCTAAGCACGTCTTCCTTTATCTTTTTGGTGGAGATAAAGGTTTTAATACCGTACTCCTCGCTTCCTCTTAACCCAAGTATAAGCTCAGCGTGTCTTTCATCAAAAACAACAGCATCCGCCTTGCTTCTTTTTAAGGAAAGCAAAATTTCAGCATCAGTAAGCTCCTTATCCAAAGGAACAGTCACCCCAACACCGCAGATAACGGCAGTGTATGTAAGAATCCACTCATAGCAGTTAGCTGCGATAATTGCAACACGCTTGCCGCTAAGTCCTAACTTTATAAGACCGCTACCGTACTCTCTTAGCTGTTTGCCAAAACTAAAATAGCTTATGTGGCGGTAATGAGTGTCGTTTACGTTGTCCTTTATGGTAAAAGCACGGTTATCCGCAAAACGCTTAACGCTGTCGTTTATATAGTCCTTTACCAGCATATATTTACTTGCGGTAAGAATAGGTGTTAATGTGCTCATAGCAATCCCCTTATCTAGTTTATAAAACTATATTAACACATATCTATAACCTTGTCAACTGATTTTTATAATACAAGTGTAAAAAATAGTCAAAACTATGGAAAATAAAAAAAACATCTGCTATAATATATAAGTAATTTATATTTAGGAGGCGTTATCCTTGAGTATACGCATTGGTATTTTAGGTTACGGCAACTTGGGCCGTGGTGTTGAATGTGCAATAAAACAAAACGATGATATGGTACTTTCCGCAGTTTTTACCCGTCGTCCTCCCGAAACGGTTTCTATCCTTACAGAGGGCGTTAAGGTTTATACTGTTGATGAGCTGCCTTCCCATAAGGACGATATAGACGTGCTTATTCTTTGCGGCGGCAGCGCAAAGGATTTGCCGGTGCAAACTCCCGAATATGCAAAGCTTTTTAACGTTGTGGACAGCTTTGATACTCACGCCAAGATACCGGAGCATTTTGCGGCTGTGGATGGTTCTGCAAAGGCAAACGGCAAGGTTGCCATTATTTCCTGCGGGTGGGACCCCGGTCTTTTCTCCATAAACCGTCTTTACGCAGGCGCAGTTTTGCCCAACGGTAAGGACTATACCTTTTGGGGCAAGGGTGTAAGCCAAGGCCATTCCGACGCCATACGCCGTGTAGAGGGTGTCCTTGACGGTAAGCAGTACACCATCCCTGTGGACTCTGCTTTGGAGTCTGTTCGTAATGCGGAAAATCCCGAGCTGACCACAAGACAAAAGCACACACGAGAATGCTTTGTTGTGGCTGCAGAGGGTGCAGACAGGGCTAAAATAGAGGAAACTATCAAAAATATGCCTCATTATTTTGACGAGTACGATACCACAGTGCATTTTATTACTATGGAAGAGCTAAAGCGTGACCATAGCGGTATACCTCACGGTGGTTTTGTGATAAGAGCAGGTAAAACAGGCTGGAATGGTGAAAACACTCACGTTATAGAGTACAGCCTAAAGCTTGACTCCAATCCGGAGTTTACCTCCAGCGTTATCGTTGCCTATGCTCGTGCAGCGTACAGATTGGCTAAAGAAGGTCAAAGCGGCTGCAAGACCGCCTTTGATATAGCTCCCGCTTATCTCAGCCCCTTAAGCGGCGCAGAGCTAAGAGCAAAGCTTTTATAAAGGGATAATAAAAACGGCTTAACAAAAATGCTAAGCCGTAAGAGCAAAGATAAACTTGCTCTTTAAACACAAAATGCCTCTCGTAACACTACGAGAGGCATTTTGGCATCTAATATATTATATAATTCAGGGCAAAGCAGAGGACTATTTGATTTTAGTATTTTTGCTCAATTTCTAAAAGCTTTACCGTTGCGGGGCTGAGGACAATGTTTGAAATAAGCTCCGCTAAAAAGTTAATGCCTATCATCCCCAGGAACAAATATGCAAAAGCGTTTTCGTAGCCTGCGTTTGCGCCCCATTCTTTTAATGTATCCATAAAGAAAGCAAGGCAACCTAAAACAAACACACCGGTATTTACTACGGGGCAAACAATAGCAGCAACAGCTACCGCCAAATAACGGTTAACTTTTTCCAAGGCTTCGTAGACTAAGCCCGAAACAAAGCCACACGCAATACCCTTAAGCAGTACGGTGATGATTGTACCCGGAACGTTTATTGCCAAGAACGCACCGGAGTCCATAAACAGCACTACCACGCCAAATACAAAACCAAGCCAAGTGCTGACGGTTTTACCGCCAAGTGCCGCACCCATAACGATGGGAATAAGCACCAAAGAGATCGAAAAGGGGCCAAACTTGATAAAGGACCCTAAATACTGGAGAACAAGCACCAATGCAGTTAAAAGCGCACCTGCCGCTACCTTCTCCGTATTTGAACGTTTTTGCTTCATTAAAATTCCTCCTTGCTGTCGTCCGCTTTTTGCGGTACAACGCATTTTATTTATATCAACCCCGAAGCAGGGGGCAATATACTAACTGTTCTTTTTATAAAGTATGTTAAGCCCTTTAAGCACAAGCTGTTCATCAAGGGTTATTTTGTGCTTACAATGGGGGATTATTATAGAGGATAAACCACCCGTAGCGTACACGGGAAGACACTCGCCTACTTCGTCGTATATTCGGTCTATCATACCGTCAACCAAAGCGGCATTGCCGTATATTACGCCTGACTTAACGCAGTCCACGGTGTTTTTACCTACCACAGTGTTAGGCGCATCCAAGCTTACCTGAGGAAGCTGAGCCGTTCCCATTGCCAAAGCCTGCATCCCCATACGCACACCGGGTATGATGGAAACACCGATAAAAGCACCTTTGCTGTTAACCACCATCATTTTGGTCGCAGTACCCATATCAACTATGAGTGAAGGGCTACCGTACAAATGATGAGCTGCAACGCAACCGCAAATAAGGTCTGCACCTACGGAAGAAGGAGTGTCACAATGAATGTTGATGCCCGTTTTTATGCCCGGCCCTACGTTAAGCGGTTTTATACCGTAAACGCTTTCTACCGCCCTGTTCATAGCGGCGTTTAAAGGGGGAACAACGGAAGATATTATGGCACCCTTTATCTCGTGTTTATCAACGTTGTGGATAAACAGAACGTTTTGCAACAGCACAGCATACTCGTCGCTTGTTTTGGTGGATACCGTTGCAAGCCTTGCAACAAACTTAAGGTTATCCCCGTCAAAGCCGCCAAGAGTAATGTTGGTATTCCCTATATCAACCGTAAGTACCATACTGTCACCTCTCATTCAAGGTTTATTATAGCACAATTTATGATAATTGCAATATGCATATTATATTAAAAATAACAGTTGAATTTTGGGGTACTATGTGTTAAAATCCTAAAAGATATTTATCTGTAAGGATTATTTATATGAAGAATTTTAAAAAAGGCTTGCGCCTTGGTATACCTATCGGTCTTGGATATTTGTCCGTTTCCTTTGCTTTTGGTATACTTGCCGTTTCCAAGGGCTTTTATTGGTGGCAAGCCGTTATTATTTCAATGACCACGGTAACCTCTGCGGGGCAGTTGGCTGCGGTGGATATTATGACCACCCCTTTTCGGTATGTAGAAATGCTGCTCTCTCAGCTTACTATTAATATAAGGTACTCATTTATGTCCGTTGCGCTTTCTCAAAAAACGGATAAAGAGTTTTGCGGCATAAGGCGATGGCTGCTTGGCTTTTTTATGACGGACGAGATTTTTGCCGTTGCTTCTTCGCAAAAGCAGGTAAGCGCCTCCTTGTTTGCAGGTCTTTCGGTTATGCCCTACTTGGGGTGGACTATGGGTACGCTTTTAGGCAGCCTTATGGGAAACGTACTCCCTGAAAATATTATGAGCGCTTTAAACGTTGCCATTTACGGTATGTTTATTGCCATAGTTGTACCAGACGTTAAAAAGTCTGTAAAGCTGCTTTTGGTTGTTCTTACTTCTATTGCTTTGAGCTTTGCTTTTTATTACGTACCCATCCTAAAGGAAGTTTCCTCCGGTATTGCCATTTGCATTTGCGCCATCGTTGCCGCTGTTTTGGGTGCTTTGGTATTCCCTGTAAAGGAGGGCGATGATAATGGAAGGTAAAGGCTTTTGGATATATCTTCTTATACTTTGCGGCTCTACCTATCTTATAAGAGCTATTCCCTTTGCGGCGGCAAGAAAAAAGATAACAAATACCTTTGTTCGCTCCTTTTTGCACTATATCCCCTACACGGTGCTGTCGGCTATGACCTTTCCCGCCGCTTTGTACGCTACGGGAAGCGTGCCTGCGGCGGCTTTTGGGTTAGCAGTAGGAATGCTTTTTGCTCTTTGGGGTAAGGGGCTTACTACCGTTGCGGTCGTTTCTTGCCTTGGCGTTTTTATTTCGGACTTTATTATGAGTAGCCTTTTATAAAGTAAAAGCATACTATGTATTACACACTTTATTTATGAGGTGATAGTAATGTATAGAGATAGCTTTTTATTTGGCGGCTGTGGCTGTGGTAACGGCGACGGTCAAAACACTACCGACAGCTTCAGATGTCAAAATCCTAATTGCAAAATATGCGGTGGCGGCGGAAACGGTTGCGGCTGTGGTTGTAACTGCGGCGATACCCCTTCTTGTCCCCCTTGCCCTACCTGTCCACCCGGCCCTGTAGGTCCTCAGGGGCCTACCGGTCCTCAAGGCCCTGTCGGCCCGCAAGGTCCTACCGGTCCCCAAGGGCCCATTGGTGAAACAGGCCCTCAGGGTCCTGCCGGCCCTACGGGAGCAACGGGCGCAACGGGCGCCACAGGTGCTACGGGTGCAACGGGTCCTATCGGTCCACAAGGCCCCGCCGGCCCTCAAGGACCCGTTGGCGAAACAGGCCCCCAAGGTCCTGCCGGCCCCACGGGTGCTACGGGGGCAACGGGCGCCACAGGCCCTGCCGGTCCTACAGGCCCCCAAGGCCCTGCGGGTACTGTGCTTGCTTTTGCTGACTTTTATGCACTTATGCCCCCGGATAACGCCGACGAGATAGCTCCTGCCGAAGCAGTTGCTTTTCCCGACGACGGCCCTGTAAGCGGCACGGATATTACAAGAGTGGATGACTCATCCTTTAACCTTGCTACTCCGGGCACTTATCAGGTTATGTTTGTAGCAAGCGTTGATGAATCAGGTCAGCTTGTTCTTGCCTTAAACGGTACGGAGATACCTTATACCGTAGTAGGTAAGGAAGCTACCACATCTCAAGTTGTTGGTATTTCTCTTATAACCACCACGGATGAAAATTCCGTATTAACCGTTCGTAATCCTGAAGATAACACAGGCGTAGTTACTCTTACTCCCAGTGCAGGCGGTGATGCGCCCGTTTCCGCTCATCTTGTTATAACACGCTTAAGTTAGTTAAAAGGAC
>JAZSLS010000143.1:0-6416 GCA_045535465.1 Eubacteriales bacterium
TGATATACAAGGCTTCGCCTTGATTTGTTTTCGGGAACGTAGTATAATTAACCCGAAAGGAGTGTTTGTATGTAGAAAGAATATTTGCTGATACATTCTGAACAGCCGGCAACAGAAATAGAACTGCTTTGCCAAAATATAAAAGTTTCATCAAGCACACTGCTTTTGGTCGTTTTTACCCCTACTTACGCTACTTTTAGTTACTCTTTCGCAACAAAAGACCGCTTTTGTTTACCAATACAAAAGTGGTCTTTTTGAATGCTGTTTACCTACTGCTAATGATGTGGGTCGGCCTGATGTTTTTTGGCAAACTTAGTTTTTTGCGTCTGTTTTTCGACAAAATCTCTTTACACAAAGATATGACTTGTGATATAATGACTATAACTAAAAGTTTGTTTACGTATATCTCAAAGGGGCGAGTGGTGCAAGATGTTTAAACAACAGTGTATAAACTGCAACAATAGATGGGAAGACGGCACAAAACGGGATTTTTGCCCCTTTTGCGGCTTTGCTTTGGTGTGCAACGGCGTTGATATGACCACACCCGAAGGGGTGCTTACTCGTATTTTTGGCGAGTTTGGGTACAGCGTCCTTGGTAACGAGGAGCTTTCCTTGGCGTTGTTTGAAAAATATGCCCCTACTATGAAGCAGGAAAAGCGCTTTTTGGCTTTAGTTATAAAATCGGGCGTGTATACAGACCTTTTAAGGGTTAATCCCCTTAATTCCGTGGAGAAAAATAAGGCCGCCAAAACGGCGGTAGACAAGCTGGTGGAGGAGGATTTTTTAAATCCCCAATGGGTAAAAAGGTCTATTCACTGGCTGCTGAAATCTCTTTGGGCAGACCAAGATGGCAATACGGTAAGCATTCCCGTTTCAATTGACAGCGAAATAAACGCCGTTTTTCTTGAAGCGGAGGCGGCGTATAAGGCTAACAGCTTCAGCAAAGCGGCAGAGCTGTATCGCAGCGCTGCAGACAGCGGCAACGCAGGGGCTATGTGCGGTCTTGGCAATTGCTACTATTTTGGCAGAGGCGTGGAGCAAAGCTATCCACAGGCGGTACGTATGTACTCCCTTGCGGCAGAGTCGGGGGATGCGGAGGCGGAATACACTTTGGGTCAATGCTATTGCGACGGCACAGGTGTTGAAAGCAACATCGCTACTGCGGTGCTGTACTTTAAAAAAGCGGCAGAAAAGGGACACGCAAAAGCGCAGTACGTTTTGGCAAAATGTTATTCCGAAGGCTTTGGGGTGGGAATTGACCCCGACCAAGGCGTAAAATATATGCAAATGGCGGCAGACCAGGGCTATGCGGAGGCTCAGTACGAGCTGGGCGTTTGCTACGGTATGGGTATGGGCGTAAACACCAGCGAGCAGGAGGCTGAAAAGTGGATAGAAAAGGCATCTGCTCAGGGCTACGCTGAGCCGGATTTTGAAACTCCTACCAAGGTGGTAATAAGCGAAGAGCCCGTGGAAGAGGAGCCTGTGGCGGAAGAAGCTGCGGCTGTGGACGCCCCCGAGGATGAGGCTGACGCAACCTTAAGCTTCGAGGAAAGGGAACTGGCGGAAGCGAAAGCGGCAGCAGATGCTTTGGACTACGACAAAGCCTACGAAATATATCGCAGCTTGGCAAATACGGGGTCGGTACCTGCTCATTACCATTTAGGCAACTGCTATCTTTACGGCTTGGGCGTTGCTCAAAGCGACGACAATGCGATAGAATACTATAGGTTTGCTGCGGAAAGAGGCGACCATCTTGCTCAGTGCGAGCTGGGCAGGTGCTATCTTTACGGCTGGGGCTCTACCCAAAATTATACTGCGGCGGTATCGTGGTTTTTAAAAGCGGCGGAGCAAAATAATGCGGAGGCTCAGCACGAGCTGGGCAACTGCGCCCTTTACGGCTACGGTGTGCCTCAAAGCGACGCCAAGGCGGTTGAATGGTATCTAAAAGCGGCTATGCAAAACCACGGGCGTGCTCAGTACAGGCTGGGCAGCTGTTATATGCGCGGCGTAGGCGTTTCAAAAAGCTATATCGAGGCGGCAAGATGGTTTAAAGAAGCCATAAATAACGGCGTTGACTGTCAAAGCAAGCTTGATAAATGCCTTGAAAGAATAGACAAAGCTTAAATAAAACCGTGGAGCCTTAGCCCACGGGGAAAGGGTGTGCGTATGGCGGAAAGAACAATATACCGTGGGCTTAAAGAAAACGACGCACTTGTTTTGCATTCCTTTGGACGCAACACCTTGTTTAATATAAAGGAGATAAGAGGTCAGGGTGGAAGCTGTATTGCCTACACGGTGGAGTTTGAAGAAAACGGAACACCTCATAAGGGTATACTTAAGGAGTTTTTTCCTGCCTTTTTGGTGGATGAAAATTTTGTTCGCAAAAAGCAGGAGATAGACGTACCGCTTCATCATATATCCCGTTTTACCAACGAAAAAAATACCTTTGAGGACACCTATCGCAACATTAACAAATATCTTACCGTAAATTCCCGCGCCGCTAACTATCACCCCACCTTTTTAGGGCTTTACTACGGTAACGGTACGGTATACAGCCTTGCAGCTTACAGCTATGGGGAAAGTATGGCAAAATACAAACCGCATAGTCTTGCGGCTTTGCTTAAGATAATGCTTTCCGTTTCCAAGGGTGTGGCACAGTATCACGATGCGGGCTATTTGCACCTTGACATAAAACCAAAAAACATACTTATACTTGACGGTGTTACCGATTTGGTGGAGCTGTTTGACTACGACAGCTTTATGCCTATAAAAAGCTTTGCGGAAAGAACCGCAAAGACTGTTCCTACCCCCGGTGAGTATTACGTTCCGGAGCTGGAAACGGGCAATATTAGAGCCATCAATGAAAGCACCGACGTTTTTGAGCTGGGAGCTTTGCTTTTTATAAAGCTTTTCGGCAGAGCGCCTGTTCCTGCCGATATGAGCTATAACAGCGTGTACGATTTTGACTGCTTGCCCTTGATGAAAGGCGTTTCCCCAAAAGCAAGGCACAGCTTGGCAGCGCTTTTCGGTAAAAGCCTGCAGATAAGCGGTATAAGAAGATACAAGCAGGTAAAGGATTTTACCGCACATCTTGAAAGACTTATACCTTTGGCGGAGGATTCCTCTCCTCGTCTTGCAAACCTTCCCGTGGGGGCACCCTCGGAATGCTTTGTGGGCAGGCGCAAGGAAGCGGAGGAGCTACACAAAAAACTGGAAACCGACGGCTGTGTTTTTGTTGCGGGCCCTGAGGGCGTTGGCAAAACGGAGCTTGTTAAATATTATTGCAAATTGTATGGCGACAAGTACCACACTATACAGTTTTGCTCCTACGAGGACAACCTGAGCAGCCTTGTGGCAACCCTTAAGGTGGAAAACGCCGAAGAGGACGATTACAGCCTTTTTAAGGATTTGGTAAGCTTAAAGCTTAAGCTGCTGGAGCAGAGCGGCAAGGGAACTCTTATTATAATAGACGGCTTTGATACCGCCGAGGATAGGCTGCTTTCAAAACTCCTTTCTCAGTGCGGGGTATCCTTTAAGGTGATATTTACAGGGCGTGCTTGTGTGGCAGAGTTCCCTTTGGATAAGACCTATCAACTTGAACGACTTTCAGCAGAGCTTTGCGCAAAGCTTTTTCGTTTGCTTTACGGCAAGGATGACGAGGCGATACCCGATATAGCGGAGCTGCTTGACCGCAACACCCTTATGCTATCACTGCTTGCAAGGTCTGCCGCCGCTTTAGGCAAACCCTTGAGGGAGCTTTTGGGGCAGCTAAAGGAATACGGTAACAGCTTTGGTGGCTACAAAAAGGGCGCTTACCCCGACTTGGGGCTTATGCTAAAGGCTGTTTTTGCCCATTGCGGCATCAATAGCGAGGAGCAATCCGTTTTAAAGGAGCTAAGCCTTGCAACGTCGCAAGGGGTGGAGCTTTCTTTGCTTATGGATGGGCGTGCCACCTTCTCCCTTGAGAAGCTTGTGCGTTGCGGCTTTATCTGCATAAACGGTGGGGTGCTGACTATGCATCCGCTTGTGTCGGAGCTTGTGGCGGAGGACGACGGCATAGAAAAAACTGAATATTACTACCGCCTTGCGGAAAGGCTGGAGGCGCTTTGCGTTCCTGTTGAGGGCGACGGTATGGTTGAGCTTATAAGGCGTTTTATAATGGCTTTACAGCTTGACCGCCGTTACGAAACGGAGTTTGACGGACGTGCCGTTTCCATAAAGATACAGCTTGGGCGCTTGTGTCTTAAAATCGACCGTGAAAAAAAGGCAAGGCGTATTTTGGAGCAGGCAGAGGCAATAGGCGAAAGCAAGAAAATTGAGGGATATCTGCCCTACGTTTACTACTACATAGCCTGCCACGAAAAGGAGCACGACTCCTCCAACGAAGCTATAGAATACTACGAAAAGTGTCGCATAAGCTGCTGCGACAGCCGTCTTTCAGTGTACTCACTCCTTGGTATAGGGGAGTGCCTTACGGAAAAAGGAGACAAGGCAGGGGCAGAGAGTGCATACTGCCAAGCTCTTGCGTTGGCAACGGAAGAAAGGCTAAAGGGGCTTATATACAAGGCGGCGTGTAAGCTGATAGGCGTATGCACCGTAAAAAAAGATTACCAAGGCGTAGCGCATTACCGTGCTTTGGCAGAAAACTACAAAGAGTACGGCAGTACTGAAACAGAGCTTTAAATTTTGGGGAGGTTATCTATGGCAAACACCTTTAATGACGATTACACCTCGCACATAAGGATGAAAATGGAGGACTTTGAGCAGGTCATCTACGATATAGAGGATAAGCTTTTTACTCTTGGCGACAAGGAGTCAGAGATAATTGCCTACCTTAATGACAAAAAGTGTTCTATTTCCTTGGGGCTTATGCTAAGACGTTATCTTTGCGGTAAATTTGCAGATAATTACACCGAGGAGGCTGAAGGTATTACCTTTACGCTGGACGGAGGCAAGGTAATCACCGTTACCAACTACAGGCAAGAGGATTACGATATAAGCACGGGTAACGTTAGCGAGTTTGCGGATATATGCGTATATCTTAACGAAAAGTACAACAAGGGCTCCGACGGCAGACTGCTTCTTGATATAAAAAGGTCGGAGTTTGTAAGGCTTTTAAAGCTTACTACCGAGTGTACCCGTGCAAAGCTGTTTGAACTAAGCTTTGCTTTACATATGGATAGCGAGGAGCTTTCCAAGTTTTTGACCGATGCTCTTGCAGAACAGACCTATAATTTCAGAAAACCCGAGGAAATAGTGGCGTTTTACTGCCACACCCACGAGGAAGTGAACAATTATGCAGACTACCTGCGCATAATGACGGCTTGGCAAGAAAGGCTTAAGGGGCTTTCCCCAAGCAGCGTGCGTGAAAACTACACCTGGTATGCAAGACTTACTATGGAGGTTAGCATAAACACCGAGGACGAGCTTATGGCGTTTATGACAGAAAACGCCGCTAACTTTAACGGATACAGCGAAACCGCTTACAGGGAGTTTATGCAGCTTTATTCGGAGGCTTTGGAAAGGTCATCCATCCAGCAGCTTTCCGTATCCGGTGAAGAGTATTTGCATTACGAAAGCCGAGGAGAGGGACATATAGGCGAGATGGCAGAGCAGGTGAACAAGGCCATAAGCATAAATAAGGTAAGCAATACGGAGCAGCTTGCCAAGGTGCTTTTGGAGTTTATCCCTCGTGTATCTACCAAAAAGGTGACCAAAAGCGGTAAAACCATAGTGGAAAACGATTTTACCACCATTTATAACGGAGAGGGCGGAAGCGGAAAGAAGAAGATAACCACCTCCTTGCCTAAGTCCATTACCGTTAACCTGCCTATGAAGGATAGGCTGGACGACCTTATAACAAGAAAAAAGCCCGTAGACAGAAAGGACCTTGTTTTCTTTAAGTTTTACGTGTTTTCAAGAGACCTTGAGGATAAGGGCGAATACAGCGCAGCAGACTATCGAGTGTTTATGGATGAGTGCAACGACCTTCTTGTTCGTTGCGGTATGTCAAGGCTGTATCCCGCAAACAGGTTTGAAAACCTTATACTTTTGTCCTTGGTATCCCAAAACCCCTTTGAGACCTTTGGCGACATTATAGAGGCATCCTTTGTGGAAAAGGGCTTTGACGAGGATGGCGCAATCGGCTTGAAATTTTAAAAGATTTTTACGTAAAAGGAGAAAAACTATGAGCGACAACGAAAACATTATCACTTTAACCGACGACGAGGGCAACGAAATAGAGTTTGAAGTCCTTGACGTTGTTATCTATCAGGGCGAAGACTACATCGTTCTTCTTGAAAACACCGAGGAAGCCGACGAGGTTGTTATCCTTAAGGTGGGCGAAGCCGATGAAGATGGCGACGAAACCTATCTTCCCGTGGAGGACGAGGAGGTTTTGAACGACGTTTTTGACC
>JAZSLS010000044.1:0-3766 GCA_045535465.1 Eubacteriales bacterium
CAAAGGGATGCGCAGACAAGCGGCTATTATCCTTGCCCTATCGGCTATGCCCGATTATCTGTTTTTTGACGAATCCTTTGACGGACTTGACCCCATCATACGCAACCTGGTTAAACAGCTTATCTATAACGACGTGGCAGAACGGGGCACCACGGTTATTATCTCCTCCCATTCATTAAGGGAGCTGGAGGACACCTGTGACCAGCTTGCACTGCTTCACAAAGGCGGATTGGTATTGGAAAGCGACGTACAAAACCTTAAAACCTCGCTGTACAAGGTGCAAATAGCCTTTTCACAACCCTTTGACAAAGAGCAGTTCCGTGAGCTTGACCCGTTGGAATACAGTCAAAACGGCTCAGTTGCGGTGCTTATCGCCCGCGGAAACAAGGACGCGGCGGTGGAAAAGCTGAAAGCTATGAATCCTACCCTTTTGGACGTGCTTCCTCTCACGTTAGAGGAGGTATTTATCCACGAGTTATCGGCGCTGGGCTATAGCTTTAACAGCTTAGGCTTGGATTTTCAAGGAGGTATAGAGCATGAATAAATATTTCTCCTGTAAATTATACCTGAGAGGACTAAAGCGCGGGCAAGCATTGGGAATCGGCACCTTGCTTTCCGTTACTCTGCTTAATCTTATAACGCCGTTATCTATGATGAACTATAAGTCGGCATCCGTTCAACCTGCAGACGATGCGCTTATAACGGCGGTATCACTTATTATGATATTTGCGCCTATCATCATCTACCGTATGTTTTCCTTTGTAAATAACCGCGCAAGCTCTGATTTTTACCATTCTATCCCCTGCACCAGACTTTGCCTTTATACCAGCTTTATGGCGGCGGGCCTTACGTGGATATTGGGTACCATAATCATAAGCATACTCACTTGCTACGCGGTTTTGGCACTGTCACCCAGCTATACGGTGCAGTTCTTCAATGTTTTAAGCAGTATTTTGAATTTCTCTATGGCGTGCTTATTCTTATCGGGCTGTACCGCCGTGGGTATGATGGCGGGCGGTATAGGTATCACCGCCGTTACCGTTTTCGGAATTATTGCAGGCTATAGCGCTCTTTTGCCTACGGTGTTTTCGGAAATAGTCAGTATCTACAGTCCCGCAACCGTTCTTAGCGGTTGGCTTGACGGCTCCAACGCCCCTCTGAGTAGCTTTTATTATCTCAGAATCGATTACGTTCTGCTTATAAACGTGATCATATCTTTGGCGATCATCGCTTTGGGCGCTTTGCTTTTCGTAAAGCGCAACAGCGAAACGGCGGGCAAACCCGCCGCCAACAGATCGGTTCAGCATTTAATACGCTGTTTGGTGGCTTTGCCTATTTGTTTGATGTACGTGTACAACCTTGCTTGGAATCTTAACGATCCCTATCCATATACACAGGATGCTTTCAGCGATTCAATTCCGGCGCTGCTTATCGTAGGGTTCGTGGTTTATTTCCTATACGAGCTTATTACCGTAAGGAAGGTAAAAAGCATGCTTCGCTCTATGCCCGTATACCTTTTGGTTATAGCCTTTGCTTTTGCTTTTTGGGGCGGTGCTTCTGCCCTCGGTAAGACTTTGAAAAACGATTATCCTAAAAGCGGAGATGATATAAGCTCGGTTACTTTTGAAGATCCCATTTATATCGACGTTGGCAATTTCGGCCTTGAAATGAACGGCTACACCACGGATAAGGAAGTTTTATACGCAATCGTCCACGAAATAAACGAATGCGAATATTGGGCATCGTCCGTAGTAAGCGTTTCCTTCAAAAACGGCGACGTAAAAAAATACAAATTGCCCTATTCGTCCGAACTGCAACAAACCATTGCCCAAATAATAAATACAAAGCCCGAGCGTTTGGAAACGATGCTTAAGCTTCATGACAGAAGCACCGCCTTTTGCAGTGATACGGTTTGGGAAAGCTTTGTTTCCGAGTATAATTCTCTTAGTTTCAAAGAGAAGATGAAGGTTCATGAACGCTCATATACACACGAATACGACGAGCACGGTAAAACTTCATCTGTCTATATAATAGAAGGCAAAACCGATGATTACGAATACTACAGCTACAACGTCTATAAGCGCTTAATGCCCAAAACCTATGCGCTTTTAGAAAAGCAGGACAAACAGCAGGATATTTCCATACAACAAAAGCTCCTGTTTTTAGTATAAAAATAGCAAAAAACTATTGACAAGCGGATAAAACTGTGCTACAATACACCTTGCGCGAGGGCGGATTGCCCAAAACGCCCCATAAAATAGCGGGTTTGTGTAAAGGTAGCACGACAGACTCTGACTCTGTTTGTGAGGGTTCGAATCCTTCACCCGCTGCCAAGATGTAAAAATCCGAACCTCGTGCCGATAGGCGAAGGGTTCGGATTTTTCGTTGTACTTTGATGGCTCTTTGTCAATACTTGGGTAAAAGTTAAATCGGAATACGATGGAAGCAAGCAGTTGCCTTTTGACGACTGCTTGCTTTTTGCTCCTGGGGCGTAATCTGGTTTGTGAGTGAAGCATATCACGCCGGTTTCGTTCTACGCTCACCGGGTTGTGCATGTGAAAATATTTTAAGGAACTTTTCCAACAACTCAGACTGAGGATAAAGTCTCAAAAAGAGCTTTGTCTTCAGTCTGAACCGTCCTGCTTTTCTATAAAAACAGGACGGTTTCTGTGGTTTGCCAGACTTTGCCTCTGAAAGTCACAAGATTTAAAAAAGGCAAAGCCACCGATTGAACTAGTGTCTTGGACTAATTTTATCCAATTGTACTAATCGCGGAAGAAGTGTAACCTACATTCGAAAGATAACTATTCGCATAAGATCTATCCACAACAATTGTACCGGAACGATATGTAGAGTACTTGCTGTTGCCAGTCGCATTGCTACCAACAATACCCACGGCCTTAATGAATGAAGCGTATTCGGAAGAAGAACCTGTTCCGCTCTTACCAATCAGCAAGCACCCTGCAGAATTTACCCAATTTGCAGATAAGGGGGCGATGTTATTAGAATCACGCCTGTGTACATTGATTCCACTAGAAGTGCTATTGTAGAAAGAGTTTTTCGACTTAAAACGAACAACCCGTGCCCCTCTTACATTTAGCGCCGCATATTTCCCACGATGGTTCACGGTGGTAAATGAATAAATTCCAGATTTGATTGTGGGCATATCAGTCCATTCATTCTTAGAAGGATAAAAAGGATAATCCGGAATTGTGGAACAATTGCGATTCAGATATACAATATCACCATTTTTTACAACAATACACATTGCATTCAGTCGTTTGGAAGCGCTACTATTATTGCCAACACCTTCAAACATAAAAACGGAAACGCCCTGCTCCTGAGAACTGTTTAATTTTCCTGCATATTTTGTGTTGATCGAACACAGCGCCTTGTAAGCATTCGAATTTGCACTAAGTCCATTAGCTGTTGCGATGCTAATCAACTCGGCTGCAGAAACATACTGCTCTTGACCTGCAAATCTGATGTTGAATCTTTCCCAAGTTGACGCGACATTGGCGTATGCTTGGACGGGTGCACCTGATTTGTCCACTCTAACACAAAGGAATTTGTTGTTAACCTGAGCCTTGATGTAGAAATCGTGGCCCTTTTGATAGATCTTAAAGCATTCCCAAGACTGTACGCTTCCCGCAACCGAGCGAATGGGAGTATCTGTCGCATTGTTTGTTGCGCTGAGGTACTTCTTGTTGGTATTGGACTTAAGTCCCACCCATCCGTCGGAAGTCATAGACGAAACTGTATATGT
>JAZSLS010000084.1:0-35227 GCA_045535465.1 Eubacteriales bacterium
AGGATAACGAAGAAGAGGTAACCGAATAAAAATTAGCCGCTGACGGACAGTCAGCGGCTTTCGTATGCCTTATATTATATTTTCATCAACATCGTAAGCTGTATCAATAAGCCTGTAGTTAAGTTTGTTTTCTTTACACTCGTTTAGAAATTTTTCGTTATCCATTATCAGCTCTTCTATGCATACCTCGTCAGATAAGCGGAGTTCAATGTCGTTTGAGTGTTTTACAATCGGCTCAAAATTCTCCTCTATGTAGCGCTTGCTCATAACGATGCAAAGATGCTTTATGTTGGGTAAATAATCGTCAGGAAAGTCATTTTTCCATTCAAAAGGGATATAACAACCTTCGACCACAAGGTTCTGATTGTTTTCTATTACGGTTTTAATTATTTCTCTGACAATTGGCCAAAGATAATCGGTTAGTTTGTCGTCATCAAGAGGAGTGAGGGAGGTATTACCGCTTCTGATAAGTCCCATTTTCAGATGGTCTATAGAGAGATATGGATATTTATATTTTTCAAGCAATTTTTGTGACAAAACAGTTTTGCCTGTGTGGGAGGCGCCCATTATCAGTATAACCATAGTACTCTCCTTCTAAAGCGTGTTTATATATTTTTCTATATCGACCATAATTTAGATTTCAAATATTGCACGAAACAACTCATAATATAAGAATCTTTCTTCCTTTGTAGCACTAGCGCAAATGGCTGCTTGTTGACACCAATACAACAATCTATTTTCGGGAAGTTCGATCATTTCCCAGTGTTCTTTAAGAACTTCAGGATTAACCGATATAATGGTTTCCACTATCAAATCTTTATATCGTTGTATTCGTCCAAATGCGGCGGGCATCCGTTTATATACTCCATTTGCGGTTACAATATCAACACGTCCGCCAGCAGAGAATTGGTCACGAATGTTGGTGTTAATTACAGCACAATTCGTAGCTAACCAAAGTGCATACCTTTGATATTTTTTCGTGTTGCTATGCCCTAAAATTTCAGGGAATAAAGCATAACCTTGTACTGTATAATGGTTTTTTTCTTCGTGGGACAATGTACTCCATAATCGAACTGTGGGTGGCGCAACAGTTTCTTCTATATTTGAATCAGCTGCCCACCACAAACTTTCGCCTGGCTTTAATTGTTGTTTATAATATTGAGAAACTGGTGCAATGGGGTTTTCCATTTTTCGCAGTGTGTCATAAGGGATGCCCATCTTGTCGAATATAGTGTCGCCTGCACCAAGTTCCATATCAATTTGATATCGAGGATAGTGAGTTACCGATATTCCTGACAAACATTCTTCATAAGGACGGCTCATAAAAGCAATGGGTGAACCCAACTTTCCAAAGGTGAGAAAAATGCGTTCAACATTTTGATTGCGTGTTGATTCCAATATACTGCTGCCTATTGATTTCCAATGATTCTTATTGGTGCTTTTCACTTCCACGCCATAGAATCGATTTGCAACTATATCTGGAAAGGATGCACCTGAAACTAATTGTATTGTCCCTTCGAACGGTGTATGAACAGCACATCTTGTCAACGCATCGTATACATCTTCCTCTAACTGTGTACCATTACGACCTTTATAATACGATTCTCTGCCTTTTGCTTCCGCATTGAGCATAGCATCTGTTTTAGCCATCAATGCTCTAAATTCGGCCAATGGCGGCCGCCTATTCTCGGATATTATCATTCTCTTCACCTCCAAAATACGCATCCCATAAGGTTTCTATGCGTTTTGCAATATGAAACCCTAATAACGGTGGAACAGCATTTCCAATTAACTTATATGCTTCTGATGCAGATACAGAGTTATTGATTGTATTGTTTTTGAAAACAAAATCATATCCATCAGGAAAAGTTTGAATACGAGCACATTCCCTAATTGTCAATCTACGCTCGATTTTGCCGCTATTTAGTTCATCAGCATAAGTGCCACCGTGTTCAACACTCAAACGGCGAAACTCAATATTACCGTGATGTTCGGAACGTATAGTTGGACCAATGCTATCAAGTTTAACTTCTGTCTGTCCCTGACAATGTTTACCCATATACTTTGCTTTTGAATATTTCTGCTGCGAAATATCAGTCGATTTCTCCGGCTCTTCTAATCCAATAAAGGCTTGTCTTAGTGTTACTGGTGGCAATAAGTTAATTCCCGATTTGTTATAAGAGTGTGTTATAAGTGGATATGGATCATAATCTTCAGGAATGATTGACATTGAAAGAGCCTCAAGCGCTTTTGTTGTTAGTGATGATTTCTTAAATCCAAAGAAAATAACTCTTTCTCTTGATTGTGGCACTCCATAATCAGCTGCGTGTAATACTCTTGCCGGAACGATAAGATAGCCATTTTCAGAAATCGTACTAAAATCGTGTTCAATAATAGCTTTTACATCGCCAAGATTTGCGAGTCCTTTGACATTTTCTGCAATGAATACTTTGGGTTGCGTAATGGAGATAACCTCGCGCATCCACATATATAACTGACCGCGACTTTCTACACTTGGAGTTTCAGAGTTAACTATCTTTTTCCCAGTATGACTTTTGTCCGAATCAAATCCCTGCCGCTTTCCTGCAATAGAAAAATCCTGACAAGGAAATCCGCCGGTTACAATATCAATGTTTTCGGGGAATACAGGCATCCTGTTTTCCTTGTGTAGTTTAACAAGGTCGACGATACTATCAAGATAATATGTTGAAGTAGCAATTCCACGTTTTCCAAAATAATTAGTCCAAGCTGCCTTTGCATCCTCTCTAATATCGTTGGCAAAAACTGTATGAAATCTATTTTTAGGTAGACGAACCCAATGTTCATCTACAGTAGTAACATTCCAATTTGTGTTAATCTTGGAATTTATACAGGATTTTAAGACTTCAAAATCACCTTCAAAGCCTAAATCCATACCGCCGCAACCCGAAAACAAGGATAAAACATTTATCGTTGTTTTTCTTGGTTTATTTATAGAGCGTTTGTTTTTCCTTGCAGGTTTTTGGGTAGTTATAGGAATAAACCAAACACCGCTTCTTTTGACCGCACCTTCTATACGACCTTCGTTACATAAAATCTGCACCCTACGTGGTGTAATATCCCACTTTTGAGCTGCTAATTGAACGGTAATCATTTCATTCATATACACAACTCCTCATAAGTCATTGTATATATTATATTCGTTTGTGCGAACTTTTTCAATATGTTTTCAAGAATAATCAAAAAAATTATAGTTTTCTTTGATGATAACACTAATCTCAAAAGATTAGTGTTATCGTAATGTTTGCTGATACAAAAAATGGTATATTCAAGTCATTCAACTTCGACTTTGGTGTGGTCAATTTTAAAACAAAGAATTATCCCTTTTGCAAAAATGCCGAAAAGTCTTGTGCCAAGCGGTTTTTGCTAAAAGAAAAGGAACTCAAGTATCGTATCAATACTTGAGTTCCAATATGGTGCCGGTGGCGGGGGTCGAACCCGCACGGTATCGCTACCACTGGATTTTGAGTCCAGCACGTCTGCCAATTCCATCACACCGGCATATGAGCCTCGCTGATGCGAGGCATTTTTTATTCAAATACCCAAAAATAAGTATTAGCTACCTGACCTATAACTTTGTTATAATCCCACTCGGTAAGGCAATTTTCGTACTTGCCGCTATCGGCAAGTAGAAGCTTACCATCAGCAGTGATGCCACGGAACAAAAGAAAATGTCTTCCGCGAGTAAAATCACCATAACCTACAACCGTAAGCAACAACTTACCACTTTTAAGAGCGGAAACAACCGCATTTTTATCATAAACACTAATAGTAGAACACTTAATACCGTAAGCAGAAGACGCAGCAGGGAATAGACCGTATGCGGTTCCGCGACCTTGGAAATAATAGCCATTGTTGTAGGACCAATCCGCCATATAGGTGGGAGTAACAGTATGACCTGTAAGGTTAGTTATAACCATAGCCATAGAAGTGGGACCACAACCATAACCGCCAAGGGTATTATAGCCGTAAGGATAATTTGTATACACGGGCCAAGTCTGTTCATAATATACAAAACCGGTTCCATCAGGCTGAGGAAGAAGTGCGTATGTATCAAAAAGCTGTGCGTTATCACCGATAACGGGCTTTTCAGTTTTGTTTGTGTCAGAAGTGTTTTTATCCGGCTCACTTACAGGGGGGATGATGGGCTTGGGAGTTACAACGGGATCTGAAGGTTTAATCGGTGCTTGAATAGAGGAACCACCGTAATTAGGGTTTACAGAAGAAAGCTCCTTGTCAGCGTCCGAATTAACACCGTCAGTTCCAAGAACAGGAGAAGTAAAGTCCTGATCGGTGATGAAAGCGTTACCAATAGCTTCAGAAAAAAGAATACCGGCAGAAGGTTGATGAATCGACACCAAACTATTGGACGAAGCAACACCCGAGGATTTAAAATTCTGCCTTAAAAAACAGAAGCAAGGTACAACAATCATTGCCCAGCAAAGAATAGCGCAAGTAAGCCTTATGGAATACTTCTTCAGTACATTACCTATAAAGCAACGCCTCCTTTAGATATACCAAACAATTCCTTTATACATTGTAACACAATAAAATGTAAAAATCAAGAGTTTTTTCTATTTTTTTGTTTTTGCTTTATTCGGCAGTTTCAATATCTATTCCTTTTTTGGTAGCCTTAGGGATTTTTATATCTAAATTAAACAGACGTAAATAGATATAAACGGCCATAGCAACATCAGCCAAACAAAAAGCTATATTTGTTCCGGTGGCTTTTACTACACCTGTTAAACTCAAGAATAGTACGGGTATAGCGAAAATTGCTGCTGAAATTGCACCGGAAATACCAAAGAAAACATATAGTGCAGGAGCGGCCTTGCGCAGATAAAACCTTGACTCGTTAATAGAAAATAAAAGGAAAAAACCTAAACTCAAAAGATGGTAATTATATAAATGACCGTAACCGTTGGAGTTTTGCATCAAAAAGTCAAAAATTAGCTTTGCAGCTAATGCTACGGAAGGAAGCATAGAAAGACCGGCAAACAGGTTGCCCATTTTTTCTCTTTTGGTGAACGCACTGAAAAAAAAGTATCCCGCAGTCAAAGCGATAACAAGTACCATAGCTATGTACGCAAGGTTTAAAGTAATACCTTTAGGTGAGTGCTTAAAAATCCTGTAGAAGATTTCTGCACTTTTCACACTAGAAGAAACCGTATTTATAGGCGGTGCAACAAATTCGCGAATGATAGCAAAAAGGGAAACACCTGAAGCGATAAAGCCACCCAGTATTGACGTATACTTGTAGGTGTTTGAAACAAATTTAAGGCTTTTGGTGAATTTATTTTTATAAACAAAAGTAAACAAAACAACGATAATCAAGCACGCCATAAATAAGGCTGATATAAGACTAAAGTATTTAACCTTGTCAGCGCTGTATGCGTTTATATCAGTAATAGTTAAATTAGTGCTTTGAGCTATTGAAAAAGTCATAAAAATGCCAAAAATCAGAGAAGCCAAAAGTGAAAAAGCAAGAACCGATAAATATATTGTTTTATGCTTCATAATCTATATCCTCGTTTGCGTAATTTAGATGTTCATTATACTACATTTTTGCTGTTATGTAAAGTCTTTTTTTAAGTAATTTTACTGCAAAAACACACATAAAATGTAGTAATACTAAAAGAAAGGCTGTTTGTTATGAAAAATTATCTATGTTTATTAATTGCGGTATTTCTTTGGTGCGTGTTAATGCCAACAGTTGTGCGACCAAGTGAGTACGGACAAGCTACATCAAACATTGAAAGTGAAGAAAAGCAGGATGTGTCTGTTTCGAAAATTAGTGTTAGATATTATGATAATGATGAGGCTTGCGTTAAAAATATCGATTTAGAAGAATATGTACAAAGAGCGTTGGCATATATTATGGACGAAAACACACCATTTGAGGCGTTAAAGGCACAAGCTGTTGCCATACGTTCGGTAGTATGCTATCGTCACGAAAATATAGAACACGAGGGGTATGAGCTTTGCTGTGATGAGGAACATTGTTTTCAAATTTCTAAAAATGCAGGAGAGATACATAAACGTGCTGTTGCAGAAACCGGTGGTGAGATACTTACTTTTGAAGATAAAGCTGCCTTGGCGTTAAGTCATCATTCATCTTTTGAAATAACTGAAAGCTATGAATTTTTAAGCGGTGTAAAACTGCCATATCTTGTTTCGGTGCCGGTATTTGATAAAAGCTCTTCTTACGGGCATAAAACTGTTTCAAAAATCACGCCTTCTGATTTTGAATCGGCGTTTTCTGATTATAATATAAAATTTGACGGAAACTATGAAGATTGGATAGGCAAAAGTGAGTATACAAAAGGTAAGCGGGTATATACTATAAACGTAGGTGGGCTTTGCTTTAAAGGGTCAACTTTTGCCAGACTTTTAAAACTTGATAGTTTGTGCTTTGAAATTGATGTTGATAACGAAGGATTTGTTATAAACAGTTATGGAAAAGGTACCGGGTTAGGTATGAGCAGGTGCAGTGCCAGAATGATGGCTGAAGATGGGAAAAATTACATAGAAATTCTTAAATATTTTTATCCCGAAACAAAGCTTTTGGTAATTAAAAACGTATAAATTAACATAAAAAAGTCCACAATAAGGAAAAGCCTGATTAACAGGACTAAATTTTCCGGAGGATTTTTTATGGACGAAAAAAACAGTAATCAGAACCCTGAAAAAGAAGAAAAAAAGAAAAACGTTTTTAAGCTTAAAAAACGTTTCCAAAAGTTGAAAGTAAACAAACGCACTGCGTCTGCTATTTATATGGGTGTTGCGGTGTGTATGGTGGCTATGCTTACCATTAGCCTTTTGTCAACAGGCAAAAGAGTTAATCAAAGCATTGAGGATATTGAGGATATCAGCATCAATATCCCCGACGTTTCTATAAGTTTACCCGATATTAATATATCAGAGAGGCCTGTAGAAAAGCCAACAGACAAGCCTACCGGTACAGATAATTCGGGAGTCGACGCTGAGGTTATTGTTCCCAAACCGGACGATGAGCCTACTGTACAAATACCAACGTATAAAATGCCCGTTTTAGGTGAAATTATCAAGGGGTATTATGCAGATTCGTTGGTATTTTCAGAAACAATGCAGGATTATAGAACGCACAGCGGCGTAGATATATCCGGTAAGCTTGGAGAAAAGGTATGTGCTTATACTGACGGCGTTGTAAGCAAAATTGAAAATGATCCTTTTATGGGCACTACCGTTGAGATAAGTCACGAAGGCGGCGTTGTTTCTGTTTATAAGAATTTGTCGGCAGAACTTCCCGAAGGAATAGCTGTTGGTGTATCTGTTCAAGCGGGAGATGTTATAGGCTTGATAGGTGAAACCGCCATACTCGAAGTGGGAGATGAACCGCATCTTCATTTTGAGATATGGGCTAACGGTGAATGTATAAACGCAGAAAAAGAGATTGAGTTAATTGGCTGAGTAATGGGCAGTAAAAATGTCTGACTGCAAGAAAATTATATATAACTAAAAGTTTTTCTTGCTATGAATGAACTTCAGCTTACGGTATTAAATACAACTGCGCTTTTGTTCATCGTTTCAAATATTTTTTATTCCCAAAAATGGGCTGTAAAAAAACATTTACGTTTTTTACAGCCCATTTTAACTTATCGTTTTATAATATAGGCAACGGTAGAGGCGATTACCAATAGTGCACCGACGTGAAAATATATAGGAATATAAAAACATTCGCTGCCGTAAATTTCAAATACACCCTTCATACAGGAACCCACAGCAATTGTCGCAACCCCGCAATTGTATCCGTGTTTAATAAGCGGTAAGGGTTCTTTCGCTTTTAAGAGATACATAATAGTGTACGGAAATACACCTAAAACAAGTGGAATAATAGCCAAAAACACCATATAGTCAGAGGAAACACCGTGGGCGTACTTTCCGTAAATTGAACTGAAAAGTCCGCAAAAAGCACTAAGGGCAAGATAAATGACGGCAGTACGTGAATTTGCGCTTTTATAGTTATCTGTAGCCGATGTAAACAATGTCGCTGACCTCTCTTTCGGAAATTTTTTTGCCGTTTGTGGTAGGATTGTTTATAATTTGTCCGTTGAAATACATTGTTGATGAACCGCCTCCATCTAAATTATAGGCGTGTTTAACCCCCAATGATTTTGTGAACTCCGCCAATTCGTAAAGAGTAAGTCCTTTGCTTTCATTGGTTCTGCCGTCTGCTACTATAAAGGCATAGTGAAGGTCTCCATACCAAGCAATTGCCGTTCTGGGATTATCTCTCATTGCTTTGTCAACTTCATCTTTTGTGTCTACGGTGACAACGCCATCCATAAGTAATGTTGGGCCAAAGGTAAGAACCTGCATAGCACTGTTGTTTAGCAAAGCATTACCGTTGGTGGTGTTGCCAAATTCAAAACTAAAGCTTCCGTCTGCGTTTATGATAAGACTTTCTTCGTCCTCATCCCCGGAAAAATTGCGATAAAGAGTGCCGTTTCTTATAACACATCCTTTTCTTTTACTGTAATAATCGCCATTTATTGCCAAAATAGCATTCTTTTTTTTAGCAGTTTCGGATGTTTTTTCTTCTATATTTTTTCCATATATATCTTTTGCAAAGGCTGTTTTTAAATAGGACGGATCTTTAATTACGATATCCGCAACGTATACCGTTGTATTACTAACTCTATGTTCACTAATATCAATTTTTATATTGTCGTCCGTATAGCTGTTATTGTTTGTAAGTACGACAGAAGAAAGCTCTGATTCTATGCTTGAATCGATTTGTTCGATTGTAGACGAATACAGCGATGATGAGCCGTCGTCAACAACTTCGTAAACACGTTCTATAACAAAAAAATCAAGTAATATAAATGCAGTAAAACCTGTTAACAGCAACGAATATAAAATCGGAAAAAGCTTGTTTGACATACTTCACCTTCTAATAAAAAGTATGATTAAGTCTAACATCAATATATTAACAAAGTATTAGTTGAATTTCTTAATTATTGCCTAATTATCGTATACTTGGTTGACAAAAGTCGAATTTAATGATAAAATTAAGTAATTATATTGGGATATTGCGTTTAAGAATTTTGAAATGGATGATACGTATGGAATACTTGTTGGGAATCGATATTGGTTCTAC
The DNA here is from genome assembly GCA_045535465.1 of Eubacteriales bacterium. Classification (GTDB taxonomy): domain Bacteria; phylum Bacillota; class Clostridia; order Oscillospirales; family CAG-382; genus SIG636. The sequence continues at coordinate 9,179 of JAZSLS010000084.1, forward strand.
TACGGCTAAGGCTGTTTTAATTAAAGACGGCAAAGCTGTTTATGAAAAATATAGTCGTCACTTTTCCCAAGTTAGGGAAAAAACCTGTGAGCTTATTAAAGAAATAGGCATTATTACAAAAGATGCAACTCTTAACGTAGCGATTTCCGGTTCGGCGGGACTTGGTCTTGCTGAAAGTGCAGGTCTTGCTTTTATTCAGGAAGTTTTTGCAACCGGGGAGATTGTTAAACGTATGGAGCCGGACACTTCTTGCGTTATAGAACTTGGCGGGGAAGATGCTAAGATAATTTTCTTTAACGGCGGCATCGATGAGCGTATGAATGGCAGCTGTGCAGGCGGCACAGGCGCTTTTATAGATCAAATGGCTACTCTCTTAAATGTTGACCCTGATACCTTGGATAAGCTGAGCCTTGAACATAAGCGAATATATCCGATAGCGTCTCGTTGCGGTGTTTTTGCAAAAACGGATATACAACCTTTACTTAATCAGGGGGCAAGTAAAGAGGACGTGGCTGCCAGCATTTATCAAGCTGTTGTCAATCAAACCATTGCTGGTCTTGCTCAAGGGAGACGCATTGAGGGCAAGGTTTTGTTTTTGGGAGGTCCTTTGTATTATTGTAAGGGGCTAAGACAGCGTTTTACGGAAACTTTAAAACTTTCCTCGGAAAATGCGATTTTTCCTTCATATGCCCGCTTTGCCGTTGCTATGGGGGCGGCTATATACGCTGAAAAAAACGGCACTGTAGTTACGGCTGAACAGTTGTTAACTAAGATAAATATGGCTCCCGAAAGTACTGTTTCACAAAATCGTTTGCCTCCGCTGTTTGGTGATCCTTCTGAATACCGTGAATTTATGAGAAGACACAGCGGCGCTGATGTAAAGCGTATTGATATGTCTGAGTATAGCGGAAAAGCGTATTTAGGTATAGATTGCGGCAGTACTACAACAAAGCTTGTTTTAATTTCTGAGAATAAAGATATACTTTATAGCTACTATGCCTCAAATAGGGGAAATCCTGTTGAGGTAGTTAAAGAGGAGCTTAGTAAAATATATTCCTTAGGTGATAACCGCATTGAAATATGCGGTTGTGCCGTTACGGGTTATGGCGAGGAATTGGTTAAAAATGCTTTTGGAGCGGATTTAGGCGTTGTTGAGACTATTGCACATTATACTGCGGCAAAACATTTTATGCCTGACGTTGATTTTATTCTCGATATCGGCGGCCAGGATATTAAATGCTTTCGTATAAAGAATGGTGCAATTGACAGTATTATGCTGAACGAGGCGTGTTCTTCCGGTTGCGGCTCTTTTTTGGAAACCTTTGCAAAGTCGATGGGCTTTGAAATTGAAGAGTTTGCCAATAGGGGCATTTTTGGTCATAATCCCGTTAATCTTGGAAGCCGTTGCACCGTGTTTATGAACTCGTCTGTTAAGCAATCTCAAAAAGAAGGCGCTGCCGTTGAAGATATATCGGCAGGCTTGTCCATAAGCGTTGTGAAAAATGCGCTGTATAAAGTTATAAGAGCGTCATCTCCCGATGCTCTCGGTAATAATATTGTTGTTCAAGGCGGTACTTTTTATAACGACGCTGTTCTTAGAGCTTTTGAGAAAGAACTTGGTAAAAACGTAGTACGTCCTTCCATAGCGGGGTTGATGGGGGCTTTTGGCGCTGCTTTGTGCGCTATGCGTTTTAATGAGAGCAACCTTATTAAAAAAGAAGAACTTGATAGCTTTACCCATCAGGCCAAAAGCACTGTATGTAAAGGATGCACTAACAACTGCCATCTTACGATTAACACATTTGGTAGCGGTAAAAAATTTATATCCGGTAACCGTTGTGAAAAAGGATTGGGTGGTGAGCTTTCAGGAAAAATTTTGCCAAATTTGTATTCATATAAACGTAACTATCTTACTTCGCTTCCTGTTGGTGACGGTAAAATTGGCACAATAGGTTTACCTTTGGCTTTGGGAATGTATGAGCTTTTGCCTTTGTGGCACGGTATCTTTCAAAGCTTGGGTATTAAGACTGTCGTTTCTGCACCTTCTACCAGACGAACTTATGAAAAAGGTCAGTTTTCCATACCTTCGGACACTGCCTGTTATCCTGCAAAGATAATGCACGGTCACATCGAAGAGCTTGTTGAAAAAGGCGTAGATGCAGTATTTTATCCTTGTTTGTCCAGCAATATCAACGAAAAGGCAGGCGATAACTGCTATAATTGCCCTGTTGTTGCTTATTATTCCGAGTTGTTATCGGGTAATATGGATCTTGAGGGCAGGACTACCTTGTTATATCCGTATTTGGACATTAACAGACCTTCGCAACTGGCAGCATCTTTGGGTAAGTGTCTTGAGCCTGTATTTGGTAAATTCAGCGGTCGTCAGTTAAAAAAAGCTGTAAATGCCGGTATAAAGCAATATAAAAAGTATATGTCTTCCGTACAAACGGAAGGTGAAAAGGCTTTGAAATATGCCAGAGAAAACGGTATGCAAATTATCGTTTTGGCAGGCAGACCATATCACATCGACCCTGAGATAAATCACGGGATCGACACTCTTATAAATAGCCTCGGCCTTGTTGTTGTAAGTGAAGATAGCGTATATCATCTTGCAAATACACCTGACCAACTTGGTGTACTTAATCAGTGGACATATCATTCCAGGTTGTATAGAAGTGCTGAGTTTGCAGGTGCAAATGAAGATGTTCAGCTTGTTCAGCTTGTTTCCTTTGGCTGCGGGGTGGATGCAATTACTACCGATGAGGTTTGCGCTATCCTCGAAAACAAAGGCAAGTATTATACACAGCTTAAAATTGACGAAATAACAAATCTGGGTGCTGTAAAGATAAGGCTTAGAAGCTTACTTGGTGCTTTGGAAGAAAGGAGGCTTTAAGACGTGAGACAAAGATATATTGCTTTTACCAAGGAAATGAAGAAGGATTACACTATTCTTGCGCCTAATATGCTTCCCCTGCAATTCAGCCTCGTATCAAAGGTGCTTGAATGTGAAGGGTATACGGTGGAGCTTCTTGAGAATAGTGGACCTCATATACCTGAACTTGGGTTAAAGTATTGTCATAACGATACCTGTTATCCTGCGATTTTGGTTATCGGTCAGTTTATGGATGCATTGCTTTCCGGAAAATATGATACCGATAAAGTGGCTTTGTTGTATTTTCAAACCGGTGGCGGTTGTCGTGCTTCGAATTACATATTTTTGATACGCAAAGCTCTTAAAAAGGCTGGCTTAGGCCATATTCCTGTTATTTCTATAAGTTTGTCGGGTCTTGAGAAACATCCCGGTTTTCAACTTTCTTTGTCTGCTTGGAAACGCTGTATATATGCAATTCTGTACGGGGATTTGCTTTTTTCACTCAGAAATCAGTGTAAACCCTATGAAACTGTCTCCGGCGCAGCACAGGCTTTGGCCGATCAGTATTGTGATATTTTGATTAATAAGATGAAAACTGACGGCGTGTCTTTTAAGAAGTTTAAGGAAAACTGTCAGATCGTTTTGGATGCTTTTGCAAAGCTTCCTAAAAACAATATAAAAAAGGTGCAGGTTGGTATTGTTGGCGAAATATACGTTAAGTTTTCTCCGCTTGGTAACAATAACCTTGAGCAGCTGCTTGTAGATAACGGAGCGGAGGTAACAATACCTGGCTTGTTTGACTTTTTTATGTATTGTATACATAACGAGCTGAGTGATTATGAACTTTATAAAAAAGGTCGTTTGGTTCATCCGATTATCAAGCTTATATATAATTATTTGCTTGAAAAACAAGGGGAAGTTATAGAGCTTATTGAAGAACACGGGGTTTTTAGAGCTCCTGCACGTTTCAGCCGTGTTGCTGAGCTGGCTAAGGACTACATCGGTCACGGATGTAAAATGGGGGAAGGTTGGCTTTTACCTGCGGAAATGCTTGAATTGGCCGATTGCGGTGTTAAAAACATCGTCTGTACTCAACCTTTCGGCTGTTTGCCTAACCATATTTGCGGTAAAGGGATGATGAAACCTCTTAAAGACAGAAATCCCTCCATAAATATAGTTGCTATTGATTACGATGCAAGTGCTTCTCAGGTTAATCAGGTTAATCGTATAAGGCTTATGTTAGCAAACGCAACGGAATGATATATGAATTTGCTACATAAGTCAATTGTTGGTGATGCATTATTGATTTTATAATTTAATTGCTGTACGTGTTGACATATTTATTTTTTGTGTTAAACTCTTTGCAAGTTAAACTATTGAATAGTGTTGAGGAAGTGTAAAAGTGAAAGAAAACTCTCAATGTGCGAGAAAATTAACAACTGCCGAATCTAAATTTTTAGAACAACTGATACGAGACAACGAAAAGTTAATAAACGCCATTATGTTCAAACGTTTGGGTGCTTATTATAACGCTTTAGCAGAGGATGCGATAGGACAACTCTATTTATTGGCGTGCGAAAAGATTGACGTTTTGCTAACTCACGAATGTCCGAAAGGATGGCTTATTGTGAGTGCTACGTTTATTTCAAAGTCTATCATAAGGCGCTATTTAAGAGATAAACGCAATGTTCCTTATGACGACATATTGAATACTTCCTCCGGACAAGAGATTTTTGAAGAGAGTGTTTTTCATATTTGGATAAAAGAAGGTGCTGTCGAAAAGCTGTTGTCAAGCCTTACAAAAAGAGAAAGGCAAGTTTATACTAAACTTTATATCGAGGGTAAAAGTCCCGCCGTTGCAGCAGAGGAGTTGGACGTAACACTTAATTTGATTTACACTACTAAAAGAAACTTGAAAAGAAAAATTATTAAGATAATTAAAACTGAATATTGTTAAATTTGTGTGCTTTTGAATATAAATAACAAGGGGCGTGATTTGTTTCACGCCCCTCATATTTTTACTTTATTTTCGATTTTTCACATTCTTCAGCAGCACACATTATTCCGTATCTGCCACTTTCGTAGGTTAACCCGCCTTGCAAAAAAACGGTATAAGGCTTGCGTAGCGGAGCATCGGCAGAAAGCTCAAGAGAAGACCCTTGCGTAAAAGCCCCCGCAGCCATAATAACGGCGTTACTGTAACCGGGCATATCCCACGGCTCTGGAGTAACGTATGAGTCAACGGGAGATCCGCTTTGCAACCCTCTGCAAAAGGCGCACAAGAGCTCCGGGGTGCCTAATGAAACCGTTTGTATTATATCTCTGCGTTCTTCGTTAAATATAGGGTTTACCACGTAACCCAGCTTTTCAAAAAGCAGAGAAGCAAATGCTGCGGTTTTTAGTGCTTGACACACCGTGTGGGGTGCAAAGAAAAGTCCTTTAAACATATTGCGTGTTTGACCCAAGGAAGCTCCGCACTCAAGACCTATACCGGGAACGGTAAGTCTTGCAGCTGCAAGCTCAACAGCCTCTTTAGTTCCAACAAGGTAAGCTCCTGTTTCTGCGATGCCGCCACCGGGGTTTTTGATAAGCGAACCAATAAGCAAATCACCCTTAGGTTCTTCCGTCTCGCAAAACTCACCGTAGCAATTATCGATAACAACAAAGGCATTTGAAACGGATTTTACAGCATTGTAAAGCTTTGTGATCTCCGCTGCGGATAAACTTGCACGGTTAAGGTAACCTTTTGAACGCTGAACAAATACGACCTTTATGCTTCTGTCAGCCTTAACAGTATCAATTATCCTTTCGTAGTCAAGAAATTTTCCGTTTATAAGGTCTATCTGTTTGTAACTTACTCCAAACTCTGCAAGGCAACCAACTTCATCTGCACCGTTTATTCCAATAACACCATCAAGAGTGTCGTAAGGCTTGCCGGCTACTGATAACATAGTATCACCGGGACGAAGTAAAGCAAATAAGCCGATACCTAAAGCGTGTGTACCGGAAACGATGCTGTGCCTTACAAATCCGTATTCACAGCCCAAAGCTTTTGCAAACGCTTTGTCACAAAGGTCTCTGCCATCGTCATTGTAGCCGTAACCGTTTGTAGGACAGAAATGCCTTTCCGCTAAGCCCAGCTCGTAAAAAATATTTAGTATTTTTTCAGTATTCTCAGTGGAAACAGCATCAAAACGTGCAAAAACCTCGCTAAGCTCTTCCTCACATTTTGTAGCTAAAAAACGTATTTTTTCGGATATTCTACTCATTCCAAGCCCTCATTTACTAAAGCGGTAAGAAGCTTTTCGCAAGCCTCTACGTCGCCAAGGTCAACTGTTTCAACAGGAGAGTGGATATAACGTGTGGGTATGGATATACATCCGGCGTGACAACCTCCGGCGGCTAACTGCATAGAATGTGTGTCGGTACCGCCAGCCTCAAGAACTTCAAGCTGATACTTGATATTGTTTTTCTTTGCGCATTCCACCATAGCATTTACCATAAGCTGAGAGCAAATAACAGAAGAATCCTTCAGCTTTATAGCCGCCCCCTTTCCAAGCTTAACCTCCATAGCTTTTGCACCAAGCATATCACCTGTTCCGGTAACGTCAATGGCAATTGCGTAATCGGGTCTTATGTCAAATGCTGCGGGCATAGAACCGCGACAACCAACCTCTTCCTGAACAGTAAATACATAGTAAGTATCATACTTGGGGGTTGATTTCATAGCGGAAACGGCGGCTATTACACAACCAAGCCTGTCATCAAAAGCTTTTGCGGATATACGTTTGTTCATAAGTCTTGTTAGAGAAGGAACAAGTGCACAAAGATCGCCAACAGCAACCTTTTTCTCGGCATCTTTTTTGTTTTTTGCTCCAATATCAATAACAAGGTCTTTAAGTTTAAGGTCTTTAGCGGAAGCATCGGCAACTATAATACCTTTGACACCGTTTTCAAACTTAACTACGCTATAGGCAGAATAGAGGGCGGAGATACCGCCAACATTGGTAACTTTAATATAACCACTTTCGGTAATGTTTGTAACCATAAAGCCAATCTCGTCCATATGGGCTGCAATCATAAGCTTTTTGCTGCTGTCAACACCCTTTTTGTATACTATTAGGTTTCCCATAGCATCACGGCGGATATCATTGGCATATTTTTTAAGATCAGATTCGATAATATTTGCAAGGTAAAACTCTCTTCCGGAAACGGTAAAAGTGCTTGTGTATTTTTTTATAAGTTGGTACATAGTTTATATCTCCTTTCCGTTGTCAGCAATAAGTCTGGCAAGTGCAAGAACATCCTCAAGGTCTGTTTTTTTAGCTACACAAGAGGCTGAATGAATGTATCGAACAGGAGCCGAAATAGCCAAAACACGGCTTCCGTTAGCGGTTGTTTGGAAAGCCCTTGAGTCGTTGCCGCCTGCTATGGTATTCTTGATTTGATATTTAACATTGTTAGTTTTAGCAATCTCTATGGCTTTGTCAAAAAAGGGCTTGTCATAAATCGTACCACCGTCCATAACGGTAAGCACCGCACCTTCTCCGACTGCACAGGCACGCCTTTCGGGAGAAACTCCGAAAACGTCACCTGCGGTTGTGCTTTCGATAACCACGGTGCATTTCGGGTTAAGGGAATAAGCAGCAGTTTGTGCACCTCTGCAACCGACTTCTTCGCATACTGTAAATACAAATATCGTATCGTATTCTCTTTCTTCTTTAATCATCGTGCAAAGAACTGCGCAGCCAAACCTGTCATCCATTGCTTTGGATTTTATAAAGCCGTCACCAAACTCTTCGAAATTGGGAACAAATACGCCACAATCACCAACGGAGACGTGTTTTTTTGCATCTTCTTTAGTGGTGCAACCAATGTCAATGTACATTTCAGATATGGGTATACACATACCTCGTTCTTCTGCTTTTTGTAAATGTATAGCCTTGGAAGCTACAACCCCAAGAAGCTTATCTTCCCCGATAATAAGCCTTCTGCCGCCGATAACACTGTTATCAACGCCTCCTATGGTGTCAAAATACAGGTATCCTTCGGGCGAAATATATTGTACCATAAACCCAACTTCATCCATATGGGCGGCAAAAAGCAAAGGTGTGTCGGTACTTATTTTGCCTTTTTTAAAAGCTATAAGGTTACCTACTTTATCTGTGTAAAGCTTTTCACAATAGGGCTTTATTTCTTCTATAATCGCTTCTCTTACCTCGTCTTCCAGACCTGAAGGGCCGTAAAGGTTGCAAAGCTTTTCTGTAAGTTTAATCATATGACCCCTCCTTAAAATGACTGAGCCAGAGCCGCAAGTGCTTTGGAAACGTTTTCTACATCGTTAAGGCAAGCGGTTTCTGCTTGTGTGTGCATATTTTTAAGCGGTACGGAAATAAGCGCAGTGGGGACTCCTGAACGCAATATCTGCAACACTTGAGCGTTTGTACCTGTTCTTCCGGGTTCACCTACCACTTGATAAGGAATTCCCGCATCGTTAACTGCTTTTATAAAACGCTTGGTTAAAGAACGGGAAGTAGTACCCGAAAAGGATATAACGCCACCGTTTCCAAGCCTATTGTCTTCTTTGCGCTTGGGGGATTCAGGAACGTAAGAATTTGTTACGTCGATGGCAACTGCATAATCAGGATCAGCCGTAAAGCCTGCAGTAGCCGCACCTACGTATCCAATTTCTTCTCCACCGCTGAATTGTGCTATAAGGTCAACGTTTAAGTCTTTGTCGGCAAGCAGGTCAAAAGCGCCCAGGATTGTGCAAATACATATCTTATCGTCAAAGCTTTTGCCAACAACGTGGTTACCAAGAAGCTTTTCGGTAGTTGCTTTAAAGCTGCACACTGTGCCTATTGGTGTGTTTTCTTCAAGGTATTCCTTGTTTCTTCCGGTATCAATAACCATATCGGTAAGCAGCAGCTTGGGATTGCTTGTTTCTTTTAAATGTGGAGGAGTGGACGCAAAAACGCCGGATATGCGTTCCTTGCCGTGTATCCAAACTTCTGCAGCGGATAAAACTTTAGTGTCTATACCGCCTATGTTTGTAACTTTAAGGAATCCTCCGTCGCAAATTTGCTTAACCATAAAACCTATCTCGTCCAAATGAGCATCAAATAAAAGCTTTGGTGCATTTGCTTTACCGCAACGCTTGATACCAACAAAACTTCCCGTGGCTGTAGTGAATATTTCGTCAAACATATAGCCAAACTTTTTACGCAGTTCGTCGAACGCCATATGCTCTCTACCTGAAACGGCACACATTTCGGTTACCGCTTTTACTCTTTCAAAAAGCTCCATATTTTCCTCCTTTTAAAGTGAATTAACTATATTTTTAAAATGTTTCCCGCGTTCCATAAAATTTTTATATTTGTCAAAGCTTGCAGCTGCAGGTGATAAAATGACTATATCGCCCGATGTAGCAATTGAAGTTGCTTTGTTTACCGCATCTTCCATATTTTCAGCTTCAAGGATTGTGCCTTGATATGAAGAAGCTTCCAAAACTGCTTTAACTCTGGGAAGCGTGTCGCCCATCAAAATACAGGCTTTGGCTTTTTCAGCAAAAACTGTTCCTAACAGGTCGACAGGCAAATTTTTGTCGTATCCTCCTGCTATAACTATAACCTTTTGTTTGAATGATCTTAATGCTGCTGCAGTTCTTGTAGGGCTTGAGTCTATGGATGAATTATAATATTTTACGCCCTTCAATTCTCGCACAAGCTCAATTCGATGCTCAACGCCGCCAAAGGTTTTTGCAAGCTCTACAATATGCTCATTGCTTATAAAACCTTCGGTTGCAGCAATAGCGGCGGCATAATTTTGTCGGTTATGTGCTCCGGGTAAAAGTATGTCCTTATCTGCAAGCAACATTTTGTCCAGTTTGTATATGCCATCGTCTTTAATGCAAAAATCTCCGCAATTACACCCAAAAGTCGCCACCTTGCCTTTACATTCTGCAATCATTTCATAAGTCAGAGTGTTGGAAGCATTGAGTACCGTCTTGTCATCCTTGGTTTGGTTAAGGAAAATTGCTTTTTTTGCCTGAGTATATTCCTGCATATCGTGGTGCCAATCCAAGTGGTTGGGAGAAATGTTTGTAATAACAGCTACATTGGGGGACCTTGTCATTTTCATAAGCTGAAAGCTTGACAACTCAACAACTGCAAAGTCCTCTGCTTTGATACTGTCAAGGTGTGCAAAAAGGTTATTTCCTATGTTTCCGCCTAAATGTACAGTTTTGCCTGCTTTTTCTAAAAGCTTTGCAATTAAAGTCGTTGTAGTAGTTTTGCCGTCACTACCTGTAACTGCAATAATTTTGCAAGGGCAAAAACGAAAAAACTCTTCCATTTCGGTGGTTATATACACGCCTTTGCTTTTTGCATAGGCTATTTCGGGTAAAAATTGTTTAATAGCGGGGGAAAGAAACAAAATGTCCTCATTTATGCCTTTTAAATAGTTTTCACCGATAATTATTTCCGCATCTATGCTTTCCAGAAAAACCGAGTTTTCTTTGCAAGCGTTTTCTTTAAGATCTCGGACGGTTATTCTAATACCGTGCTTTGCGAAAACTTTAATAATTGGGAGATTGCTTACCCCCAAACCAACAAAGCCTATTTTTTTGTTTTTGTAAAAGTCTATGTAATTTTCCATAGTAAATCTCTCCATTCAAAACTAATTATATACCAAAATAAAAAATAATCAACCGTTTGACAAAAATAAATTAATATTGTATAATAAAAAAAGCAACCGCACCGAACAGTCGCGCTGTGACATACCGAAAGGTCTCACGGTGAGGAAAGTCCGGGCTTCGCAGGGCAGGATAACGGATAACATCCGCCGAAGGCGACCTCAGGGCCAGTGCAACAGAAATATCCCGCCGTGTTATCACGGTAAGGATGGAAAGGCGAGGTAAGAGCTCACCGGTGTGTTGGAGACAACACAGCTATGTAAACCCTATCCGAAGCAACACCGTATATGGGAGCGTTAATGCTTGCCCGGCAGCTCTCGAGGGTGGCAAGGAAGTGTGCGGCAACGTTCACTCAAGATAGATGACTGTTTAAGACAGAACCCGGCTTACAGGTGCGGTTGCTATTTAATTTACACCTTGTTTTTAAGGTGTTTTTTTATTTAAATATTGACCTTTCTTTTGTTGTGTTGTATAATAAAGAAAAAACTTGGAGTAGGTTGCATATATGCTGATAAGATTAGAACAATGCAGACCCGATATCAAAGAGTTAGAGACAGGGATTTCTCAATTGCGTCAATCGGTTGGTGCTGATGCTTTGCAAGAAGAGGTAAGAGGCTTGGAGGAGCAGACCAACGCACCTGATTTTTGGTCAGATCCGGAAGGAGCGCAGCGTCTATTACGTACCCTTAAAGGAAGAAAAAGCGTTTTAGATTCATTTTTAAGTTTAGAAAATGCGTTCAAGTCATTTTTTGAGCTTTATACAATGGCTATTGAAGAAGATGACGAGGATATGGTTGACGACCTGCTTGCAGAGCTTAATATTATAAAAAAACAATATGAGGAAGAAAAAATAAGAATACTGCTTTCCGGTGAGTATGATAACAGCAATTGTATCATATCCATACATCCCGGTGCAGGCGGTACAGAAGCTCAGGATTGGGCTCAAATGCTTTACCGTCTTTACAGCAGATATGCAGAGCGTAAGCGTTATAAAATAAAGGTTCTTGACTATCTTGACGGTGATGAAGCCGGTATAAAAAGCGTTACGTTTTTGGTTGAGGGTGAAAATGCTTACGGTTATCTCAAGGGTGAAAACGGTGTTCATCGTCTTGTTCGTGTTTCTCCCTTTGATTCTTCGGGCAGAAGACATACGTCCTTTGCATCTGTTGAAGTTATGCCTGAGTTTAACGATGATATGACTATTGACATTAGAGAAGAGGATTTAAAGGTTGATCATCATCGCTCCAGTGGTGCGGGAGGGCAGCACGTCAATAAAACGGATTCCGCAGTAAGGATCACTCATTTGCCTACGGGAATTGTTGTTAACTGCCAGACTGAGCGTAGCCAGGTTCAAAATAAAGAAACTGCTATGAAGATGCTCAAGAGTAAGCTTCTCGAGATTAAGGAAAGAGAACAGCTTGATAAAATTGATGATATTAAGGGCGTTAAGATGAACATTGAGTGGGGAAGTCAGATACGTTCTTACGTGTTTATGCCTTATACCCTTGCTAAGGATAATCGCACAGGTTATGAAACCGGCAATATTACCGCTGTTATGGATGGCGAAATTGACGAGTTTATAAGCGAATACCTAAAAATGAAGTGTCAAAGTTAAAAAATAAGTCTAAAATAATAATAGTGTTTAATTTACGGAGGTTTTATTATGGGTAAGATGAAAATGTTTACCGGTGCTTTTTTGGCGTTACAGGCTTTTTCCTTTTTAGTTTTACTTTTTCTTTCAGGAGCAAGCATAAAGAAAAAAGCCATAGTTTTCGGTCTTCTCGCTGCGGGTATGGGTACCGTTGGTACATATCTGTTCATTAAGGGTGCTAAGGAATATTCTCCTAATGTAGATTGCTGCTGTGCAGACAGTACAGAAGATGACGGTTTTGAGATGGAAGAGGTTGACGACCTTGATGATATAGATTGTAATATTATCGCTGGCAAGGACTTTATCGAAGATATCGGTATTTAAGTTTAGTTTTACCTGTAGTTTTAGAGAGGAAGATGCGTTTTGAAAAAGGGCGGAATTTCTGTTCAAACAGAGAATATATTTCCTGTTATAAAAAAGTGGTTGTATTCTGATAAGGATATTTTTCTGCGTGAGCTTGTTTCCAATGCGTGTGATGCCATAACCAAGCATAAGCGCTTAGTGTCTCTTACCGAGGCAGAGGAAATATCTGACGAGTATAAGGTTTTTGTTACGGTCGATAGGGAGCTTAAGACGCTTACCGTTAGTGACAACGGTATTGGTATGACTGAAGAAGAGGTTGAAAAGTATATCAATCAAATAGCCTTATCCGGTGCGTTGGATTTCATATCTCGTTACGAAAGCGAAGACAGCAAAAGCGGTGGCATAATTGGTCACTTTGGTCTTGGTTTTTATTCTGCATTTATGGTTGCTGACAGAGTTGAAATAAAAACTAAGTCCTACACCGACGCATATCCCGTTCAGTGGGATTGCAACGAGAGTGGGGAGTACGAGATGGAAATGGGAAGCAAAGCTTCTCAGGGCACCGATGTCGTTCTCCACATAACCGATGATGAAAAAGAATACCTTAGCTTTGACAAGGTTAAGTCGGTACTTACAAAGTATTGTGCGTTTATGCCTTATCCTATTTATTGCCGTGAAGGAGACAAGGAAGAGCTTTTAAATGATACTTTGCCCGCTTGGCAAAGATCTCCGTCAGAGCTTGCCGATGAGGATTATAATTTCTTATATAAAAAGCTTTTTAACGATTACAGAGACCCGTTGTTTTATGTTCATATCAATGCAGATTATCCTTTGAATTTTAAGGGCATATTATATTTTCCTTCGATGCGCAACAGTATGGAGAGCAACGAAGGTTGTATAAAATTGTTCTATAATTCCGTTTTTGTTGCAGACAATATTAAGGAAATTGTTCCGGATTATTTGTACAATCTTAGCGGTGTACTCGATTGTCCTGAGTTGCCTCTTAACGTTTCCCGTAGTTATTTACAGGATAATTCCTATATACGTAAGCTTTCGCAGCACATTGTTAAAAAACTTGCCGATAAGCTTATTAAACTTAAGAATGACGATTTTGATAAATACAGTGCTTTATGGGACGTTATAAAGCCTTATATAGAATATGGCTCTATGAAAGATGCCAAGTTTTATGACCGTGTTGTAGGCGGTATACTGCTAAAGGCTACCGATGGCGGTTATGCGGCTTTACCCGAAATTTTAGACAAGGACGGAGAGGTTAAGGTCTACTATACCACCGATCCTGTTCAACAAGCGTATTACGTTTCTTTGTACTCCGATAAGCAGCTACCCGTTTATGTGCTGGATGCTGTGGTTGATACTCAGTTTGCTTCTTTTGTTGAAAGCAAAAAAGACAATGTTAAGTTTTTACGTGTTGACTCTGCGTTGGATGATATTGGCGGAGTTTCTGATGATAACGAAAAACTTAGGTCTTTGTTTGCGGAAGCTTGCGAAATAGGAGAGGATAAGATTAGTTTTGCTACATTAGGTGCTGACGATGCGCCTGTGTTGATCCGTTGCGGAGAAGAAGGTAGGCGCTTTGCAGATATGATGCGAATGTATTCCGCTATTAACGGAACCGAGAGTGCGTCTGCGATTGACGAAGAATTTGTTGTTAACGTTTCTAATGCTGCCGTTTTGAAGCTTACGGATATGGATGCGGATAAGGCAAAGCTTTTGGCAAAACACTTTTATCTTTTAGCTATCGTTGCCAGCCGCAACCTAAGCGCTGACGAGCTAAAAGCGTTTTTGGAAACAGACAGAAAGATTGCTGAGCTTATTTAATGTTTAAAATTTTGTCTTTTGAGGTTGACGTTTATGAATTTAAAAGAACTTCCTGCTGTATTTGTCAGCTTTTTGTCGTTTAAACTTAATATACAGGAATGTTCTCCTCTTACCGTTAACGAGTATTGCATAGATTTGCGTTGCTTTTTTAAATACATTATTGCGCAAAGAAACGATATAGAGGAAAAGGCTGTTGATATATCCGTTGTTGATGCCAAGCTTGCAGAGTCTGTCACGAGAGACGAAATATTTTCTTATCTTTTGTATTTGGCAAAAGATAAGAAAATTAAACCTACTACCAGAAGTCGCAAGCTTTCTGCTATAAAATCCTTTTATAAGTATCACACAACCAGTGCATTTACTTTTTCAAATAACCCAGCCAAGGATATTGATTCTCCAAAACTAAAGTACAGATTGCCGGTGGTAATGACTCTTGATGAAGCACGCTGTTTACTTAGTTCTTTCGATAAGACTGATCCAAACTATCGTCGCAATTATCTCATCGTTTTGTTGTTTTTGAATTGCGGTATGCGTTTATCTGAGCTTGTTGGAATAAACCTTTCCGATATCGACTCGGATTTTAACCGTTTTGTGGTGCGAGGTAAAGGCGGAAAAATAAGAATACTTTATTTTAATGACGCTTGTAAAGCAGCACTGGTTGACTATTTGGGTGTTCGGGAGATGATTGCACGTTCTTATGGCAAAAAGGTTAAAAACCTAGATGCGTTGTTTTTATCTTCTCAAGGTAATAGAATTTCTGTAAAAACCGTTCAGTGGATGATAAAACGTCAACTTGAAATAAGTGGTCTGAGCGAAAAGGGTTATTCGGTGCATAAATTACGTCACACCGCTGCAACGCTTATGTATAACGAGGGCGGCGTGGATATTTTGGTTTTGAAGGAGATTTTGGGGCATTCACAGCTTAATACCACACAAATATACACTCACGTTAGAAGAGACGACGTTCAGTATGCAATAAGTCAAAACCCTTTAAACGGTAACTTTGAAAAAAGAGAAGATGAACGCAGTAAGAAAAAAGCGTATAAGCCAAAAACTTCAAGAAAACCACTTTTTACCGTGAATGATACAATACGAAAGAAATATGGTGTAGAAGCTTCTGACGACACCGAGGGTAAAAAATGATTACTGTCAAACACACTGTAACGGGATATGATGTTCTGCCTGATGGAAAACTTAAGCCATCTGCTATGCTAAAATATATGCAGGACGCCGCCACTATTGATGCCGCTAATCACGGCGCTGATTATGAATCTCTGCGTAAAGAGGATATGATTTTTGTAATTTCAAAAGTTATAGTTCAGTACAGTAGGACACCGATGATTGATGATACTCTTGACATAAGAACCTGGAACAGCGGAGTGCAAGGCGTTTCCTTTGTTCGTAACTATGTTATTTCAGCAGACGGTGAAAAAATTGGCATTGCAACGTCCAGATGGGTGCTTGTCAGCTATTCTGCTAGGCGTATTTTGCGTCCTGATGCATTGTTTACTAATGTTACCACTAACACAACCGAGAACGTTGATTTGTTCCCGTCACGTCGTTTAAAGCTTGCAGATAACGCTCCTGTTCTTAATGGTACATACAGGGCTAGTTTGACGGATATGGATACAAACTATCACGTCAATAATACCAGGTATGGCGATCTTCTTGTGGATTTTTGCGGTGTGGATTTTGAAGGAAAAAGTATTTCTGAATTTGAAATACATTTTGTAAGCGAGCTTAAGGCGGGACATACTGTCGACATATCTTCAAATAGCGATGATGATAATTCATACGTTACGGCTACAAAGGAAGATGGTCAGCAGGTGTTTTCCGCACGTATAAAAGTAAAATAATAAAGGGGGAGAGCTAATATGGCTGACAGCCCTAAAAAGTTAATTGCGCAAAACAAAAAAGCCCACCACGATTTTTTTGTGGAGGATAGCTTTGAGGCAGGTATTGAGCTTTGCGGTACAGAAGTTAAGTCACTTCGTGGCGGAAGGGTAAATCTTAAGGATTCTTTTTGTCAGATAAAAAACGGTGAGCTTTTTGCCTATGGTATGCACATAAGTGCTTATGAAAAAGGAAATATATTCAATCGTGATCCCGTCAGACCACGTAGACTTCTTATGCACAAGCGTGAGATACAAAGGCTTTTTGGACTTGTAGGACAAAAGGGATATTCAATCATTCCTCTAAAACTTTATTTCTCCGGCAAGTGGGTTAAAATCGAGATAGGACTTTGCAAGGGTAAAAAGCTTTACGATAAGAGGGAAACAGAAGCTAAGAAATCTGCTCAGCGTGAGGCTGAGCGTTCAAGCAAACAATTTGCGTAGTTATTTAAAATGGCACGGAAAAGTTGCATCTTCCGTGCCATTGGTGTTTTTAAAATTTTAGAAGCATTTTGACGTGTGGAATTCCGTCGTCCAAGAATTGTTCCGAGCATATTTCAAAGCCAAACTTTTCATAAAATCCTAAGGCTTGAACCTGGGCTTCGATATATATTGCTGTTGGTGAATATAGTTTTTTTGCCACAGATATTCCTTTATCAAGCAAAGCCGCTCCGTAACCTTTTCCTCGGTCAGTGGTGATTATTCTGCCAAGTCTTGCCATACCGTTATCCATTTTGAAGATCCGCAAATACGCTTTTATGCACCCGGCGTCTTCTATCCAAAGATGATTGGCGGTGTAATCCAGTCCATCAATGTCTTGATACGGACAAACTTGTTCAACAACAAAAACCGCCATACGAGCTTTTAAAATTTCATAAAGTTCGGTTGTATTAATTTCATTAAATGCTTTAAGTTTAAAATTCATATTACACCTTCATAATTATTAATAGGGAGAAAATCGCTTGAAAAAAAGATATTATTCTCTAAACGAGCATTTATACAAAACCTTTGGAGAAAAGGTTTATAAATTGGCTATTGACCTTGGACTTAGTTGTCCAAATCGTGACGGCGTTTTAGACAGCAGAGGATGCATTTTTTGTCACGAAGGTTCGTCACATTTTGCAGGTAAATGCTCTGACGTTTCAAAAAGCATTGAAGAAGCAAAAAAATTTATAGCTTCAAAAACAAAAGCAAAACGTTTTATTGCGTATTTTCAGAGCTATACAAATACATATGCTCCTATCGAGTATCTTGAAAAAGTTTTCACAGAGGCTATATGCAGGGAAGATGTAGCCGCTATTTCGATAGCTACTCGTCCAGATTGTATACCCGACGACGTTTTAGAATTATTAGGATGTCTAAATAGAATTAAACCGGTGTGGGTAGAGCTTGGATTGCAGACTTCCAATGAAAAAACTGCCAAATATATAAGACGATGTTATCCAAATGGTGTTTACGTTGATGCAGTAAAACGTTTAAACTCTGTAAAAGTGGATGTGATAACGCACATAATAATCGGCTTGCCCGGTGAAGATCTTACAGATGCTGTTAATAGTGTCAAGTTTGCAGTAGAAGCAGGAACCGGTGGGTTAAAGCTTCAGCTGTTACACGTATTAAAAGATACGGATTTGTATGAGGATTATAAAAAAGGGCTTTTTGAAGCTTTAACCTTGGATAGATATATGGAAATCCTTTTTGCGTGTATAAGTAATGTTCCAGAAAATGTGGTTATACATCGTTTAACAGGAGACGCTCCCAAGCGACTGTTGGTGGCACCTCTTTGGAGCGCTGATAAAAAGATGGTTATAAACACCATAAATCGCGAAATGGAGGCAAGAAATATAATTCAAGGCAGCGCTGTTTAATAGTCAACCTTGCATTTAGTATAATAAAGAGAAAGGTGTTTAAGGTTTGGCATATCGTCAAAAACTTCTCTCTCAAAAAGCATAGGCTTTTTTCGGTCGCTGTTATCGGAGCTGTCAAAGTTTATGTATTCAACAGAAGTTTTACGTAGGTTTTCAATGTTCTTTAACTTTGTTATTGTAATAAAGGATAAAATTTTAAGCTTTGTATTGTTTGTCATATCCCAAAGACTTTCAATGCTATTGTTCCAAAAAATATGTAAACATTCCAGGTTTTTAAATTTGGACAAAGAGGACAGGTCTTTTATTTTAGGGCATTTAAACAAATACAAAACCTCAGTAGTTTCTTGGATGTGAGGTACAACGTATTCAAAATGCTCTTGCCTAAATCCGTTTAAAAACACATATTTTGAATTTTTGCTTCTTAAAACGCTATCCATTTCATAGGTTGAGCTTTTACCATATTTTTCAAGATAGTCGTTGTAAAAGGGCATACCTATAAGCTCGGACGTGGGAGCACGTGATGCAAGCAGCTTTGTATCGTAATTCAAACTAAAATAATCGGGATAATCCTTTTTAAGCTTATAGTCTAAGGATACAATGGGATTTTTTAAAGCACAGCTTTCAAACCACTGCTGATTGCTTATAAATACATAATCTTTTCTCATAGGCTTCTCCGTATGATAATAGTATAATAATGTTAACATAAAAACAGCAGGAGGTCAAGCCTTCTGCTGTTTTGCGTAGTTAATTAAAAGTTAATTTGTTCTTTTCCTATAACAAGCTTAGTAAGTCCTTCTTCTGAGGGGACAGAATACATATACTCCTGCATAAGCTTTTCCATTATAGACCTTAAGCCTCTTGCACCTGTTTTAAGCTCATAGGCTTTCTTTGCGATAAGCTCTGCAGCCTCATCGGTAAACTCCAACTCAACGCCGTCAAGAGCAAATAAATGAACGTATTGTTTGAATAAGGAGTTTTTGGGCTCTTTTAATATTCTCACAAAAGCTTCCGTATTTAAAGGAGAAAGGGAAGTGATAACGGGAATACGACCTACAAGTTCCGGTATAATACCATACTTAACAAGGTCGTGAGGGGTTACCTCTTTCAAAATGTTGGTCTTATCAAGAGCTTGTTCGCCGAGAGTACTGTTAAACCCCACAAGCTGTTTGCCCATACGCTTTTCAATAACTGCCTCAAGTCCGTCAAAAGCTCCACCACAGATAAACAGTATGTTTTTGGTGTTTATCTGTATAAACTCCTGGTTGGGATGCTTGCGTCCACCTTGTGGAGGTACGTTTGAAACAGTACCTTCTATTATCTTAAGCAATGCCTGTTGAACACCTTCACCGGAAACGTCTCTGGTTATTGAGCGGTTTTCACTTCTTCTCGATATCTTATCTATCTCGTCGATGTAAATGATGCCAATCTCGGCTTTTTTAACATCAAAGTCAGCCGCTTGTATAAGACGCAATAGAATATTCTCAACGTCTTCGCCAACGTAACCTGCTTCGGTAAGGGTAGTAGCATCAGCTATCGCAAAGGGAACGTCAAGAAAACGAGCTAATGTCTGTGCAAGCATAGTCTTACCGACACCGGTAGGCCCAAGCAACAAAACGTTACTCTTTTCAAGCTCTATTTCTTCGTTTTCAACCGCCTTCAAAGGCTTTTTTTTGCTTTGGGAATTTTGCTTGGAAAGTATGCGTTTGTAATGGTTATAAACGGCAACGGAAAGTGCACGTTTTGCATCATCCTGACCAATAACATACTTATCAAGCATTTCTTTTATATCCATAGGTTTGGGCATAGTTTCTAAAGTTAAGTCCAAACCACCGGTGCTGCCTTTTCGGTTTATATAAGTCTCGTTAAATGCGTTATAAACCGTAAACGAGGTGTTAAGACAATCCTCACACACGTAAACACGCTGACCTTCGATGAGTATTTCCACCAGTGGAACGGAGGATATACCGCAAACTTCGCAACAGCTGTTTTCATCTAAGGTTGTTTTTACGCCTCTGCGGCCATTGTTTCTTTTATCTGCCATTTTATCTCTTTTCCAATACTTTATCTATAAGACCGTACTCAAGGGCCTGCGCTGCTGTTAAGAAGTTATCTCTGTCAGTGTCTCTTTCAATCACTTCAAGAGGCTGACCGGTAGATTTGGAAAGCAATTCGTTAAGCTTTTCCTTTGTTCTTTGCAGCCAGGCAGCGTGAATTCTTACGTCACTTGCCTGACCTCGTGCTCCGCCGAGAGGCTGGTGAATCATAATTTCGCTGTTGGGAAGCGCATATCTTTTACCCTTAGCACCTGCTGCCAAAAGGAATGCACCCATACTTGCCGCCATACCTATGCACATAGTAGATACGTCACATTTGATGAAGTTCATCGTATCATAAATTGCCATACCTGCAGTAACACTGCCGCCGGGGCTGTTAATGTACAAAGAAATGTCCTTTTCGGGGTCTTGAGCTTCAAGATAAAGAAGCTGAGCAACTACAAGAGATGCGGTTGCGTCATTTACCTCGTCAGAAAGAATAATTATTCTATCATTCAGCAAACGAGAAAAAATATCAAACGATCTTTCGCCACGCTCTGTTGGCTCTATAACCATTGGAACTAATGCCATAAGACAAAAACCCTTTCGTAAATAAAATTACTTAGCGGCGTTTTCTACAATGAAGTTAACCGCTTTTCTGAGAACGATATCTTCGGTTAAAGTTTCGGGAGAAATCGTAGCCTTAACTTTTTCAAGCTCAGTCTTGTAACCGTCAGCAATTTTAGCGTATTCAGCTTCGATATCTTCTTCGGTAGCTTCAATATTTTCGGCCTTAACTACTTCGTGGAGTGCAAGACGTATCTTAAGCTGTCTTTCGGACTGTGCTCTGAAGCTGTCGCGAAGCTGTTCAAGAGTCTGACCGGTGTACTGGAAGAAGAGGTCAAGACTGCCACCCTGCATCTGCAGTCTGTAATCATAGTCTCTAACGTTAGCATCTATCTCTGCTTCAATCATAGGTTCGGGAAGCTCAACTTCGGTGTTAGCGAGAAGGTCATCAAGCAAGCCTTCTTCGTAAGCGTAGTTAGCAGCTTTTTCTTTTCTTGCTTCTATCTTAGCCTTTATATCTGCTCTGTATTCATCAACAGTGTCAAACTCGGAAGCTTCCTTTACAAATTCATCATCAAATTCGGGAAGATCGGTTCTCTTTACTTCGTGAAGAACTATCTTAAATACAGCATCCTTGCCTGCAAGGTTTTCGGCACCGTATTCTTCGGGGAACTTAACGGAGATATCAAAGCTGTCGCCTATGTTTTTGCCAACAATTTGTTCCTCAAAACCGGGGATAAAGTTACCGGAGCCAAGCTTAAGGGGATACTTTTCGCCCTTGCCGCCTTCAAAAGCAACGTCGTCAACAAAGCCTTCAAAGTCAATAACAGCTTCATCACCATCAGCAGCAACGCCTTCGGTAAGAGTGCTAACGCGAGCAAGACGCTTTCTTGCTGCTTCAATTTCTTCTTCTATTTCGGTATCCTCAACGGACACAACTTCTTTTTCTGCAGTAAGTTCCTTGTATTTGTTAACTTTAACTTCGGGCTTTACATAAACCTTTGCGGTGAGCACAACACCATTTTCATCAATGCTTTCAAGCTCAACCTCGGGTCTGGAAACAACGTCAAGACCGGATTCGTCAACTGCTGCAGCATAAACATCGGGAAGGAGAGCGTCAAGTGCGTCGTTATAAAATACGTCAGTACCGTAAAGCTTTTCAATGATGTGCTTGGGAGCCTTGCCACGTCTGAAGCCGGGAACGTTTATCTTAGCACACTGCTTGCGATAAACCTTCATAACCTCACGGTCAAAGTCTTCCTTGGCAATGTGCAAGGTAAGCTCTCTTAAATTAGTGCCTATTTCTTTAACTTCTTTCAAACTCATTTTTAAAAACCTCCATAGTATACCTAATAATGTCTATCATTTCTATTTTATACATTTTTTGGAATTTGTCAACTATCAATATTAATATATGAGTATTTTATGTTTAATTTCAGCAAAAAAATAATAATATCTATTGAAAAACAATGTGTGTTTGGATATAATATATAGTGTAGAGAACATATAAAGGTGATGTTATGTCAAAATATGATTTTAATAATTCCACAATGGAAGAGCGTTTTATCAATAACACGGATGCTTCGAGCGATACCACTCCACCACAGCCTGCTAAAGAGTTTGATTTTGAAGCATCTCTAAAAGCTTTTTCGTCTGCTGACGTTGCAAAAAAAAGACGCAAGAAAAAACGCAAACTTGGCACTAACGGCATCATAAGATTGCTTGCGTTGTGTTTGTGTATTGGACTTCTTGTATTTTCTTTGTCAAAGATAATTGGCAGAATGAATGACTTATCCGAAGCAAATCGTGCTTATGCAAATCTCCTTAACACAGATATCGGGTCTGCCGTTGCTGTTCAAAAACCGTCTCGTCCTGTTTCGCCTGCCAAGGATCTTCATACCTTTTTGGGGAGCGATAACGGCGGTATTGAGATGGTCGATACCGAAACCCTTAATTTATATGACCTTTTAAGGCAAAGAGTATATGATTTGCAGGCTGACTACCCTGATTGTATTGGTTATATAATGGTTTCAGATACTAAAATAAACTATCCTATAATGAAGGGTAATGACAACGACTATTATCTTCACCATACGTATGAGGGCAAAACCAGCTCTGCAGGTGCAATATTTGCCGATTATCGTTTAGAGGATGATTACGACAAGAATATGAACACTATCATATACGGTCATTGTATGAAGGATGGTTCAATGTTCCGTTCCATTAAGTTGTTTTTTGACAGCGAGTACAGGTATACTCAGGCTCAAGAGATGAAGATAACGGTAGTAACCACCGAAGCTGTTTATATTTATACTTATTTTTCGGGCTATCGTTCCGAAGGCGGTTATTTTATTAACACCTTTACGGATAGGTCAAATAAAAACGCTTACTACAACTTTCTCAAAAATCTTCGCGCAAAAAACTCTATATCAAAAACTGTAGGCTATAACTCTAATTCAAAGATAATAACTCTTATAACTTGCACTAACCTTTCTTCCAAGCCCGGTGAAAGATATGTGCTTCACGGTATTCTTGATGAGTACTTTGAATTTGAAAACTGAAAATTTTGAAAGTCAAAACCCCTTTTGGTCAGTCCAAAAGGGGTTTAGCTTTTTAAACATCAACGTTGCCGTCATTGCACATTACAGTTTTAAAAGGACAAGCTGCGTTCCAGTTTTCGCCTTTTTTAATGCTTTTCCATTCTGCCGTAGTTCCGACGTAAATCATTTCTTTAAGTGACGTACAAGCCGAAAAGGCTTCTTCCCCGATTTCTGTTACATTTTTACCTATCACAACTTCTCTGAGCGAAATACAATTGCTAAAGGCATAATCCCCTATGATTTTTATGCCATCGGGTACATCTATAAGCTTAAGGGATTCGCAGGTGTGGAATGCGCCTTCTCCTATTTCAACAACCGATTTCCCGAAGAAAACATCAGCTATTTCTTTTTTATGTGCAAAAGCATAAGCTTTAATAACCAAGCATTTGTCATCAATAGTAACACTTTTAAGACGAGGATCGGTTGATATTGCGGAACTGCCGTTTTTAAGTATTCTAACTAAAGAGTATATGCCTGTAACGGCCAAGGCCCATAAGGAGATAGCCAAAAAGGTTTCAGGAAGTTCATTGCTTAGGAGAATTAATATGATAAAAGCGATAATACATACTACCAGTGTAGCTATTGCGCTGTTTCGAGTTTTTAAAATTTGCTCTACCTTTTCTTCTTCTTCTTCTTCGGGTTCATTATGTTCTAGGCCAAAAACGTTGTCGGCATACATAGTATCATCTTCGTTGTAAGTATCCTCGCTTGCAGGACGAACTCGTATGGTCTTATTATCTTCTGCTTCGGCTTCAGCTGCGTTTGCAGGTCGTACTCTTACGGTTTTGTCCTCTCTCTCCTCGGTTGTGGGGGTGCTTGTTCTTTCAACGATGGGGGGAGATATCGGTGAGGGTTTATTAGGGACAGGTCGTGGTGCAGAAACGGGTGTGGGCAGACCGTGGCCTTCCAATTCCGCCAATATGCCTTCAAGCGCTCTCTTAAAGGCGGTTGCGGTATAAAACCTCTTGGTAGGGTCAAACTCGCAAGCCTTAAGAACGGCCGCCTTGAGGGCAGGAGTACCGTTTTTTGGTTCGGGCAGAGGAGTGCCTCTAAGTCTCATATTTTGCGCTGCATTGTTTTGTGCGTCTGTTGGTACAACGGGAGGCAAAGGAAGGAAGGGAAGTCTTCTTTCGTTTAACAGCCAATAAAGCACCATACCCAAGGAGTAAATATCAACGTTTGAGTTGTATGTGCCACCGTTAAAAACCTCCGGCGCCATATAAGCGGGCGTACCTATTTTGGTAGCTCTGGTAGTGTGGTCCATAGTTCTTGCTATACCAAAGTCGCCAAGCTTGTAGTCACCGTATTTGTTTACAAATATGTTCTGCGGTTTAATGTCTCTATGGATAACGTTACTCCTTTCGCAAAGGATAAGCGCATTACAAATATCTATACCTAACTTAACAGCGTCTTTTACTGTGAGCGGCTTTTTGTTGTATGCAGCAGGAAGTGTAGTGAGCAGCTCCATACGGATGAAAATGTGCCAGGAGTAACCGTCGGGTTGAGGAACAACCTTGTGGTCTTCATAGCTTACAATGTTGGTGTTGCCACGAAACTCGGAAAGCATCTTAAACTCGCTTACGATATTTGTAACCTGCTCTTTGAAGATGGTGGCAATACTTGCGTCATCGTAGCCATCCTCAACGTAAAGACGGTATTCATCCTTGGATGCAGGGATAGTTATAACCTTAAGAGCAGAGAAATACTCACCGCCAACACCATCGTCTTTACGTATTTTATATACCTTGCTAAAGCCACCGGTGCCAATAGGCTCACCTACTATTTCCCAGTCGCTAAATAGCTCGTTTTCGTACATAAAACACCCTCCTCGTCGAAATTTGTCATTATTGCAAGTATAAAACAAAATAGATGTTTTGTCAATACAAAAGCCACCGAGGTTTCGGTGGCCGTTGAATTGTTTATTTTTGGTTATCTATATACTTAATAACGTCTCCTATAGTAAGCAAATGGGGAAGTTCATCTTCTTCAAATTCGATATCAAAAGTGTCCTCGCAAAGAACAACAAGGTCGGCAAGATCCAAAGAATTAAACCCCAAATCGTTTACAAAAGAAGCTTCCGGTACGATAAGGGCGGGGTCAATGCTCATTTCTTCAACTAATAAATCTTTAAATTTTTCAAACATAATAATATTCCTTCCAAAATTTAAATATTAAAGCACGTAACGCTTGATTTTTTGTGATGATGTTTTTTCAAAATCGTTCTTGCGGATTTCAATATTTCGTATCTGTTTAAAGGAGGGAAGCTTGTCGTTGACCGACAAAACGTCCATTTTGATTTTGTTCTGAATATCCCCATCGGACATCTCAAGAATAGAATCCTCAGGAACAATGATAGCGGTTATAACAGGTTCGCCCAGTTCGTTGTTACGAGCTATAACGGCACACTCTTTTATACTATCAAGACGAAGCAGATACTCTTCAATTTCTTCGGGGTATACGTTTTTCCCGTTTGAAAGGATAATAAGATTCTTTTTTCTGCCTGTTATAAAAATATACCCCTCATCGTCAACTTTACCAAAGTCGCCGGTAAGAAAATATCCGTCGTCGGTAAACGCGGCTTTTGTAGCAGGCTCGTTGTTGTAATAGCCAAGCATAACATTATCGCCCTTAACGGCTATTTCACCTATTTCTCCCGTTTCAACCTCGTTACCGAAATCGTCAACAATCTTCACTTCGCAACAGGGTATTGCAGGACCCACCGAGCCGGATTTGG
>JAZSLS010000007.1:0-20406 GCA_045535465.1 Eubacteriales bacterium
GGCTCCCGGTCAGCACGGTGCAAACGCTGGTAGAAAGAGAGTAAAAGAGTACGGTCTTCAGCTTCGTGAGAAACAGAAGGCAAGAAGGTACTACGGTATTTTAGAGAAGCAGTTTAACAATTATTTTGAGAAGGCTGATAAGAAGCCCGGTCAGACCGGTGAAAACCTTCTTACTATGATTGAAACCAGACTTGACAACGTTGTATACCGTATGGGTATGGCAGACAGCCGTCGTCAGGCACGTCAGCTCGTTCGTCACGGTCATTTCCGTATTAACGGTGCGAAGGCTAACATTCCTTCTATGCTCGTTAAGAAGGGTGACGTTATTTCCGTTAAGGAAAGCAGCCGCAAGAGCGAACTTATTAAAATGCTTATCGAAAATATCTCCGCAAGGTCAGTACCTGCTTGGATAGAGCTTGATAAGGAAAATGCAGTAGCAACCATCACTGCTCTTCCCACCAGAGAAGATATAGATTTCCCCTTCGAGGAGCACCTTATAGTAGAGTTGTACTCCAAGTAATAGCATACACAGCGTTTAACCGCATTTTAAACGGCTGTTGATTTCAATAGGAGGTATACAAATGATTGAAATAGAAAGACCGAACATCGTTATAGCTGAACTTAGTGAAGACGGCAAACACGGCACATTTGTGATTGAACCCCTTGAACGCGGTTACGGTACAACCCTTGGTAATTCACTTAGACGCGTACTTTTAAGCTCCCTTCCCGGTGTTGCTGCAACCAGCATAAAGATAGACGGTGCATTGCACGAGATATCTACAATACCCGGTGTTAAAGAGGACGTTACGGAAATAGTTATGAACGTAAAGGGCATTGTTGCAGATCTTCATTGCTCTACACCCAAGACTGTTATCGTTGAAGGTAGCGGTTATACCGAAATTACCGCAGGCGATATTCAGGTTGACAGCGATATTGAGATTCTTAACAAGGACCACCATATTGTTACCGTAGAAGACGGACATAATTTCTATATGGAAATTACCTTTGAACGCGGTAGAGGCTACGTTTCCTCTGATAAGAATAAGCAAAACGGTCAGCCCGTTCTTGGCGTTATCTATACAGATTCCATCTACACTCCCGTTTACAGTGCAAACTACACTGTAGAAAACACCCGTGTAGGCAACATAACGGATTATGACAAGCTTACTATTACCATAAGCACCAACGGCATAATCAGCGCAAAAGAGGCACTTTCCTTTGCTGCAAGAGTGCTTAACGAGCACCTCAGCTTATTTGTTGAGCTTTCCGACGAAGCTATTCACGACGATATAATGGTTGACAGAAAAGAAACCATTAAGGTTAAAGTTCTTGAAATGACCATTGAAGAGCTTGATTTGTCCGTAAGAAGCTTCAACTGCCTTAAGCGTGCTGGCATAGATACCGTTGAAGACCTTACCGAAATGACCGAAGAGGATATGATTAAGGTAAGAAATCTTGGTAAGAAGTCGCTTGAAGAAGTGATTCAAAAGCTCCAGTCCCTCGGCCTTACACTTAAGAAGGCAGAAGACTAACCGACACATTCTGATAAAGGAGGCACATAGAAAATGCCCGGAACAAGAAAACTTGGCAGAAAGACCGACCACAGAATGGCTATGCTCAAGGGTATGGTAACATTTTTGTTGGAAAACGGTAAAATAGAAACAACCTTAACAAGGGCTAAAGAAGTTAGCGCCCTTGCTGATAAAATGATAACTCTTGGTAAGGAACCTAACCTTGCTAATTATAGACGCGCTCTTGCTTTCATTAAGAAGGAAGACGTTGCTCATAAGCTTTTCAAAGAAATCGCTCCTTTCTACGCTGATAGAAAGGGTGGCTACACCACAGTACTTAAGCTCGGTCCTCGTCGTGGTGACGGTGCTGAAATGGCTATAATTGCTTTGGTTGATGCTGCTGATCTCTACAAGAAGGCTGACGACAAGGAAAGCAAATAACTTCAAAACAAATACCGCCGCTTCCATTATGGGAAACGGCGGTTGTTTTTTTGTTTAAGGCTATTTTATAGTTAATGATGTTAAATTACAAAAAAGCTGTTATTTTCTTTTCTTGCTTTTGGGCTTCGGCAGAGGCGTGTTCTCTATAAGAACGGGAATAACCGCTTGACAAAGCTCTTTGTTTTCCACGTCCAATATATAGTGTTCCTTTGCATTGTGATATGGAATACCACAGGGAGCCTTTTCAAGGTATAGAGCGACACAAGGCAGCTTTTTTACGAACACAGTGTTGTCACAAAGTAAAATAATTGGCTTTTCATTCAAATAAACCATATATTCGCCAAACATTTTCCTGTAACGCACGTCTCCGTACTCGCAGACGCAATCGCAAACAAACAAAGCAAAATCCAAACTTGTTGCCATATCACATACCCTTTATAATAAACATCGCCATAAGACCTGCACAGATCATCAAAGCGCCTAAGGCAAAGGCTAAAAGGGTAGAAGAAACCGTAGGCGCCTTGCCTTCACCTTTTATAAGCTTTATGCTGCGTAAAGCGGTGATTATAGGCTTATAAATTATTAGGGTAATACCTGCATTAATGGCAGATTTTATAAGGTTAAAGGGCAAGAAAACGGGCACCAGCATTTTAGCAACGTCTTCACGGCTGGTTGTCATATACATAGGAGTAACAAGATAATTCCAAAGCATCATAAACCCCGTAGTAGTAATAACAGCAACCAAAAGCCCGGTTACTGCACCGTACACGTTACGTACCTTTTTGTAGACCAAAGCAGCACTGCAAGCGTAAATAGCGCTTGATAGGAAGTTCATCAGTGCGCCGATAGGGCCGGTAGAGCTAATGGCCATTTCAATAATTGCGGTAACCAAAGAAACTGCCAAAGCGTAAACAGGACCTAAAATAAAACCGCAAAGAGTAATAAGCACGTCCTTTGCATCATAGTGTAAAAAGGGTACGGGTACAAGAGTTATTGGGACGATATTGCAAAGAGCTGCTACCGCAAAGGCCAAGGCGGCAAACATAGCGGCAATAGAAATTTTTCTTGTGTTATCTTTCATAAAATCAACTCCAAAAAAGAAAAAATACCCTCCAAGCATAAACCTGGGGGCAAACAAAGCTACACCTGCAATAATACAAGTGAAAAATACGTCTTCTACCATCCGGACTGTAACCGTTGGTTTCGGAATTGCACCGAATCCACCCTAAGGCTGAAAAGCCATAAGGTTCGCGGACTATACCGCCAGTAGGGAATTGCACCCTGCCCCGAAGAAATATTACTACTGCATTATATCAGCCAAGCAAAAAAATGTCAATACCAAATACAAAAAATTCAAAATGAGTTGCAATTATAAAAAATAGTGCTATAATTAATATGTATGGAAAAATTTACCACGAAAGTTGGTGACGGTATGGAAAGCAAGCCTCGTCTTACGTTTAAACAATGTATGATACTGTCTGTTGTTTCTGTGACCTTGTTTGTAGCTTTGATGAACTTTGGCAAGGTAATGGCAACGGCGTATTCCTTGTTTACCTATATACTTCCTCTTTTTGTAGGTGCTTGTATTGCTTTTGCTATAAACGTTCCTATGAAAGCCTTTGAGCGCTTTTTTGCCTTCATCCAGCGCAAGTGCCGCCTTAAGGTAAGGCACGCCTTAAACACCTACGTAAGCTTGGTGTTTACCTTTGCCACCGTGGTGGGCGTTGGTGTTTTATTTGCTTATTACGTTGCGCCTCAGCTTACTGATTCCGCTGTTGAAATAGCCGAAAAGTTTAAGGAGTGGTATCCCGATGCAATTGCGCTTCTCAACCGCTTTGGGGTGGAAACGGAAACGTTGGAGGATATATTTAAAAACTTTGACGTTGATAAGGCTATAAACTACGTTAAGGACCATATAACAATTAACCCCGATGATGTGGTTAATACGGTAATTTCTGCCGCAAGCTCCACCTTCAGCGCCTTTGTTACCGCTTTATCTTGCATAATTTTCTCCATATATATGGTTACAAGTAAGAAAAAGCTTAACCTTCAGGCAAGGCAGCTTATCTATGCTTATACGCCTAAGCCTTTTGCTGACAGGGTTTGTTATATAGGCAGTCTTACGTATAAGACTTTTTATAACTTCATCTCCAGCCAGTGCTTGGATGCGGGGATACTTGCTTTGCTTCTGTATGTGTCAATGCTTATCTTCGACATTCCTTATGCAGGTATTATTTGCGTGTTCACAGGCGTATTTGCCCTTGTTCCCTATATTGGTGCCTTTGTATCTTGTATAATAGGTGCCTTGCTTATAGCATTGGTAAGTCCCGTTAAGGCTCTCATCTTCCTTGTTATCTTTATCGTAATTCAGCAGATAGAGGGGCAGCTTATATATCCTCATTTGGTTGGTAACTCCGTAGGGCTTCCCGCAATATGGACCTTGTTTGCCGCTCTTGTAGGCGGTGAGCTTATGGGCATCTTTGGGTTGCTTACCTTTATTCCCATTACTGCCGTTATATACACCCTTATCAAGGAAGGAGCGGTAAAACGCCTTAAGGAAAAGAACCTAAGGGTAGAATGTCCCATTGACACTGAGGAAAAGGAAAAGCAAAAGATATTAGCCGAAAGAAGACGTCAAAGGGTTGAAAAACGCAAAGGTAAAAAGCGCACGAAAATTGAAAACTCGGCAGTTAATCAACAGGACGACTCTTCTGAGGAATAAAAATCGAAGACGGAAAAAGCCGTCTTCGATAATAACTCTAAACATATTTTAATATAATTGTTTTACACTGATAAAGGAACTCCCCTTTATTCTGTCAAGTAAATAAAAGAGGAGGAATAGCTATGAACGTTTTAATGCTGTTAAAGCTCAAGAAGGACGTGGCTTATATTTTTGAAAGCAACACGGTTCGCCAAGGGCTTACCAAAATGCGCACTCACGGTTATTCTGCCATTCCTGTTTTGGATGACGACGGAAGATACGTAGGCTCTGTAAGCGATACAGACTTTTTGTGGCATTTGATAGACCACGGCAGCGCTTCTCTAAAAGACCAAGAAAAATATTATATCCGTGATATTATGCGTAAGGATTTTTGTCCTGCGGTAAGAATAAACGTAACTATGGATGAGCTTTTGGACCAGGCAATGAAGCAAAACTACGTTTGCGTTACTGACGACCGAGACGTGTTTATAGGCATCGTTACCCGTCGTGATATCATCCGTACCATCGTTGACCATTTGTCTAAGGAATCAGAGCAGCAGTAGCTTGTCCAAAAGGGCAGGCAGCTCCTCCACCGTTTTAATTTGATAATCACCGACAGGTGCGTTTTCAACGGTGCAATTTGCGGTAAGAACCTGTACGGTTATATATCCTGCATTTTTCGCACCGCCAACGTCGCATATAGGGTTATCACCAACGTATATAAGGCTAGCGGGGTTAGAATTTAAACGCTTTGCCATCTCGTCAAAAGGTGCGGCATCCGGCTTTTGCTTGCCAAAAGCGCCGCAAAGTATTATCTCATCAAAATACCCCTCAAGCTTTAAAAGCTTTACCTTTTTTTCTTGTATCTCAGCCTTTCCGTT
Source organism: Eubacteriales bacterium (assembly GCA_045535465.1). GTDB lineage: Bacteria > Bacillota > Clostridia > Oscillospirales > CAG-382 > SIG636. The sequence goes on from JAZSLS010000007.1 coordinate 5,535, forward strand.
GGTTATAAGTCCTGTTTTAAGTCCTTTTGCTTTAACCTTGTCCAAAACGGTGTAGGTAAAGGGGAAGGGAACGGCTTTGGAGGAAAATAACTGTAACAGTGTTTCTCTGTACTCTTCGTAGGTAGGCGGAGAAGAAAACGTATCCATCTCGCAAAGGTATTCAAAAATTCTTTTCCACCCGTAGTATATGTACTTGCTGTCGCCGTAGCAAATCAGCTCGGAAACTTTGTCAGCATCTGCGTTTATTCTGCCTTCAAAGCACTTTACAAAATCGCCGGATATAGCCTTTATGGTAGCGTATCTGTCAAACAGCGTGTGGTCAAGGTCAAAAACAACGGCGTTTATTTTCAAAATCATCACCTCGTGTTTGATAATAACACAAAGGACGTTAATAGTCAATTATTTAATTGCGGAGCAGCTATGACAAAAAAACATAAAATAGTTTCCTTCGGCGAAGCTCTTATAGATTTCACTCCCACTCCCGATGGGGCGTATATGCCAAATCCCGGCGGCGCACCCTTTAACCTTGCCGTTTGCACCTCGAAATTTGGCATAAGCACAGCCTTTATAGGCAAGGTCGGCAAGGATGCTTTTGGACGTCTTTTGGCAAATGCGGCTGAAAATGCGGCTCTTGATACGTCGGGGCTTTTGTGGGATGATAAACGTGTTACGACACACGCCTTTGTCACCCTTGACGAAAAAGGAAACAGGGACTTTGTCTTCTGCCGTGACCACGGCGCAGACCTTGCCTTATCGGCAGAGGAGCTGCCGGAGGAGCTTATAGCAAGCGCCTCTCTTTTCCATTTTGGAGGACTTTCCCTTACCCATAGCGGTATAAAGAAGGCTTGCTTAAAGGCAATTAAGCTGGCAAAACAAATGGGCGCCATTATCAGCTTTGACCCTAATTACAGGGCGGCGTTGTGGCGCAGTGCAGGTGACTTTACGGTGGAGTGCCGTTTTGTGCTTGATAAGGTGGACGTGCTTAAGGTTTCTTTGGAGGAGGCTTTGATGCTTACGGACAGCGACACGGAGGAAGAGGCGGTATCTGTTTTTGAAAAACGCAAGGGCATAACCCTTATAACCAAGGGCGCCGAGGGTGCGGTTTGCATAGCAGGCGGCAAAAGCCAAAGCATACCTTCCTTAAAGGTAAATGCCGTAGATACAACAGGGGCAGGGGACGTGTTTTTTGGCGTTTTCTTGTCGCTGCTTACTAAAGAAAACTGCTGTATAGATGGGCTAAGCGAGGATACCCTTTACCGTATTACGGAAAAAAGCTGCTTTTACGCTGCCAAAAGTACGGAAAAATATGGCGCAATACCGTCTATTCCTAACTTTTCGCAAGAAAATTGACACTAATGCTTGACATAAGGTCAGGTTTGTTATAAAATAAATAAGTACAATACATATGGAGGTTTTTTCATAATGATTAAAGTAATAGTTTGTGACAACTATGAGCAGATGTCTGCAGAAGGCGCTAAGGTTATTGCTGAACAGCTTACGGCAAAGCCCAATTCTATCCTCGGTCTTGCAACCGGTAGTACCCCCGTTGGTATGTATCAGTGCTTGCAGCAGATGAACAAGGCTGGCGAAATCAGCTTTAAGGACGTTACCAGCTACAATCTTGACGAGTATTATCCTCTCGCTCCTACCCATGATCAAAGCTACAGATATTTTATGAACTTTAATCTTTTTGACCATGTAGATATAGATAAGAGCAGAACTCACGTTCCCAACGGTCTTGCAAAGGACCCTGCAGAGGAAGGCAAGGCATACGATGCGGCTGTTGCAGCAGCAGGCGGTATTGACCTTCAGGTTCTTGGTCTTGGTCAGAACGGCCACATCGGCTTCAACGAACCCGAAGAAGAGCTTTATGCAGGCACCCACCTTACCGACCTTACGGATAACACCATTGAAGCAAACGCACGCTTCTTTGCTTCTAAGGAAGATGTTCCTACTCAGGCTATAACTATGGGTCTTGCTACCATTATGCAGGCTAAGAAGATACTTGTTCTTGCCAGCGGCGCTAACAAGCACGACGTTGTCAGCAAGATGGTAAGCGATGACAGAATTACCACTAAGGTTCCTTGCACCATCCTTAAGGCACATAAGGACGTTATCCTTATCTGCGATAAGGCTGCATATAACGGCTAATTTATAAGCAATGAAAAAGAGTGCGAGCCTTTCGCACTCTTTTTAAAATATTTCGGCTCCAACCAAACAAAAGGAGGATGCTCCACAATGAAACGTATAATAGCCTTGCTTTTGATAATGCTTGCTCTTTTGGCTGCGTCAACTACCGTAACGGCGGTTACACCACCCGCTGTTGAGCGTGTTTACCGTCCCGATATGTACGCATCCGTTGCCTATCATAACGGTAATAAGTATATAGCCTTGGATATTATCATTAACGACATAACCGAACCCACGGGGCTTCTTTCCGTTGGCTTTAACATTGAATTTGATGGGGATGCACTTGTTCCTTTGTGGCAGACCGATACGGAGCTTAACGGTGACGGTACTATGGCGGGTAAATATAACCCTCCACAGATGATAACCAAGTGGCCCACCTTTGACTTTACCTTTGGTGGCACTACCTATACGCTGTTTGCGGCAGAGGGGCTTTGTAAACCCTATGCCGTAACGGGTAAGGGCGTGCTTAACGTTAATATGGTTGCAAATATCGACTATATTACCGAAGGCATCAGTGAAGACGGCGCTATGGCATTCCGTTTGTATTTTACTCCTACCGCAGGCTTTAAGGAGGGGGATACCTATACCTTCACTATCAACGGTCAGTACGACGAGGAAATTCCTCAAAAGGTTATAGTTGAGGGCAGTAACAACGCAAGCCCAATCCGACGTGTTTTGGGCTACGGCGGCAAAGCAAGCATAACCCTTGATTATGCCGATTGCGGCGCCTTTGACCTTAGCTCTACAGGTGTAGAGGCGGGCATAGTACCCGATGGCGCAAGGGAAATACTTTGGGTTGACGAAAACGCAAGCCTTACCAACCTTTCCTCTATGTTTGCAAAAAGCAAAACAGTTAAAACAAGCGGTAAATACACTACCGTAAGCGACGGCACTAAGACTCTTACCGTTGCCGTAAGGGGTGACGTTAATACCGACGGTACGTTCAGCACAGCAGATTATCTCTTGCTTAGCTCCGCTCTCGCAGGTCAAGCTACTCTTGATACGGTGCAGGCAAAGATAGCCGATACCAATGGCGATGGTAAGCTTAGCACCTCGGATGCTTTGCAGTATACCCGCTCGTTTGGCAAATAATAGTTTTAAGCTCTATATAAAATGGGATGGGGCTGTCTAATCAAGACAGCCCCATCCCGTTTTTCTGTTAATAAATTTTGCTTCCGCAATCACTGCAAAAGGTTTCGTTGCCGTCGTACTTCTTGCCGCAACCGCTGCAAAAACGCATCTTGGGTATGTTTTCGTTCATATTGCTGCCGCAGTTCCTGCAAAATTTTGAGCCTGCAGGCATCGGATAAGCGCATTTTGGGCAAGGGGTGGTAGCGGCAGGAGCTACTGCGGGAGCTATGGGAGTAACAGGTATTTCCTCCTCTTTCTTTTTCTTGGATTTTTTCACACATACTACTATTATAACAACTGCAATTATAGTAAGCAAAAAACCTCCGAAAATAACACCAACTATCACCAAAAGCGTTGTAGAAAAATTAAAACCGGTATTCATTTCGGGTGCGGGATCGTAACCATACTCCTCGTCGTATACGTCGTTTTCTTTAGATACCACGTTACCAACTGCGTTTTCCGATTCGGGAGTGTAGATTTCAAAAGCTTGGTTGTATTCAACGCTTGCGTTTAACAAACAATCGTTACCATTGTCGGCGTTCGATATTGATATTTCGTTCCATTCCGACGCTGTCCCCTCGTAATAAACGGTAGACAGAGACGTGCAATTTGCAAAAGCTTCCTCTATGTACGTTACACTTTCGGGGATGTATATGCTTTCAAGGCTTGAGCAAAAGTTAAAAGTGCTGTTGGATATGGTGCTTACGCTGCTTGGTATACGTATACTTTCAAGATACTTGCAATCATAAAATGCGTAGGAATCTATTTTTTCCAAGCCGTAGGGCAGGCTTACCCTCTCAAGGCTTTTGCTTTCGGCAAAAGCAAGGTAGGCTATATTTTTAACTGTAGAGGGTGCTGTGTAGCTTGTTACGTATTTAGAAGCGGGGAAATGTATAAGAGTGGTTTTATATTTGTCAAACAAGGCGCCGTCAGCAGAGCTGTAATATAAATTATTTGAAGCAACGGTTATTCCTGTAAGTTTATCGCAATATCCAAAAGCACCTCTGCCTATGTAAGTTACAGAGGAGGGAATGTACACGCTTTCCAATTCACTGCCCATAAAAGCACTTTGGTCTATTTCCGTTACAGTGTCGGGCAGGCTTATGCTCGTAAGGTCACACCAGGCAAAGGCGTAGGTTCCTATACTTAGAACACCGTATTCAACAGTAACCGTTTTTGCGGTGTTTTTCCAAGGAGCATCATCACTTATGGCGTAATCTCCAATATTGCCGCTGGCTGTAATAGGTTTTATGGTAAGGTGACTGCCGTTTAGTTCCCAATAACAGGTGCCGGTAACGCCCGAGGTGGAATCATCGGGATAGGCAAAGGCGTTAATGCTGCATAAAGCAAAAACCAAAAACGCAAGCAACAAAAGAGCTGTCTTTTTCATAATCTTTTCCTCTCTGCACTTTATACTTGTTTTTTATTTTCTTCTTCCTCCAACACAGTGTAGGCAATCTTGCCAACACCCGTTTTAGGAAGCTCTTCTCTAAACTCTATATCGTAGGGCATAGCGTATCTTGCAATATGCTTTTTGCAATGCTCAAAAAGCTCCGCCTTAAGCTCATCATTTACGGCAACGCCCTTCTTAACAACCACAAAAGCCTTTACCTTTTGCATCTTATAAGGGTCCTTAACGCCGATAACACAACTCATTTGTACCGTAGGGTGAGAATCAATTGCGTTTTCAAGCTGGCTTGGGTAAATGTTGTAGCCGCTGCTTATTATCATACGCTTCATACGTTGGCGGAAATAGATAAAGCCTTCCTCGTCCATATATCCAAGGTCGCCGGTGTGAAGCCATATATCGCCGTCTGCGTGGGTACGAAGAGCTGAGGCGTTTTCTTCCTCGTGCCCTATGTAGCCAAGCATAACGGAAGGCCCCTTAAGGCATATTTCTCCTTCCGTTCCATAGGGAAGCTCCTCTGTGGAGTTGGGCGAACATATTTTATAATAAGTATCGGGATATGGTAAGCCTATACTGCCTTCCTTTTCCGTGTGCAAGGGGGTAAGACAGCTTGCGGTAACACATTCGGTAGTGCCGTAGCCTTCTCGTATCCTAACGTCAGCGCCGTGGTCTGCAAGAAAAGCATCCATTTTCTTTTTAAGCTCCACAGAAAGGCTGTCACCACCGGAGAAAACCCCCATTAGGCAGTCAAGGCGCACGCCGTTAAGACTGTCAAGGCGAGTAATAGCTTCAAACAGCGTAGGTACACCCGCTATATAATTGGGGCGTTTTTTCTTAATAAGCAAAGCATATTCCTTTGGGTTAAACTTAGGCACTAAAACCGAAGTCCCGCCTGCAACCATCATAGTGTGTATGCAAACGCCAAGCCCAAAGCCGTGGAACATAGGCATAGCTGCCAGCATAGTCTTGTTTTCAACAGGACGTCCACACATAGCGGCAGTTTGCAGGGCAAGGGCGTTAAAATTAAGGTTGGAAAGCATAATGGCTTTAGTTACACCCGTGGTTCCGCCGGAGAACAGTATAACTGCCACGTCATCCCCTTTACCCTTTACGGCATTATACTCCTTGCCGCAGGCAATAAAGCTTTTCCAAAACATAGCTTCAACGGGCACGGTCTTTTTATATTTTCTACCCTTGGTAGCCTTAAAAGCCAAAGCCTTTACAAAGCCAAGCTCGTCAGCAGCGGAGGTAACAATAAGGGAGAGGGAAGGTATAGCGTCGGCAGCAGCCTTAAATTTATACGCAAACTGGTCAAGGGCAACTGCTGTTTTACAGTCAGCCTCTTTAATCATAGCCGTAATCTCGGCCTCTGCGGATAACGGATGTATCATACAGGCCACAGCCCCCAAAAGGTTAAGGGCGTAAAGACAATACACCGTTTGCGGGAGATTAGGCAAACAAACGGCAACTCTGTCACCTTGTTTAATGCCTGTCGCAGCAAAAGCTCTCGCTGTTTTCTCTATACCATACTTAAGCTCTTTGTAGCTTATACTTCTGCTCATAAAGGACAAAGCGGTGCGCTTTGGGTATGAAACCGAGTTTTCCAAAACAAGCTCAGCCATAGAGCCGCTTGGATATTTTAAGTGGAACGGTACGTTCCCGTAATTCTTAAGCCATATGGCGCCTTTTTCCATTTTGACCTCCAAGGTAATATGCTTTATATCTAATCAATGTTTATAAGCTTATACTCCTTACTTCCAACGCCCATTGCAAAAGCGGCATCAATGGTGTGAGTGCCGTTTCTGCTCTCAACACGTTCAATAAAATGCGCCTTGCCACTATCGTTGCAAGCGTAAACAAGGTCAATACAAGCTTTGTCAAGAGCAACAGGGTCATCGGAGGCAAGCATACCTATGTCGGCAATACAAGGGTCTTCCGCCACAGCACAGCAATCGCAGTCCACGCTCATATTCTTCATAACGCTGATGTATACAATTTTCCCGTCGAATAGCTTAACAACCGATGAAGCGGCATCTGCCATAGCCTCCAGAAAGCTGTCGTGGTCAGCCGTCCAAATATTTTCGGGCACGCCTGCACCGTGGATGTAGGCTTTGCCGTAGGAAGAAGCAAGCCCTATGGAAAGCTGTTTTAAAGCGCCGCCAAACCCGCCCATAGGATGTCCTTTAAAATGTGACAGCACCAGCATAGAGTCATAGTCAGCAATACCTGCACCTACGTAGTTTTTCTTTATAACCTTGCCATCGGGTATCTCTAACACCAAGTCGGCAGCATCACCGTCAAGAATACGTGTTTCAAAAAGCGCATCCCAGCCGTGGTCGGTCATAAGCTGCCTATGCTTTTCCGTAGTATCACGTTCGCCCGCATAAGCGGTGTTGCATTCTACTACCGTACCGCCTACACGGTCAATAAGCTCCTTCCAAAAAACAGGCGGCAAAAAGTTTTGGTTGCCCTTTTCACCGGAGTGTACCTTAACAGCAACCTTGCCCTTTAGAGGCTTGCCAACGGCATCAAAAAGTGCGGAAAGCTTTTCGGCTGTAAAGTGCGAGGTAAAATATACATTTTTACTCATATACAAATCTCCTTAATATGGCTTGGTTTATTATACCACAAAAACACCGTTAAAGGGGTTTTGTGAAAGGAAATAATTAATTTCGTTAAAATGCACAAAATAATCCTTGTAATTTTACTAAAGCAGTATAAAAATAACACTTGTAAAAAAGCCCTTAAAACTGTATAATTATATGTATATTTATAGCTGTATTTGTAAAGTAATGTCTTGTTCTGTCTTGTCACTGCGACGCCCTTTCGAATATTCTATAAATAGCAGTTAGCAAAAAGGGGCTTGTTTATGAAAACGTATAACGAACTTTTAAAAGAGTATAATGAATATAAAACGCTTGGCTTAAAGCTGGATATGACCCGCGGTAAACCCTCTACGGAACAGCTTAACATTTGTGACAGCCTTCTTACCGTCCTCGCTACGGGTGCGGATTGTGTTGAGGGTGGCTTTGATTGCCGTAATTACGGTATAGTTGATGGTATTCCTGCGGCAAAGCGTATTTTTTCCGATGTTTTGGGTGTCCCTGCTGAAAAGATTCTTGTAGGCGGCAACTCCAGCCTTAACCTTATGTTTGACGCTGTGTCCCGTGCTATGCTTCGTGGCGTTATGGATGGTGAAAAGCCTTGGTCTAAGTATGATGAAATTAGCTTTCTTTGTCCCGTTCCCGGTTATGACAGGCATTTTGCTATTTGTGAGTATTTCGGCATTAATATGATTAACGTTCCTCTTACGGCAGATGGTCCCGATATGGATATGGTGGAAAGTCTTGTGGCAGAGGATGAAACCATTAAGGGTATTTGGTGCGTGCCAAAGTACGCTAACCCTACGGGTATAACCTATTCTGAAGAGACTGTTCGTCGTTTTGCTTCGCTTCAGCCCAAGGCTCGTGACTTCCGTGTTTTTTGGGACAACGCCTACGTTATCCACGACCTTACGGATACGCCTGACACCTTGCCGGATGTTCTTTCCATAGCGGCTGAATACGGCAATGAGGATATGTTTTACGAGTTTACCTCTACCTCTAAGATAAGCTATCCGGGCGCAGGTCTTGCGGCGATTGCATCCAGCGTTAATAATATTAAACGCATAGCTAAGGAAATGTCTGTACAGACCATTGGCCACGATAAGCTTAACCAGCTTCGCCACGCAAGGCTTTTCCCCAATAAGGAAGCTGTTATGGAGCATATGAGCAAGCACGCCGCACTCATAAAGCCTAAGTTTGATGCGGTTCTTGATGCCTTTGCAGAAGCGGGTATTGATAAGCTTCCGGGTGTAAGCTATACCCGTCCCAACGGTGGCTACTTTATAAGCCTTGACCTGCCCAACGGCTGCGCAAAGCGTATAGTGGAGCTTGCTAAAGAAGCAGGTCTTGCCCTTACAGCGGCGGGCGCTACCTTCCCTTACGGTAAGGATATAAAGGATAGCAATTTGCGTATTGCGCCTACTTACCCTTGCCTTGAGGATATCAAAAAAGCTGCCAAGCTTCTTGCCTGCTGTATTCAGTTGGTAGTAGCCGAAAAACATATGTAAATATAAAACAATATAAAAGCTCGGAGTTTTTTGTAGACTCCGAGCTTTATTTTTGTAGGTGTATTGAATAAAAAACCATTTTTCGCGGTCGGGGCTATAAACCAAAAAGAAAAAGCGTGACTGTCAGCGGAGAACGGGATAGGAAAAATTGTTTCGAATGTACGAATATCACCCGAAGCTGTACTAAGGTACTGCGAGTGGTGAAATTCGTGCATAGCGAAAAAATAAAATCAATAAAAAGAAAAGTGGCAAAGCCACTTTTCAACGTTATAAAGATAAAAACCATTTTTCGCGGTCGGGACTATTTTTACATCCCGTTAAGCCTTGGTTACGGTAACCTTTTCTATAACAGGCTGGTCTTCAAAGGGAACGGTACCGTTATTGTCTATGGGACGAACTAACTTTGCAATAGCGTCAACAACGTCAATGCCGTCGGTAACAACGCCAAAAGCGGCATACTGACCGTCAAGGAAGGTAGAGTCCTCGTGTACTATAAAGAACTGGCTGGAAGCGCTGTTGGGGTCCATAGAGCGTGCCATAGAGATAACACCACGCTTGTGAGAAAGGGTGTTGTTAAAGCCGTTTCTTGCAAACTCGCCCTTAATTCTGTCCATACTGCCACCCATACCGTTATGGTCGGGGTCACCGCCTTGAATCATAAAACCACGGATAATGCGGTGGAAAGTAAGCCCGTCATAAAAGCCCATATCTGCAAGCTTAACAAAATTCTCAACGGTTATGGGAGCAATCGCAGGGTCAAGAGAAAGGGAAATAGTACCAAAATCCTTAATTACCATTTTTACGTTATACATAATAATACCTCGTATTTTTTTCTTCTTAAGCTATTATATATTTAAATTTCGCTTCTGTCAAGGAAAAAAACAAAAGCGCACTAGGGCGCTTTTTGTTTTGTAGGCATTTATTGCAAATTATTTCTTAATGTCGTTTCTTTTAATCTTCTTGGTGGTAGTCTTGGGGAACTCGGTATCACGGATAACTACCATATGAATGTGCTTATAGGAGGGAAGGTCCCTGGTAAGCGCAAGTATATCAGATTTAAAAATTTCCTCGGGCTTTCTGCCATCCTTAGGCATAAGGTCCATATCGAGAAAACCTTCTGCACAAAGGTCGCTTTCAGAGCCGTTTTCGTCCTTAACGGCGTAAACAACCGCATCCTTAACGTAGGGGATGGAGTAAATGTAGTTTTCTATTTCCTCAGGGTAAATATTCTTGCCGTTGCCAAGAACAATAAGGTTCTTCTTACGGCCTGTGATGTAAAGCTTACCGTTGGTGTAGTTGCCAAGGTCGCCGGTGTGGAACCAACCGTCAGCAAGTGCCTCTGCCGTCTGTTCGGGCTCCTTGTAATATCCCATCATAACAACGTCGCCCTTAACACAAATTTCACCGTTACCGTTTTCGTCCTTGTTGTCAATCATAACCTCAAGACAAGGCATAAGAACGCCAACGGAAGCAAAATCGTTGTCGTGACCCTGGTTAACGGAAACAAGGGGAGAGCACTCGGTAATACCGTATCCGTTTTCAAGGTCAATACCGATGTTTGTAAAGAATTCGCCAACCTCGGGACGGATAGGAGCACCACCGCAAACAATCTGTCTAAGATTACCGCCAAAGTTATCAATAATCTGCTTAAAGAACTTACGGCGAAGGTCAATGCCTATCTTACGAAGAGCGTTGCTAAGCTTTATCATTCTTCTTACAAGCTTGGCCTTGCCTTTTTCTTCAAGGGTAGCCCAAACACGTTTATAAAAAAGCTCTGCAAAAGCGGGAACAACAAACAAATAATCGGGCTTATAAAGCTGAATGTTGGGAAGCACCGCACGAAGGGACTCGTTAATACAAATGCAGTTGCGTTTGTGTATGCTAACGAGAATGCCTATAACAGCCTCATAGGTGTGGTGATAGGGAAGCACGGAAATACAGGTGCCGCTAACGTCTTCTATCATAAGACCGTAGTTTAAAGCGGAGCGAATGTTATGGTGAGAAAGCATAACGCCCTTAGAGTTGCCCGTAGTACCGGAGGTGTAAACCAACATCTTAAGGTCCATATCGGGTGTAGTTTTCTCGGTATATGCAGTGTAGCCTTCATCCATAAGCTTCTTGCCCTCTGCAATAAGAGTGTCGATAGAAACGCCTTCATCAGCGTCAAGACAAACAACAAGCTTTACGCCCTCAGCAGCAGAAACGGCGGGAACAAAAGCTTTATCACAAAAAACAACTACGCTTTCGCTGTGGGCAATTACGTTAAGCTTATCCTTTTCGGGCAAGTCCTTATCAATGGGAACAAAAACGTTACTGCCGCAAAGAGTGCTAACGTAGGTAAGCAACCAGTTAAAGCTGTTTGCGCCAACACAAGCGATATGATTTCCTTCTACAAAACCTCTTTTAGCCAAAGCGTTTCCAAGGCAAATGGTCATATCGTAAAAATCCTTGCAACCAACCTCAACTACTTTGCCTGCCTTTTTGTGCTTAAACAGAGTCTTGTTATCCATAGCGGCAACGGCTTTTTCCATCATATCGCGGATAGAGTCAATGGTAATGACTTTGTTATACTTAATTTTTTTATCCATAAAAATCTCCTGTCAAAAACAATCTAATTACAAAAACCATTATATATAGTTTTGGTTACTATGTCAATAGTTTTTATAAAACTTTTTGCTTTTTTTATTGACTAAATCACTTGTTGGTGATACAATATCATAGAAAGGCAGGGTACAGATATGCTAAGTTTAGAAGATATAAGAGAATACCGCTGTCCCAGATGGGATAAGCTACCCGATATAGACCTGTATATGGATCAGGTTCTCGTTGTGTTGGATAAATATCTGCGCATATTTAAGGAAACGGATGACGAGAAGATAATAACCTCCGCAATGATAAACAATTACGTTAAGCAGAGGATTACAAAGCCGCCTGTTAATAAGAAATATACCCGTTACCATATAGCTTTTCTTTATGTGGTTTGTGTGCTTAAAAATTTTGTAAGCCTTTCGGATATTTGCGTAGGCGCTGCCTCCTTGCTTGAGGGGCGTCATTCGGCTGAAGCCTTTGATATGTTCTGTGAGGAGCTTGACGGGGCACTGGAGGTTGTGTTCGGCAACGGTGACGATACAAGAAAAAAGCCCTTTACCGATGAGGAGCGTATTTTGCGTGCTGCCAGCAACGCTACTGCCAATATGCTTTACGCAAAATATTTTATCTCACTTTCCGGAAGAAAGGAAGGGGATAAGCTTGACTAAGACCAACGCAATGCGCCAGCTTGACGTGGCGGGTATAAGCTATAAGGCGTTAGAGTATGAGTGTGACGAAAGCGACCTTTCGGGTACTACCGTTGCGGCAAAGATAGGTCTTCCGCCTGAGATGGTTTTTAAGACCCTTACCGCAAAAGGGGATAAAACAGGGCTTGTGGTGTTTTGTATACCTGCAGACAAGGAGCTGGACTTAAAAAAAGCCGCTAAGCATAGCGGCAACAAGAGGGTGGAGCTTTTACCTGTTAAGGAGCTTCTCGGCGCTACGGGATACATCCGTGGCGGTTGTTCTCCTGTGGGAATGAAAAAAAGCTATCCTACCTATTTTGATGAAACTCTTATACTCTTTGATGAGATAACCGTAAGCGCAGGCGTAAGAGGCTGTCAGCTTTTGTTAAACGCCGAAAAGCTGCTGGCTTTCCTCGGTGCCAAGGGATGCGACCTTACAATGGAATAATTTGGAAAAAACAAAAGCCGTTGCAATTTTTGCAACGGCTTTTAATCTTGTGGTTATTTCTTACCGGATACCTTGTTGAGTATTACAACAACAACGGCAATAAGGGAAAGAACTATCATAACACCGAGAAGACCAACGCCCATATGAGGAAGAGTCTCTTTAATGTTATCGGTTGTGAAGCTAAGCTTAACGTCAATACTGCTTTCGTTTGCAGCTTTTTCACGTGCTTCTACACAAAGTTCACAGCTACATTCGCTGCTTTCGCTCGTGGCATCGTCATCGGTAGTATCGGTTGAACCGAAGGTTTTATCTTCGGAAGCGTTGGAAGAAGGATCTACGGAAGGCTCTTCGGAGGAAGGCTCTTCGGAAGAAGGCTCTTCGGAAGAAGGCTCGGAAACGTCAGCGGACTGAGAAGCGTCGTTGGTGGCTTCGCCGTCGGTTGAAGGGGTCGCAAAAGCGTTAAGGGAAAGAACGGAAATTAAAGTTAAAACAGTAAGAAGTAAAATTAAAAACTTTTTCATAATTACGCACCTCAACCCTGAACAAGACCAAGAATCAAGCCGCCTGCAATAACGGAGGCTATCTGACCGGAAACGTTAGCTGCGGTGGAGTGCATAAGCAAAAAGTTCTGGGGGTCTTCCTTAAGGCCCATCTTGTGAACAACACGGGAGGACATAGGGAAGGCAGAAATACCTGCAGCGCCAATCATAGGGTTAACCTTCTTCTTGGAGAATATATTCATAACCTTAGCAAGCATAACGCCGCCAACGGTATCAAATACAAATGCAAAGAGACCAAGACCCATTATAAGAAGTGTAGCGGGCTGGAGGAACTGCTCACCCTTCATAGTGAAGGCGATGGTTATACCAAGGAACAATGTAATAAGGTTAGCAAGCTCCTTCTGTGCGGTCTGAGAAAGGTTATCAAGTACGCCGCATTCTCTTATAAGGTTGCCAAACATAAGGAACCCAACAAGAGCAACGGAAGCGGGTGCAAAAAGACCTGCAAGAACGGTTATAATTATGGGGAAGAGAATACGAGTGGTCTTGGAAACAGCCGCAGGCTTGTATTCCATTCTTATCAAGCGTTCCTTTTTAGTAGTGATAAGACGGATAACAGGGGGCTGAATAATAGGCACAAGGGCCATATAAGAGTAAGCCGCAACGGTAATTGCGCCAATGTAATTTGAGTTAAGTGCTCTGGAAACAACGATGGCGGTAGGGCCGTCAGCCGCACCTATAATACCGATGGAGGCTGCGTCCTTAACGTCGAAGAACAAACCTGCAACAAAGTAGGTAAAGAATATACCAAACTGAGCAGCGGCACCGAAGAGAAGCATCTTAGGGTTGGAAAGAAGGGGGCCGAAGTCAATCATCGCACCTATACCGATAAAAAGTATAAGAGGGAAAAGCTCGTTAGCTATACCTGCGTTATAAAGGGTTTCAAGCACTTCGGAAACGCCTTCAGCTGGAACCTCGTTGCCAAATTGGCATTTCTGCATAGGTGTAGGCAGGTTCATAAGAATAGCACCGAAGCCCATAGGGAGAAGCAAAGTAGGCTCCATATCCTTTTTAATTGCGAGATAAATAAGAACGGCGCCGATAATCCACATAACGGGCATTTGCCATTCTATCTCGCCGAAGTAGCGAAAGAGTATACCAATACTTTCCATTACTAAATAGCGGCATAAGCAAAAAAAGCCGCATCCTCCTATTATATTTCTCTCAATTTTAACCTATTTTTTCACTTTTGTCAACAAATAAATGCTTATTTAAAAAAATTTACCGTCTCTTAGTAACGAAACATCGTTGATTTTGAAACTGCTTTTATAATATTCAATCAGCCCGTCCTTTTTCATACGTGAAAGCTCTCTGGAAAGGGCGCTTCTGTCGGTGTTAAGGTATCTGGCAAGGCCTTCACGGTCAAAGGGAATTTCAAAGGTAAAGGTTTTTGTCTTTTCGTGCATCATTTTTAAATACCTTATTATTTTCCCGCGCATAGTGGGCATAGAAATGCAAATAAGCCTGTCCATCATTGCAAAATACTTAGCCGCATATATTTTTGCAAGGTTAGAAAGCAGTATTCTTCTTTCCTCGCTAAACTCAGCCGAAGGTATGAACATTGCACCAAAGGGAATAAAAAGCACACGGCATTTTTCCCCTGCAATTATGGAAACAGGGCTGTGGGCAGTGTCGTCTGCTGCAAGAAAATCGGCAAAAACCTCGTCCACGCCAAGCACGGACACAGTTGTGCTGTTCCCATCGGCATCAAAGTAAGTCGGAGGCCAAGCGGTCTTAGGAAGACAAAAT